>NZ_JBGLRC010000016.1:0-86836 GCF_041402345.1 Aeromonas sp. S11(2024) | reverse complement strand
CTACCTGGGTTGGCTCAGGATGCTGGAGCGTTACGGAAAAGGCGTAAATATCAAAGCATGTTTGCATGAGGCGCTGGGGCGCCCCATGCAACACGTAATTTGGACATAGCCATCAGTTAAGGATCCATTGACCGATCCTTCTGTTGTGTGAAAATCCGAAACCTGTTGATTGGTTTCGGATTTTTTATGCGTATCGACCAGGCTCTCGACTTCCTCCACGCCAGCAATACTGCCCAGTTTGAGTCACTCTCAGACCTCATTCCTCCCGAGCTCATCACAACGCTGCTCGCCGAAGAGGATGTCGTGACCCTGCGTCGCCGCCGTATGCCCATGGAGCGTCTGGTCTGGGCCATCATCGGCATGGCTATCTTCCGCCACGTCCCCATGACCCAGCTCGTCAATCAGCTCGATATCCTGTTGCCCGGCGACCGCCCCTTCGTTGCCCCCAGCGCCTTCCTGCAAGCTCGCCAAAAACTGGGGGGACAAGAGCATTGAGCGGCTGTTTCACGAGACCGCCTCGCGCTGGCACCAGCAGGCCAATCATCCCGGCTGGGCCGGGCTGCAACTACTCGCCGTCGATGGCGTGATGTGGCGCACACCCGATACCCCGGACAATGCCGCTGCCTTTGCCAAGCCCGGTACTCAGCATGGGGAGACCGCTTATCCGCAGGCACGCATGCTCTGCCAGATGGAGCTGACCAGCCACCAGCTTGTTCAGGCGGTCATGGAGAGCTGCGCCGTCAACGAGATGGTGTTGGCCGAGCAGCTTGTCGCGCACACACCAGACCACTCGCTAACTCTGTTCGACAAGGGGTTTTATTCTCTCGGTCTGCTCCACGCCTGGCAAACCACTGGCAGCGAGCGGCACTGGCTGCTGCCACTCAAAAAGGGCACGCTATACGAGGTGGTGCGCAAGCTGGAGCGCCAGGATGTGCTGGTGCATCTCAAGACCAGCCCACAGGCGAGGAAGAAGTGGTCGCAACTGCCAGAGACACTAGAAGCCCGCTTACTGACCCGCACCATCAACGGCAAAGAGCGGCAAGTGCTGACCTCGATGGTCGACCCGATGCGATTCCCGGGGGGCCGATATCGTCGAGTTCTACAGCCACCGCTGGGAAATCGAGTTGGGCTATCGGGAGATGAGGCACAGCCTGCAACAACACCGGCTGACCCTGCGCAGCAAGAAGGCGGCGGGGATACGGCAAGAGCTGTGGGGAGTGCTGCTGGCGCATAACCTGCTGCGCAGCCAGATGGTAAAGATGGCGGCGAGTCTGAAGGGATACACGGCGAGCCAGCTGAGTTTTCACATGGCGTCGGTCTATCTTATCCATGAACTGAGCTGCATGCCGTACCTGTCACCGGGGAGTATTCCGAAGCGGGTGGCAGAGCTGGAGAAACAGGCGGGGCAGTTTGTATTACCGGAGCGAAGGGAGCGAAGTTACCCCCCAGTGTGAAGGCAAGACCACAAAAGTATGCGGTGCAAAAAGCCAATAAAAAAATGCCAGTCAGGCTTAACTGACTGGCATTACGCCTTGGCGCTCTTTTTTATGGGCTGGCACCTGCCATCAGGGCTGGCTATGTTCCAAATGTTCGCTCAGCAGTTGTTCCAGCTCGCGGTGGAGTAGCTCTTCGTCGCCGACGTTGAGCTCGATCATCCGCTTGAGGTGGGTGGCGCTGTCGATATCGATGTGGTGGCAGTAGAACCCCAGCTTCTTGCTGGCTTCGTGGGTCAGCTCGACCTGCATTTTTATCTCGATATCGCTACCACTCAGGATAAAGCTGAGCTGGTACTCCTTGTTGTCACGGCTCTCCCAGTCGTCGGGGCGGATCAGCAGGGCTCCCTGCAAGGAGACGTCGACAAGCTGGGTCTGCCACTTCTGTTCCCCCTGGGTGAGTTCTGCCATGGTCAAGTAGAGGATCCGTGCAAAACGGCGGCGCTCAGACATGCTCATCTCCTGTATGCAATAAGTGTGGACGCTAGGGTCATTGCTCTGAGTGTAATCCACCTTGGTTGCCAGTATCTTGAACTTGCTCCGAAAATGGCATTCAGGCTTGCTGGGTACTCAAGGATTCCACCACATGAAGCGCCTTGACCAGGCGATCTTCCTGTTTGAACCGCTCTTCCAGAACCGGACCCAACTCATTGAGATCATCATCCAGTAGCAGCAATTGGGCCTCGTCGGCATCACTGTATTTGTCGTTGAACTCGAGGGCGAATTCAGTGCTGTTGCGAATATGGGGATAGATGCGTTTGGCCAGCTCCAGTGTTTCGCCGCTGGCTTGCTCGAAGGCGGTGACGACGTGGTGGTAGATCTCGAAATGGCCTGCACTGACATAGTCGACCAGGCGGTCGCAAAACTGATGCAGCTCTTCTGTTTTGGGCAGGCTGCGTTGCTTGGTCCGCGCCGGAGTGAGGCCTGCCAGCTGCATGTATCCAACCAGCAATGCTTGCCTTGCATCCAGCCAGTCGTCGATAGCTTTATGCTTGCCTGCCAGCGCCTGCTTGGTCTGTTCCAGTTTCGTCAACATAATCCCTATCCCTCCGTGGGGCAAAGGCTGGCCGATTGTTCGGTATTCCGAGCCGTTTGAGCAGTGACACAACCTATAACTAGGGAAAATCTGGGCAAGCGTCAATAGCCATGGGGGGATAATGTTAAGTGGCGAAGAAATAGTCAGCAGATTGTGTCTGCGTGCTAGCAGGTTTCAGGCCTGCTCACGGTTTTTCGCGTGTGGAATGTGACTATTTCCGCAGATCTTGATGAAAACCCCAGCGTTTGACGCGTTCGGCTCGATAAAGGCTTTGCCTGTGCGTTTTTTTTTGCATAGAGTGACCCAGCGCTAAATGCCCGATCATAAAGGAAATGTTATGAACAAAGCTCAACTTGTCGATGCGATTGCCGCCAAAGCAGATCTGAGCAAAGCTCAGGCCAAAGTGGCTCTGGAAGAGATCATCAATGGTATTACCCAGAGCTTGAAAGAAGGCGATGCTGTGCAACTGGTCGGTTTTGGCACCTTCAAGGTCACCCACCGCGCAGGCCGCACCGGTCGTAACCCGCAAACTGGTAAAGAGATCCAGATTGCTGCTGCCAACGTGCCTTCATTCGTGGCTGGCAAGGCTCTGAAAGACGCCGTCAAGTAAGTCCGAAAGTCTGTTTTGTCCAATGCCAGTCAGCTTGCTGACTGGCATTGTTTTTATGGGATTCTCCCATCCTTCCTATTAGTCCTTCCTGACTTTTCCTTCTGTCAGCCTCGTTGCGGCTGAGGCCTTATGCCGTTTGCGGGTTGGATGGCAGCGGCCAGATCCGCTCATAGGCCCAGGTAAAGACCATGATGTAGACGAGGTAGAAGGCGACGAAGCCGAGATCCAGCATCAGGGCGTCCCACACTCCCAAATCGAGCCAGAACATGACGCAGGGGAGGGAGAGCATCATAAAGCTCGCCTCATAGCCAAACGCGTGCAGGAAGCGGTCCAGTGGTCGTTTGTTGGTGCGCCCGCACAGTTTGAGCAACCCCTTGTCGAACAACCGGTTCCAGCCGTAGGTCCAGGCTGTGGCGACGATGGAGAAGAAGATGGCCAGCGAACCGACCTCGGCGACGCCCTGACCGAACAGCTGGCTGATCAGCGGTGCGACCAGTGCCAGCCCGATGCCTTCGTAGAGAACCAGATAACGAAGTCGATCCGGGGTGGTGCGTAGTTGGGTGCTACTCATGGGTGATGTGCCTCCTGTGGGAGGCGCATTCTAATCAGGGGGTGGTTAAAAGAGAAGCATCGGTCCGTCATGACTGGCGTTGAGGGGCATGATGATGCCCCCTCATTACGATACGTCTCTATTGCCAATTTGGGCGTTAGCCCTGAGTGGTCAAGTCTGCGACTCAGGCGCCGGTTGGCGTGACCCGGGTCAGCATGGCAAAACCCTCTTCCACTTGAGTGAGCTCTACCTTGACCTCTCCCAACTCGGCGAGCGAGGCAACATGGGTGCCGCCACAGGGGATGGTCACCTCTTGGCCTGCCAGCATGCAGTGCCAGTAACGGGAATCGATGATCGCCTCGCCAGCGCGGCTGCGGCGGATCTCGCCTCCGGCTGCGATCCAGTCGGCCAGTTGCTGGTTGACCTTCTCTTCAATCACCGCCAAATCTGCCAGCAGCGCCTCGCTGTTGACCCCTTTCTTGCGCAGACTCTTGCCGATGCGGTACTGCTCCCGCGATCCACAAGGCTCGACTCTTGAACTCTGAATGGCGAGACGGTCAAAATCGGGTTGACCCAGTGCATCGAGCTCGCTCGCCTCTTTACGCCAGTAAGGGGTGAGAGTCCGGTTGAGGGCGAGCGCTGCCAGATGGCAGCCGCTGTGGCCCAGACTCAGGGCGTGGCGTGCCGCGCTATCGACCTGTAACTCGACCAGACTACCGACAGGCAAGCTGTGCTCGCCCGCCAAGGGGTGTACCACCACGAACCTCCACCCCTCAGCGCCCCGTTTGACCGGAATGGCAGTATCGACGAACAGCTCGCCATCCGGGCTGATGGCCCCCATTCGGCAAGGGCCAATGGTGGCTTCGCCCCCTTCCCAGCGAACATGGCCCACATCCCCCGGCTGATCGGGCCAGAGGTGGCTCTGGGGATGAAAAGGGGTGAGGTCGGTGACCAGCAGCGTGGTGTCACCGCGCTGGCAGCAGACCACGCTGGCCTGCTCCTGATGATGGCCCAGTACGAAGCTGGCTCGGGTGTGTTCCATGGCAAGGCTCTCGCAACGATAAATGAGAAGAGAAAGCGGCAGCATACGCCAAAGTGCGAAAGGGCTCATTAACCAGTGTTAATGAGCCCCTCTTCTCGGTTTTACGGTTCGCTAGATCATGGCAACCAGCAGATAGGCGTTGAGCCCGATCACCAGCGCAACGATAAGGCGTCCTACCGCCTGGGTGACGGGGTGGTTGCGATGTTGCCCCATCAGTGCCCGATCGCCGGTCAGCATCAACAGCGGGATCAGGGCCAGCGCGATGCCAAAGCTCAGGATCACCTGACTCAACACCAGAATTTCGGTGGTGTTGAGCCCCATGGCGATTACCACGAAGGCGGGAGCCATGGTGATGGCGCGACGCAGCCAGAGCGGGATGGTAAAGCGGACAAAGCCCTGCATCACCACTTGCCCGGCCAGGGTGCCCACCACGGTAGAGCTGATGCCGGATGCGACCAGCGAGAGGCCAAACAGGGTGGCCGCAGCCTGACCCAGCAGTGGAGTGAGGGTCTGGTAGGCGGATTCCAGCTCGGCCACCTGCTGGTGGCCCGAACTGTAGAACGCAGCGGCCGCCATCGCCATCATCGCCAGATTGACGAAGCCGGCGATGGTCATGGCAATCGCCACATCGACCCGGGTGGTGTGCAGCCGCTGGCTGACTGAACCCTGATCCTGCGTGTGCTGGGTCAGTGCCGAGTGCAGGTAGATAACGTGGGGCATCACGGTAGCACCGAGCACACCGGCGGCCAGATAGACGGCATCGCTGTTGGGCAGACCGGGGAAGAGGGCGCCCTCCAGCAGGCTGGGCAGATGGGGGCGGGAGAAGATCAGCTCGACGATGTAGGCCGCCGCGACGAACAGCAGCAGGCCACCGACCACAAACTCCAGCGGTTTCTGACCACGGGATTGCAGCATCAGGATCCCCCAGGTCACTATGGCGGTGATACAGGCTCCTTCAAGCAAGGTCACGCCAAGCAGCAGCTTGAAGCCGACGGCGGCGCCGATAAATTCGGCGAGATCGGTGGCCATGGCGATGATCTCTGCCTGTACCCAGTAGGCCCAGACCGCCGGTTTTGGCAGTCGGTCGCGGATGTGCTCCGCCAGATTCTTGCCGGTGACGATACCAAGTTTGGCCGAGAGGGTCTGCACCAGCATGGCCATCAGGTTGGCCCATACCACCACCCAGAGCAGTTGGTAGCCAAAGGTAGAGCCCGCCTGAATATTGGTGGCGAAGTTGCCCGGATCGATATAGCCGATGGCGGCGATAAAGGCAGGCCCGAGCAGGGTCAGTTTGAATTTGCGGGCTGGAATCGTAGTCGTTAGTGCGGGTTGCATGGCATCACCCTCCATAAGGATATGGAGAGAGAATAGATCTAAATGATAATTGTTATCAATTGTTGTTTCTGATGATTTCCATCGGGAAAAACATTTAAGGCAGTCAGTTGCAGTGAGGGATGTGATTTTGTACAATACGCCGCCCTAGAAAAGCAGCGACTAAACACCTTTATGTTCCTTGCCTCCGAGGTCTGGCTGCACCTGGGCGGAGGCTGAATTAATCCGTAAGGAGCTAAAATGCGTCATTACGAAATCGTCTTCATGGTTCATCCGGACCAGAGCGAGCAAGTTCCCGGCATGATCGAGCGTTACACCGGCGCCATCACCACCTCCGGTGGTACCATTCATCGCCTGGAAGATTGGGGCCGTCGTCAGCTGGCTTACCCGATCGACAAACTGCACAAAGCCCACTACGTTCTGATGAACGTAGAAGCAGAGCAAGCCGTTATCGATGAGCTGGAAACCAACTTCCGCTTCAACGATGCCGTTATCCGCAACATGATCATGCGCACCAAGCACGCCGTGACTGAAGTTTCTCCGATGGCCAAGGCCAAAGAAGAGCGCTTCACCCGTCGTGACGACGAGCGCCGCGAAGAAGCTACTGAAGCTGCTTCCGAAGAGTAATTCTGGATCACTGACTAGAGGATAAAGGCCATGGCACGTTATTTCCGTCGTCGTAAGTTCTGCCGCTTCACCGCCGAGAACGTTACCGAGATCGACTACAAAGATATCGTTACTCTGAAAAACTACATCACTGAATCTGGCAAGATCGTACCGAGCCGTATCACCGGTACCCGCGCCAAGTATCAGCGTCAGCTGGCACGCGCCATCAAGCGTGCTCGTTACCTGGCTCTGCTGCCGTACACCGATCTGCACAACAAGTAAGAATCGGCCCGGCACTTAAGCCTAACTCAACGAAATTTATAGAGGAAAGGTAATGCAAGTTATCCTGCTCGACAAAATTGCCAAACTGGGCGGTCTGGGTGACCAAGTTTCCGTGAAATCTGGTTATGCCCGTAACTACCTGATCCCGCAAGGCAAAGCTGTTATGGCCACCAAGGCCAACATCGAAGCTTTCGGTGCTCGTCGCGCTGAGCTGGAAGCCAAACTGGCTGCCAACAAAGCTGCTGCTGAAGAGCGTGCTGCCAAGCTGGCCGAACTGGCTACCGTGGTTATCGCTTCCAAGTCTGGCGACGAAGGCAAGCTGTTCGGTTCCATCGGTACCCGTGACGTGGCTGAAGCCATCACTGCTGCCGGCGTAGCCGTTGCCAAGAGCGAAGTCCGCATGGGCAACGTTCTGCGTAACACCGGTGACTACGAAGTTGCTGTTCAGCTGCACGCTGACGTTAAAGCAACCGTACAGATCCAGGTAGTTGCCCTGTAATAGCGATTCGCTTTTGCAGAAAAAACCCGCGCTTTTGCGCGGGTTTTTTATTTTCCGGCCCGAGGGTAGAGTGAAGGTCTGTTCCACTGGAGGAGATCCCTATGGCTTGGGTAGAAGGCCGCGTCATCGAACGCATCGAATGGACACCCACCCTTTTCTCCCTGCGGGTAGCAGCCGAGCTGGCTCCCTACAAGGCAGGCCAATTCACCAAGCTGGCCCTCGAGCAGGGCGATCGCCGCATTCAGCGCGCCTACTCCTTCGTCAATCCCCCCTCTGCGCCATATCACGAGTTCTATCTGGTCGAGATCCCGAGCGGTGAGCTGACTCCGTCCCTTGGCTCGCTGCAAGCGGGCGATACCCTGCTGGTGCAATCCCAGGCGACCGGCTTTCTGACGCTGGATGAGGTGCCCGCCGGGCGCGATCTTTGGCTGCTCTCGACCGGCACTGCCATCGGCCCCTTCCTCTCCATGCTGGCCGATGGTGAGGCGTTCAACCGTTTCGAGAATTTGGTGCTGGTGCATGGGGTACGTAAAGGCGAGGAGCTGAGCTATCAGGATTTGATCGCCAGCTTTGCCGAGCAATATGGCGAGCGCTTTCGCTATGTCTCCTTTGTCAGCCGCGAGCCCTGGCCCGATGCAATGGCAGGGCGGATCCCGGCGGCGATTGCCAATGGTCAGTTGCAGGCTAGAGTGGGGTTGGAGTTCTCACCCGAGCTTAGCCAAGTGCTTATCTGCGGTAATCCGGAGATGGTGAAAGAGACCCAGCAGACCTTGCTGGCGCTGGGGTTGGCCAAGAATCTGAGGCGTGCGCCGGGCAATATCAGTGCGGAGAATTATTGGTAAACAATCAGCACAGGGGCGCCAGGCCCCTGCTGCATCAGGAGAGGGCGTTCAGTTCTTCTTGCCGTTACCCTTGTTTTTATCCTTCTGTTTGTCGTGACCTTGCCCGGGGTTATTGCCGCTGTGGATGCTGCGGTTGTAGTGATCCCGGTACTTGCCATCCATCTTGTCGCAATTGAGTTTGATCCTGCTGTCGCCAATGCCAAGATCCAGGCAGTTGTCCTGCCACCAGTCGTACTCTTTGTCATCCCAGTCGAGATTGATCTTGATGTCATCACCGGAGATCTTGATGCCATCGCTGTTTTTGCTTGGCGGTGCCGCAACCGCGATCCCATGTGCCATCAGCAGGGAAAGCAGCAGGGCGCCACGCTGGATAACGGGGTTGTGTTTGGCTTGGGTCATCGCAAGGGGACTCCTGTCGTTATTGGCCACTCTGCGAGTTGGCAGGGATCTGGTTGGTTTGCGGCGGCTGGTTGCGGTTCTCTTCATCTTCCAGATTGAATTTGACCGCCCTGCAGTCGGCCGGGGCGGTTTCGCCGACCCCCAAGTCGAGGCAGTCGTTCTGGGTCCAGCCGAACTGCTTGTCATCCCAGTCCAGATTGAATTTAAGCTCATCGACGGAGAATTCGGAGCCACTGCTCTCTTGATATTGCTGGGTCGCTGCGGCGCTGCCGGTAACCAGAAGAAGGGAGAGTAGCAAAGTGGTCTTACTGTTCATGATGGCCTCGGATAATTGCAACGGTGGATGAGTGTACAGACCGGAGCTGAACCCGGGCGGAACTGTTCCCCATCTCACTACATGATCAAGTCAGGGAGGGATTGTATCGCTTTTCTGCTGCCGATTTGTCCGTTTTGGTCGCACTCTGGGCAGCTGGTTGCCAATCTGAAGGAATTCAGTCATTTGCCCTTCTCTGGGCGAGTCTGGCGACTATAATCGGCAGCCAACTTTTCCTGCACAGCACACCCCTTCATCATGACCACACAGGACTCCTCTACATTGCGCTACCCCAAGGGGTGGTTTGCTCTGACGACGGTATACAGTTTCACCGGGTTGGCCATTCTGGCTTCCATTATCTTCTCCCTGCTGCTGTTCCTCTCCATCGATGACAACCCGCTGATGAAGTGGCTGTTCGGCGGCTTGGCAATCATCTTCGAGCTGGGCAAGTTTTACGTCTGGTACGAGTACGGCGAGCGCAAGGCGCGGCGGGATTTGAGTGGTGCTTTCTGGTCGCTGCTGTTTTACAGCGTGCTGGCGGCCATCTCCATCGGCGGCAGTATCGGTGGCATCAACAGCGCCACCAATACGGTGTTGAGCCAGCAGGCGCGCCACGAACGGGAACTGGCCCGTTTCGACGAGCAGATCGCCAGCATCGAGCGGCAGATCCAGCTCAACGAGGAGGCAGCCCGCAAATACATCGAGCTGGAGCGCATTTCCAGTGGCGTCTCCTCGTTGCAGCACGCCAACACCAAGCTGCGCTTGCAGCAGGATGAGCTGCGTCAGCAGCGCGATGCCAAGCCGGTCAACGAACAATCCTCCATGCTGGGGCTGATGAGCAGCCTGGCGGACGGGGTGGGGATGAGCATCAGTCAGGTGCAGTTCCTGCTGGTCTGCTTCCTCTCGGTGCTGCTCGATGTGTTCGGTGCCTTCTTCGTTAGCCTGATCGGCGAGGAGAACCGCTTTCGCCGGATGTGGCGCTGGCAGCAAGAGCAAGCTCGCAGAGAGGCGCAGGAGGCGTTGGCGATGGCGGCGCAGCCCGAGCCTATCATGCCCCCAGAACCGGCCCCCGAAGTGCTGGCGCAGGTGCGCGGTGCGCTGGTGAGCGGTGAGCTCAAATGCAGCAAGCGCTCGGTGGCACAGGCGCTGTCACTCTCGCTGGAGGAGGTGGATCGGGTGTTCCACCATCTGCTGTCGCAGGGGGTGCTGGGGCAGGGGAGCAATCGCCACTACTACCTCAATCCGGCGCTGGAGCAGCAAGCCGGATAATGAGAAGGCCACCGAAACTCGGTGGCCTTTTTCGTTATCGAGTGGCTGTGGCACTCAGTGAGTCAGCACCATCATCAGGCTGAGGAAGGCGGCCAGTCCGCCACCGATGCCGATGATCCAGTAAAACCCCTTGGCCCCCTGTTTGAGCGGGATGCGGAAGTAGAGCAGAAACGCCCACCACCCCAGTGCCAGCAACAGAGGAATAAGAAACATTCGAGCCATGGTGTCCTCGCTGTTATTCTGTTGACCCTTGATCAATCAACAGGATGGATTGTGCAATGACGCAACTACAGATTACCGCATTCGGTGACCCCTCGGTACTCAAGCTCAACCCTTCCCTCGATAAGGTGCCAGCCGATGGCGAAGTGCGGGTGCGCATCTGCTTTGCGGGGGTGAACCCCATTGATGCCAAAACCCGCGCTGGTCTTGGCTGGGCGGCGGCCCAGAACAAGGACAAGCTGCCCTGGACACCGGGTTATGACATCTCCGGCGTGGTAGAGAAGGTGGGCCTCGGCGTGACCTCACTGGTCGAGGGGGATCTGGTGTGCGGCATGGTCGGTTTTCCCCTTACCGCCGGTGGCTACGGGGAGTCTGTGGTGGCAAGCGAGAGCGAGCTGGTCAAGCTCGACGGGGTGAGCCTTCAGCAGGGGGCGGCGCTGCCGCTGGCCGGTCTTACCGCCTGGCAGGGGCTGCTTGAGCACGGCGGCCTCCAGAGCGGTCAGCGGGTATTGATCCTCGCCGGTGCCGGTGGTGTTGGCCATCTGGCGGTGCAGTTTGCCAGCGCCTATGGCGCCGAGGTGGTGGCTACCGCCAGCCCCGACAACCATGGCTTCCTGCATGCTCTGGGGGCGCGCTGGATGGTGGATTACCACGATGCGAACTGGCCCGCACGGGTGGTGGCAGAGGCCGGTCAGGTCGATCTGGTGCTGGATCTGGTAGGCGGCGAGAGCGGCAAGGCGGCGCTGGCCTGTGTCAAACCGGGTGGTCGCTTGGTGACTGTGCCCACCATTACCGCCCAGTTGATCAAGGATGCTGGAGCTGCGGCGGGTATCGAGGTGGTCGGCATGCTGGTTCACCCCGACCAGAAGCAGCTGGGGCAGATGTTGATGCTGCTGCGTCAGGGGGAGGTGAAGGTTACCCTCGCCGGTGAATTCCCCCTGGCCGAGGGGGCGCTGGCTCATCAGGCCATCGAAGGGGGCCATGTGCGCGGCAAGCTGCTGCTGCGGATGCCTGCGGCCGACGGCTATCCCGGATGAGCGAGATGATGGAGATGGGGCTGGGGTGGCTCTTTTTAAGCGCCTTTACCTCCGCCACCCTGCTGCCCGGCAGCTCCGAAGTGCTGCTGGGGGCCATGGCGGCCAAGGGGGAGTGGAGCATGGCGAGCCTGCTGCTGTGGGCGACGCTGGGCAATACCCTCGGCTCCATGACCACCTGGTGGCTCGGCTGGCTCGCCACCTTCAAGAAAAAACCGGAAGATTTTCAAGGCTGTGGGGAACAAAAAGCCTTAGGCTGGCTCAAACAACATGGTCACTGGTGTCTGCTGCTTGCCTGGACGCCGGTGGTCGGTGATGGTCTCTGTCTGTTGGCCGGTTGGCTGCGCCTCTCCTTCTGGCGCTCTCTCATTCTGATCGGGCTCGGCAAATTGTTCCGTTATGCCCTGGTTTTTCTGCTGGCCAGTCATATTTTCTAGCCTGTTTTTGTCACTCACGAGGTTACCGTGAACAAAGTCATACCTTTAACGATTCTGCTGGGCTTCACCCTGCCGGTGCTGGCGGCACCGACCCTGATTGCCGAACAGGGCAAGGAGGAGGGCAAGCTCGCCATCCCCTACCAGATGTACAAGCTGGACAACGGCCTGACCGTGATCCTGGCCCCCGATCGCTCCGATCCGCTGGTGCACCTCGATGTGACCTATCACGTCGGCTCATCCCGCGAGACGGTCGGCAAGTCCGGTTTCGCCCACTTCTTCGAGCACATGATGTTCCAGGGCTCGAAACACGTCGGTGATCAGGAGCATATGCGGATCATCAACGAGGCCGGTGGCGACATGAACGGCACCACCAACAAGGATCGCACCAACTACTACGAGACAGTGCCGGCCAACCAGCTGGAAAAAGTGCTCTGGCTGGAGGCGGATCGGATGGGCTTCCTGCTCGATGCGGTGAGCCAGAAGAAGTTCGAGATCCAGCGCGCCACCGTCAAGAACGAGCGGGCCCAGCGGGTCGATAACCAGCCGTACGGGCTGGTGAGCGAGAAGGTGGGGGAGGCGCTCTATCCGCGTACTCACCCCTACTCCTGGCAGCCTATCGGTTACGTGGAAGATCTCGACCGGGTCGATGTGAACGACCTCAAGCAGTTCTTCCTGCGCTGGTATGGCCCCAACAATGCCACCCTGACTCTGGGCGGCGACTTTGACAGCAAGCAGGCCCTCGCGTGGATCGAGAAGTACTTTGGCTCCATACCGCGCGGCCCGGACGTGGCCGAGCCGACGCCAAAGCCGGTGACCCTGCCCGAGACCCGCTACGTGACGCTGCAGGACAAGGTGCACCTGCCGCTGCTCTAT
This sequence comes from Aeromonas sp. S11(2024), assembly GCF_041402345.1. NCBI lineage: Bacteria > Pseudomonadati > Pseudomonadota > Gammaproteobacteria > Aeromonadales > Aeromonadaceae > Aeromonas > Aeromonas sp. S11(2024). The sequence continues at coordinate 74,000 of NZ_JBGLRC010000016.1, read as the reverse complement.
ATCAGCTATCCCACCGTCTCCCTTGGTGACCCGCAGGAGCCGGCACTCGACATGTTTGCCGACGTGCTGGGAGGTTCCGCCAGCTCCATGCTCTACCAGTCGCTGGTTAAAACCGGCAAGGCGATCGATGTGGGGGCGTCCCACTACTGCGAAGAGCTGGCCTGTACCCTGACCGTCTACGCCTATCCCAATCCGTCGGTGGATGGCAGCCTCAAGACCCTCAAGGGGGAGGTGGACAAGGTGATCGGCGAGTTCGCCCAGCGCGGCCTCAAGCCGGAAGATCTGGAGAAGGCGATCGCCAAGTACCGCGCCTCAGCCATCTGGGGTCTGGATAGCGTCTCCGGCAAGGTGAGCCAGCTCGCCATGGGGCAGGTGTTTGCCCAGGATCCCAACTATGTGTTCAAGACGCTGGATGCCATCGGCAAGGTGACACCGGAGCAGGTGAAGGCCGCCTACGACAAGTTCATCGCGGGCAAGCCTGCGGTGGTGCTGAGCGTGGTGCCCAAGGGCAAGACCGAGTGGCAGGTTGCCACCCCGAACTTTACCCCTGCCAAGCGCGAGCTGCCGGATTACAGCAAGCATGACGAGGCGCTGGCCGAACGACCGGTAAAAGACAATTTCGATCGCAGCGTGCAGCCCAAGGCGGGCGAGGCGGTGAGCGTCAAGGTGCCCGCCATCTGGCACGGCAAGCTCGACAAGAACATCGAGATCATCGGCACCAAGAGTGACGAGATCCCGGCCGTCTCCATTATGATCGCCCTGCCAGGCGGCATTCGTGCCGAAGATAAGGGGCAGCTTGGACTGGCCAATCTGACCGCCGCCATGATGGGGCAGGGCACGGTGCGCCTGACCGAGGCTCAGCTGAGCGATGAGCTGCAAAAGCTGGGCTCAAGCATCGATGTCTCCAGCGCCCAGTACAACAACCTCATCACCGTCAGCTCGCTGGCGGACAAGCTGCCCCAGACCCTGGCGCTGGTGCGCGAGGTGCTGGAGCGCCCGGGCATGCGGGAGGCGGACTTCGAACGGGTCAAGGCGCAGCTGCTGCAAGGGATGCAACAGGCCCAGCAGCAGCCCGAGTGGCTGGCCGGGCAGGCGTTCCGCGAGCTGGTCTACGGCAAGCAGAACCGCCTCGGTCAACCTACCGACGGAGTACCTGCCGATGTGGCCAAGCTGACCCTGGCGGACGTGAAGCACTTCTATCAGGCCTACTACAACCCCACCAACGCCAAAGTGGTGGTGGTCGGTGATGTGGATCAGAAGCAGATCGAGGAGCAACTTGGCTTCCTGACCGAGTGGAAGGGGGCCACGCCGACCCTGGGGGATCTCAAGCTCAATGGTGAGCAGGCCAAGCCGGGCATCTATCTGGTCGACAAACCGGGGGCGCCCCAGTCGGTGATCCGCATCGGTCGTCGCGCCATGCCGTTCGATACCACGGGGGATTACTTCACCGCCGGGCTGATGAACTTCAATCTGGGTGGCAACTTCAACAGCCGCATCAACCTCAACCTGCGGGAAGACAAGGGTTACACCTACGGCGCCAGCTCGGGTTTCTCCGCCAACCGCGAGGTGGGCACCTTCGCCACCGGCGCCAATGTGCGGGCCGATGCAACCGTCGATGCCATCCGCCAGTTCCTCAAGGAGATGGACAACTACCGCAAGAGCGGCCCGACCCCGGTGGAGCTGGCCTATATGCGCAGCGCTGTCTCCCAGCAGGATGCCCTCTCTTACGAGACCTTGGGCCAGAAGGCGGGCTTCCTGCTGCAGATGGTGATGTATGACCTGAAACCGGACTATGTGCAGGCCCAGAACAACCTGATCAAAACGGTGTCGCCCGAGGCGCTGAAGGCCAGTGCCGCCCGTTGGCTCAATCCGGCCGACATGGTGATCGTGGTGGTGGGAGACAAGCAAAAGCTTGAAAAACCCCTGAAGGAGCTTCATCTTCCCATCTATCCGCTGCAGTTGCCGTAACTGACGCTTTATAAAAATCAAGAGCCGCCCCGGATGGGGCGGCCTCACATGAGCCGTGAATATGACTACAACAAGCTTGTCGCTCACCGAGTTGCTGAATGCGTTGGGATCACCGGAGCGCCTCACCGCGCTCAAGGGGATCCGGCGCGGGATCGAACGTGAATGCCTGCGCATCACGCCGGATGGCCGACTCGCCCAGAGTGACCATCCCCGGGCGCTGGGATCGGCCCTGACCCATCCCAATATCACCACCGACTACTCGGAGAGCCTGCTGGAGTTCATCACCCCGGCCACCGACTCCATCGACAGCCTGATGGAGCAGCTCGGCGACATCCATCACCATGTGATTCAGCATCTGGGTGACGAGCGGATTTGGCCGCTCTCCATGCCCTGCTTCGTCGGCGGGGAAGAGAGCATCCGGCTGGCCCAGTACGGCAGCTCCAACATCGGCAAAATGAAGACTCTCTACCGTCAGGGCTTGAAGAACCGCTACGGCAGCCTGATGCAGGTGATCGCCGGGGTGCACTTCAACTTCTCCATGCCAGACAGCTTCTGGAGCGAGTGGCAGGATCTGGTGTGCGAAGGATGCTGCAGCCAGCGCTTTATCTCCGACAAGTACATGGGGCTTATTCGCAACGTCTACCGCTTCGGCTGGCTGGTACCCTATCTGTTTGGTGCCTCTCCGGCCATCTGCGAATCCTTCCTCAAAGGGCGCAAGAGCAACCTGCCGTTCGAGAAGACCGGCAAGGGCACCCTCTATCTGCCTTACGCCACCGCGCTGCGTCTCTCCGATCTGGGCTATACCAACAGCGCCCAGGCTGGGCTCAAGATCAGTCACGACAATCTGCCGGCCTATGTCAGCAGCCTGCGCCGCGCCATCAACACCCACAATCCTGACTTTGCCAAGATCGGGGTCAAGGTGGATGGGGAGTATCGTCAGCTCAATGACAACGTGTTGCAGCTGGAGAATGAGCTCTACGCCCCAATCCGCCCCAAGCGTACCCCGCGCAGCGGCGAGAAGCCCTCGGATGCGCTGGATCAGCGCGGCATCGAATACATCGAGCTGCGCACCGTGGACGTCAACCCCTTCACCCCGCTCGGCATCGATGCAGATCAGATCCGCTTCTTCGATCTGTTCCTGGTCTGGTGCCTGCTGCGTCCCTCTCCGGTGCTGAGTGACGAAGAGATTGCCCGCAACCGCCGCAACCAGAACAAGGTGGTGCTGGAAGGACGTCGTCCCGGCCTGACGCTGGAAGATGAGCAGGGCAATGCCATTGGCCTCCAAGAGTACGGCCTCAAACTGTTTGATGAGCTGGCTCAGGTGGCCGATCTGCTGGATCGCTGTTGCGGCCGCAACCGCTATCGCGAGACGCTGGCGATGCACCGCGAGAAGCTGCTCAACCCCGAGCTCACCTATTCCGCCCGCATGCTCAAGGAGCTGCTGGAGAGCGGCAAGGACAACGGCTGCTATGGCGACAAGCTGGCGACCCGCTATCGGGAGGAGCTGCTGGCAGGGGAGCTGCAGTACTGGGATGAGGCCTACTTTGCCGGTGAGGCGAAGGATTCGCTGGCCAAGCAGCGTGAACGCGAGCGCAGCGATAGCCTCTCGTTCGATGACTTCCTGGCCGACTACTTCGGTACCAGTACCACTACGGCCTGAAGGCGGGTTCGTACCAACCAAAGTGCCAACAAAAAGCCGCTCGAGTGAGCGGCTTTTTTATTTCTCTGAACCTGAGCGATATCAGACGTGGTTATACATGGCCTCGATTTCGCTCTGGTACTTGGCTTCGATGATCTTGCGGCGCAGCTTCATGGTGGGGGTCAGCTCACCCAGCTCCATGGAGAAGGCGCTCGGCAGCAGGGTGAACTTCTTCACCTGCTCGAACTTGGCCAGCTCTTTTTGCAAGTCGGCGATGCGGGCCTCGAAGAACTCCATTACCCGGGAGTGGCGCAGCAGCTCGGTCTTGCACTGGTACTGCAGGTTGATGGAGCGGGCGTACTCCTCCAGCGACTCGAAGCAGGGGACGATCAGCGCCGAGACGAAGTGGCGAGCATCGGCGACGATGGCGATCTGCTCGATAAAGCGATCCTTGCCGATGGTTCCTTCCACCAGTTGCGGAGCCACGTACTTGCCGTTGGAGGTCTTCATCAGCTCCTTGAGACGCTCGGTGAAGTAGATATTGCCCTGGCTGTCGAGCTCACCGGCATCGCCGGTACGCAGGAAGCCATCCTCGGTCATCACTTCTGCGGTGGCGTCCGGCTTGTTGTAGTAGCCGCGCATCACGGTCGGGGAGCGCACCAGCAGTTCGTTGTTCTCACCCAGCTTCACCTCGATGCCGTTCAGTGCCGTGCCAATGGAGCCGAGCTTGAACTGGCTGTCTTCGTAGCAGCAGACGGTGGCGGTGGTCTCGGTCATGCCGTAGCCGTACTTGAGATTGAGCCCCATCGCCTGGAAGAAGAGGTTCACATCGTCGGCAAGACGGGCGCCCGCCACCGGCAGAAAGCGGGTGCGGCCGCCGAAGCGGGCGCGCAGCTTGCGAAACACCAGTCGCTCAGCGAGCCAGAGCTGGCCGTAGAGCAGGGGGGAGGCGGACTTGCCCGCCTGACGGGTGGCAACCATCTGCTTGCCGACCTTGGTCGCCCAGCCAAACAGGGCGCGGCGCAGAGCCGGAGCCTGAGCGACTTTGGCCTGGATCATGGCGTAGGCCTTCTCGTAGAGGCGCGGCACGGCACACATCACGGTCGGCTGCACCTCGCCAATCACATCCATCACCTTCTGCGGATCGCGGATATAGACGTTCTCGGCGCCGCAATAGAGCACGTAGTAGCTCCATGCCCGCTCGAACACGTGGCTGAGCGGCAGCATGCAGAGCGACACATCCTGCTCGTTCAGATCGAGGCGGCTGTTGTGCATCTCGAAACAGGCGGCGATGTTGCTGAAGTCGAGCATCACTCCCTTGGGCTCGCCTGTGGTGCCGGAGGTGTAGATCAGGGTCAGCAGATCATCCATCCGGTACTGGGTTTCCCGTACTCGCAGCTCCTGCTCGCTGGGCTGATGGTTGCCGGAGACCAGAAATGTCTGGAAGTGGCTCGCCTGCGCGCAGCCGCGCAGGTTGACGTTGCCGTCGAGGGCGATGAGCTGGCGGATCTCGCCGCTTTCAATCAGTTGCAGCGCCTGATCGAACTGGGGTTGTTCGCCAACGAACAGCACCTTGATGCCGGCATCTTTGACGATGTAGCGCAGCTGATCGAGCGTGCTGGTGGGGTAGATAGGGACGCTGACACCGCGGGCGGCAAGGATGCCGAGATCGGCCTGGGTCCACTCCGGCATGTTGCGGGCATAGATGCCGACCATTTCGGTTGGCTGGTGGCCGGCCCGGATCAGCGCCTGTGCGCAGTAGTCCATGGCCTGGCCCAGAGTACGCCAGCCGATGGCGCGCCACTGGCCATCTTGCTGAACCCGCAGGGCAGCCTTGTTGCCAAGCTGGGCAATACGTTCACGCATCAGTCGAACCAGATGAAGCTTCGGCATCAGTTAAACATCCTTTAATTACAGTTGTACGCCCGCGAGGGCACTAAAAATCGGGCTAGAGTTTAAACTCCAACATTACGGCTTACAAGTGTTCGCTGTTTGTCTTGGATCACAAAGAGCGCAAATAGCTCTCCCTTTGCGCAGACTGGCCGATACTGCTAGGAGGCAGAGAGAGGGTTAACGATATGAATCTGTGGGTGAAAGGGGCGTTGGCCGCGGTCGGGCTGATGGTGGTGGGGGGAGCTGCGTTTTGGTTCTTTGCCGGAACGTCATCACAGGGGCCCGCCAATCCCTGGTATCAGGGGGCCGAGGGGTATCAGCAAGCGCAGCAACAGGCGCTGGCGTTGGGCTATCCGCTGCTCTATGTGCTGGAGACCCCCAAGTGCCGCCGCTGCGGCGATCTGGAGAAGAAATTCTGGCAGAGCAAGGAGATGGCTGGTCCGCTTGCCCGGCTGGTGAAGGTGCGGCTCAACCCGGGCAAGGGGGATGGCAGCGAGCAGATCCTGCGCCGCTTTCCCAAAGTCGCCACACCGCCCGGCATCTATATCCAGCAGCCGGGCCAACCCCTCAGACCCATCAAGATAGTGGTGGATATCGACCAGATCTGGATGCCGGGAAAAACCTGGCAGCGGGGCTTCTATATGCCGCTCTCCGGGGCCGGATTCGAGGCGGTGGTGCATACCACCCTGGCCTTGCAGGATCCCGCACTGGACAATGCCCCCCTCGATTGAGGGGGGACAAAAGGCTTGGGCGCGACGAACAGGCTGGATCAGCCGAAATCGAATAGTCGCGACATCAGCACCGCATCTTCCCTGTCGTTGCCGGTGCCGTAGTAGTCGGCGCGGCGGCAATATTCGGCAAAACCGGTACTCTCGTAGAGGTTGATGGCGGTCTGGTTACCGGCCCGCACCTCGAGAAACCAGGCCTCTGCCCCGGCTTGCTTGCTGCGCGCCAGATAGGCCTGCAACAGCACCCGTCCCAACCCCTTGCCCTGAAACGCCGGATGCACGCAGATGTTCATCAGCGAGCTGTCACCGGCCACCAGATCCGAGATATAGAAGCCCGCCGGGGAACCATCGACCAGCATCAAACCGTTGAGATAGCGAGGACCGAAGCAGGAGAGCAGGTTGGCCTCACTCCACGGCTCCTTGTGAGCAGCTTGCTCGATGGGGTAGACAAGGTCGAAATCGCTCTCGAGCAGGGGACGAAACTCAGGCATGGGGGCTCCGGATGGCAAGATGTTGGGCACTGGGGTTGGCAGAGGCGGCATTTGTAAAATCAGGTAAAAAGAGCAGCATCACAGTGGGTCTTGGCGGCATGATGCAGGATCACGCCGCGTTGGCCGCAAGGTGTTGGCGCAGCTGTTGCCACAGGGCGCGCTTTTGCGCGGCGCTGGGGTTTAGCGGGCAGATCAGCGCATTTGGCCGCGCGGGGTTGGCCTCCGTCAGCCAGAGCAGAGGGGAGGCGCCCGCCGTTTGCAGATCGGCAGGCGGCAGCTCGCTGAGCAGTGAGACCTCGTCGGGGGTCATGCCGAGCAACTGGCAGATATCCGCCAGCAGCGTGGTGGCAGGCAGCTGAGGCGCCAGCAGCCAGAGTTTGCCGCTGGGCAGCGGAGCGCGGGTGGCCGGTGCCGTCTGGCCCGGCTGTGTGGCGTTTTGCTCAAGCTCGGGAGCGGGTGCTGCGCCCAGCAATGCCGGACGACGCAGTTGCCAGCTTTGAATGCCCATGCGGGCCAACATGCTCTGACGAACGGGATCTTGCATTTAAGGCGACTCACTCTTGATCTGCATTGGGGAAAATTGTGTTGCGCAGGGTACACTCGAACCGCTTTTGCTGCACCCTTTGCAACGCATCATCTGGCGCATGCGGGCATGGTGCTCATCACGACACTGGCTATGCATGGGCGCAGCACGCTGCCGATACGGTATCGCACTGCCCTTGCGTTTTTTCCTGCCAGAGGCGGGTATTGTGCGGCAAGAGATACCAGAATAAACATCATAACAAGACAAAACCCAAGGTCGAGCAAATGGATATCGCGCCTTGGGGCTAACATCATCCCAGCTTCGGAACACTCTCTATGTCGTCTTTAGCTCAAGCCCAGAATCCTGCGCGTCTTATTCCCATCCAGGAGCGATTGCCTCGGCTGCTGGCCGCCCTCGGTGAGGGACTCTACGAACGGCAGGATGCCCTGCGCCTCGGTCTACTGGCGGCCCTCAGTGGCGAGAGTGTCTTCTTGCTGGGGCCACCCGGTATTGCCAAGAGCCTGATTGCCCGCCGCCTCAAGCTGGCCTTTCACGACGCCCGCCACTTTGAATACCTGATGACCCGTTTCAGTACGCCGGAGGAGGTGTTCGGCCCCCTCTCCATTCAGGCGCTGAAAGAGGATGGCAAATACCTGCGCCTCACCACAGGCTATCTGCCGGAGGCTGAGGTGGTGTTTCTCGACGAGATCTGGAAGGCGGGCCCTGCCATCCTCAACACCCTGCTCACCGCCATCAACGAGCGGCAGTTTCGCAACGGTGACAGCCAGCACCCTATCCCGATGCGATTGCTGGTGACCGCCTCCAACGAGCTGCCGGCACCGGACAGCGGGCTGGAAGCGCTCTACGACCGGATGCTGGTGCGGATCTGGATGGACCGGGTGCAGGAGAAAGCCAACTTTCAATCCATGCTGGCCAGCGATGGTCACGCCCACCAGAACTTGCCGGAATCCCTGCAGATCCGGGGGGATGAGTATGAGCAGTGGCAGAGCCAGATTGAGCAGGTGCGCCTGCCGGATGCCTGTTTCGAGCTCATCTATCAGCTGCGCCAGCAGCTCGACAGCCAGCTGGCCCATCGCTGTTATGTGTCGGATCGCCGCTGGAAGAAGGCAGTACGGCTTATCAAGGCGAGCGCCTTCTTCAATGGCCGCGATGAGGTCGCACCGGTAGATCTGCTGCTGTTCAAGGATTGTCTCTGGCATGACGAGGAGTCCCGCACCGCCCTGCTGGAGATGATGACCGAATTCTCCCGTCTCTACGGCTATCAGCAACTGGCGATGACCCGTCAGCTGCTGGCGTTGCGGGATCAGTTCAAACAGCTCAAACAGAGCGTGGCCCAGCGCCTTTGCACAAAGGCCCGGCAACGCAAGCAGTGGTTTGGTCGGCGGGCCCGTGGTATCGAGATCCCGCTTGCCAATGCCAGACCCTTTGGCAAGCAGGTGCATTTCCATCTGCTCACCCCGGCGCCGCTGGATGGCAGCGATCCCGAACGTCTTACCCGCACCCTGGTGTTCGATCGCACCCTGCTCTCCCATTGGCATCCGACCGGCGAGGCGCTGGTGGGTTATGAGTTCGGCAACCCGAAAGAGGGGCATTATGAGCTGGTGCTGGACGATGAGCTGCGGCTGCAGGTGCTCGATATCCAGCGCCAGCAGATCCCGTTGGTGCTGATGGAGCGCAACGCCATCCCCGAGGTGGTGCTGGCGCCCTGGTTGCAGTCGCTCGACGAGCAGCTGGTTCAGGTCGGCAAGGTGATGCAGATGCTCAAGCAGCAGCGCAGCCTGTTCGAGCGTCACCAGCAACACCTCTTTATCGACTCACGCTGGTTGCAGCAGGTGGAGGACAGCTTCTTCGTGCTGAACCGGGATCTCGAACTGCTGCGCAACGAGCTGACCCAGTGGCGCGAGCGGTTGCCAAGGCTGGACGAGTAAGGAGCGCTCATGCTTGAGATCGGCATGCTGGATCTGGGGCTCCTGATTGGCGAAGGGGAGCTTGCGGGGGAGGTGGCGCTCCTGCTGGCAGCCTCACCCAAGATTTCCGAATTTATCAAACGCTCCCCGCTACAGGGCAAGCTGCTGAAAAAGCGCCTGCAGAGCTGGGGCGAGCAGCTTGGCGAGGAGATCCGTCACAAGCCGGTGCCGGTGGCGCTGGAGCAGGAGTACCTGCTCTATCAGGCGCATCGGCAACTGCCGATGACCGAGCTGATTGGTCGCCTGCCCGGCTTGCTGGAGTCGCTGGAGCATTACAGCCCCTTCGCCGGTGAGGCCCGCTCCTTGGTGCGTCAGCTGACGGCCCACCCCACCGAGGGGCTGCGCCAGCTCTTTATCGACAAGTGGCGCGCCAGTCTGGTGGGAAGCCTGCTGCAACTGCAGCAGCAGATCGCCGAAGCGGAGCGGGAGAAGCAGCGTCAGGAGATTGAAGATCAGCTGCTGGCGAGCCGCACCCTGGCCGATGCCCTCGATCCCAACCAGATCTCCGCCGGTGGTTTGTGGGATCTGGCGCAGGGGCACTGGCACAAGCGCAGTCTGGTGCTGGTCAAGCAGTATGCCCGCATGTTGCAGCGCGAACCCTTGCTGGCGGAGATTGCCGGCCTGCTAGGTCGCAGCGAGCGGGAGCGGCGGGCGCAGGAGCAACCTGTGCCGCCGGTGCAGGTGCTGGAGCTGGAGCCCGCTCCCAGCGACGATGTGCCGGACGATCTGGTGGGCATCCATCAGGCGAGCGATCTGATGCGGCTGCTGCCAAGTGAAGCTGTGATGCTGGGACTGCCGGAGCTGGAGCTGGAGTTCTATCGCCGCTATCTGGAGCGGCGCCTGCTCAGCTATCAGTCACGTGGCACCTTGCCGCGCCAGCGCATCATGCTGCGCACCCCGGAGCAGGGTGGCCAGCAGTTGCAGCAGCGAGGCCCCTTTATCGTCTGCGTCGATACCTCCGGTTCCATGGGGGGCTATCCCGAGGAGTGTGCCAAGGCACTCTTTCTGGCGCTGCTCAAGGTGGCGATGGATGAGAAGCGCGGCTGCTACCTGATGCTCTTCTCCACCGAGGTGGCGACCCTCGAGATCACTGCAGATACCGGGCTGGACAAGGCGGAGCGCTTCCTCTCCATGAGTTTTCACGGCGGTACCGACCTGGTGCCCTGCCTGGAAAAAGCGCTGGCCAAGCTTGATGATCCCGCCTTTGCCAAGGCGGATGTGCTGGTCATCTCCGACTTTATCGCCCAGAGCCTGCCCCATCCCCTGCTCGATCAGATGAACCGCTATCGCCAGCGTCAGACCCGTTTTCACGCCGTCGCCATGTCCCGCCACGCCAAGCAGGCGCTGCTGCGGATTTTTGACAATAGCTGGCTACTCGATTGTGGCCTGCGCGGCCGACTGCTGCGGCGCTGGCAGCACCACTAGTGACCGGGAGGGGGCAACCCCTCTTGGGTTGTTATCCCGCCCCCTCTTTTTCGCTGTGCGTCCCCGCTTTTATTCCAACGCGATGATATCGCAGTAAAATGTGACTAGCCTGCCATTCGGGCTCTCTGTCCGGGTGATAGCCTTTACAACCATTGTTACAGGGCAAAAGATGATGATTTTCCGGCATCGGCTTGCCCGATGATCTTTCCCATTGATCCGGAGTATGTATGAGCCGACTTGCCTTGCTGCTGTTGCTGGCGGTGTTCGGGCTGGCAGCCAAACCCTTGTCCCCCGAGCAGTTGGAAAATGAACTGGGAGGGATGGAGCGGGTCTATCAGCCGATCGAGTTGCTGCGGGAGCGCCTTGCCCGTTTGCAGCGGGACGGCAACGCCTATCCGCTGTCGCAGCAGATGCGGATCAGTCGTCTGGCTTGCTGGGCCCAATCGGCCGATGACATGCAGGAGTCCCGTACCGCCATCGCCAATGCGGAGCGGATGCTGGCCATTGCGCGCGAGCAGGGTGATGACGCCGCCGTGGCGGAGCTGACGATTTGCCGCGGCTGGTTCAATCAGTTGCTCGGCGAGGTAGCGAAGGCTCGTCACGATTACGATGAGGGGCTGCGGCTGGCAAGAGAGGCCGCCTTGCCAAAGCTGGAGGCGCTGGCGCTGGCCCGCCGGGGGGCCATGCTGTCGTTTCAGGGGGTCTCAGGCCAGGGGCTGATGGATCTCACCAAGGCGCACAATATCTATGAGCAGTTGGGGTTGCCCACCTGGTATCACCAGGCGCAGCTCGAGATTGCAGCGACATTTCGTCGTATGGGCCTCTATGCCGAAGCGCTCGCCACCCTCAACCGGTTGAGCGAGCACTTTGCCAGGAGCCACGATGGATTTGGCTCGGCAAGGCTCAGTGATCAACTGGCGATGGTCTATCTGCAGACCGGGCGTTATCAGGATGCGCTGGGCGAGCTTGAACGCAGTGCGGCCTTTTATAATCAGCCTCAATATCTGATTGAGCATGCCGAACGCATGGTGATGCAGGCCGAGGCTCTGCTCGGTCTGGATCGCCCCGCTGATGCGGGACGCTTGTTGGCACAAGCGGCGGAGGTGCTCTCTCCCGACGTTGACCCCATCCTCCATGCGCATCTCGAGCTGGTGCGGGCGAGGTTGAGAGTCGAAGAGCAGAAACCGGCGCCAGCCTTGCGTGCGCTTGAGAAGATTGAGCCGATTTTGAAGGAGGAAGGGCACGTGCGCTTTTTGCTCGAGCTCTACTGGGTACGCAGTCGGGCGCTCGAGTTGCAAGGCGATTATCCGGCGGCACTGGCCGCATTGCGGGAGCATCTGGTGCAGGAGCAGCGGCTCGATCAGCTGTTACGGGAACAGAGCACGGCCTGGGTTCGCGGCGAGTTCGAGCTGGCCCGTCAGGAGGGGGAGAACGAGCGACTGCGAGTCGAGCAGCAGTTGCAGCAGCAGGAGCTGGAGCAGGTCAAGGAGCGTCGTTTCTGGCTGCTGGTGGTGATGGTGCTTTGCGGGGTACTGGCGCTGCTGACGATGGGGTGGCTGCTTGATCGCAACCGTCGGATGCGTCGTCTGGCCTTTACCGATGAGCTGACCGGCATCAACAACCGCCGTCGGGTGCTGCGGCAGGGCAGCGATATGTTGGCGCAGGCTCGCAGGCAGGGCTCGCCATTTTGTCTGCTGGTGTTCGATATCGATCACTTCAAGCGGATCAACGATACCCTGGGCCATCACCAGGGAGACAGGGTGCTGCAATGGGTCTCTCGAGCGGCAGCTCGACAGCTGCGACACCAGGATCAGTTGGGGCGTACCGGCGGAGAGGAGTTCTTGATCCTGCTGCCGGATACCAGCTTTGAAGAGGCGTGCCGGGTGGCTGAGCGGATCCGTCACTCGGTCGCCAACCGGGCGCTGCCCGGCATGTCGTACCCGGTAACCATCAGTATCGGATGTGCCTCTCTGCGAGACGATGATCAGGATCTGGCGGCCCTGATCCAGCGTGCTGACAATGCGCTGTATCGTGCGAAAGAGGCGGGGCGCAACCGGGTGGAAACAGATGATTGACGGGCTGGGTATTGTCATTCACCAGGGTGTCATCGCTATTCGGGAGCACACTGATACGGCGATGGGACTCGTCCCCTGCGCTCGTTCTTGCCTGCGATGACAGATTGGCAAGCACGAGCGCAGAAGACCGTCAAAAGGGCGTTATGCCCAGGCGCTGCCGCCATTGAGGTGAAGCACCTCACCATTCATGTTGTTGTTGCTCATCAGGAACAGCGCGGCCTGCGCATAATCTTCTCCCTCTCCCAAGCGTTTCAACGGCAGGCTTTGCGCCACTGCGGCCACTTTTTGTGGGTCATTACCCAGTGCTTTAAGCAGCATGGGAGTGCGCATGGGGCCCGGGTTGATGACGTTGATCCGACGGGGGGTCAGCTCGGTAACCAGACTGTGAGCCAGCGTTTCAACCGCGCCAGCTGCAACGGCAGGGAGTGCCTTACCTAGTTGTGGGCGGCGCGTCACCATCCCGGACGTGAGTACGATGGAGCCGCGTTCTGACAGTTTGGGTGCTGCGGCGCGGATCGCATGAACACTTCCCCAGAAGCGGCTGTCCATGTTGATTTTCAAATCCTCGATGGCAGCGGTGAGAAAGCTGCCTGGTCGCATGACGGCGGCGGTGATGACGAGATGATCCAGCGAATCCAGCTGGTTGAAAAAGTGATTGACGGAGTCGACGTCGAGAATATCCAGTTGATGGCCACTGGCATTTGGGCCCAGTTCAGCCAGCGCAGTGGCAAGCTGCTCACGGTTGGAACCGCCGATAATGACCTTGGCGCCTTGCTCGATCGCTTGTTGGGCGGTGGCCAGGCCAAGACCCGAGGTACCACCGATAATGACGATCTGTTGATTGTGCAGGGTGGAATGTTTCATGTAATGACCTCTCCATTATGTAGATACGATTTACATATTTGTAGCTGGGTAGGGAAAGTCCAAGTATGAAAATTTATCAAGAGTGGTTGTTGCTGGCATGAGGAGGGGGCCAAGTCCACGTGGTCCGGATGCTGCCATCCGATTCGGAGTGTTTGATTTTCTGTTCAGTTGGAACCTGTGGAACGGCTGAGCGGCCAAATTATCCTCTCTTGTCAGGCTGGGTATTTTTCACTCGCGCGGGTATAATGTCGCGCAATTTTGCTTTGACTCAGGCGAGAAGACCCATGTAACGCAACCCTCCTCCCTCTCTCCACCAGGTTGGCAACACGCCAGCTGGCGTGGCTTTCGTTGCGTATACATGTGCCGTGAGCGGCATTCCGGATTTATTCCCACGGTGGCTGATGCCACCGCTCAATAGAAGAACGTTGAATTATGTCAGCTGAATTTCTGAGTGAAGTCTCCAAGAGACGCACTTTTGCGATCATTTCGCACCCGGATGCGGGTAAAACCACCATCACCGAGAAAGTCCTGCTGTTCGGACAGGCCATTCAGCGCGCCGGTACCGTCAAGGGCCGTGGCTCGGGCCAGCACGCCAAATCCGACTGGATGGAGATGGAAAAGCAGCGTGGTATCTCCATCACTACCTCGGTGATGCAGTTCCCCTATGCCGATTGTCTGGTCAACCTGCTCGACACCCCGGGTCACGAGGACTTCTCTGAAGATACCTACCGTACCCTGACCGCGGTCGACTGCTGCCTGATGGTCATCGATGCCGCCAAGGGTGTTGAAGACCGGACCCGCAAGCTGATGGAAGTCACCCGTCTGCGTGATACCCCCATCCTCACCTTTATGAACAAGCTGGACCGTGAAGTGCGCGATCCGATGGAAGTGATGGATGAGGTGGAGCGCGAGCTGAAGATCATGTGCGCCCCCATCACCTGGCCGATCGGCTGTGGCAAATCCTTCAAGGGGGTCTATCACCTCTACAAGGATGAGACCTATCTCTATCAGAGCGGTCAGGGCCACACCATCCAGGAGAAGCGGGTGGTCAAGGGGCTGAACAACCCGGATCTGGATGCCGCCGTCGGCGAAGATCTGGCCCGGCAACTGCGTGACGAGCTGGAGCTGGTGCAGGGCGCCTCCCCCGAGTTCGATCACGATGCCTTTATCGCTGGTGAGATGACCCCGGTCTTCTTCGGTACTGCACTGGGTAACTTCGGTGTTGACCACATGCTGGATGGCCTGACCGACTGGGCGCCGTCTCCCATGCCGCGCAAGGCCGAGAGCCGCGAAGTGGTGGCGACCGAGGAGAAGTTCTCCGGCTTCGTGTTCAAGATCCAGGCAAACATGGATCCGAAGCACCGCGACCGTATCGCTTTTATGCGTATCGTGTCAGGCACCTATTCCAAGGGCATGAAGATGCGCCACGTGCGTATCGGCAAGGATGTGAACATCTCCGACGCCGTGACCTTTATGGCCGGTGACCGTGAGCAGGCGGAAGACGCCTTCGCCGGTGACATCATCGGTCTGCACAACCACGGTACCATCCAGATCGGCGACACCTTCACCCAGGGTGAGGATCTCAAGTTCACCGGTATCCCGAACTTTGCACCGGAACTGTTCCGCCGCATCCGCCTGCGCGATCCGCTCAAGCAGAAGCAGCTGCTCAAGGGGCTGGTCCAGCTTTCCGAAGAGGGGGCGGTACAGGTGTTCCGTCCGCTGATCAGCAACGATCTCATCGTCGGTGCGGTCGGTGTGCTGCAGTTTGACGTGGTGGTTTCTCGTCTGAAGAGCGAGTACAACGTCGAGGCCATCTACGAGGCGGTCAACGTCTCCACCGCCCGCTGGGTGGAAGGGACCGACGTCAAGAAGTTCGAAGAGTTCAAGCGCAAGAACGAGGTCAACCTGGCCCTCGATGGCGGTGACAACCTCACCTATATCGCGCCGACCATGGTCAACCTGCGCCTGGCTCAGGAGCGCCACCCGGACGTGGAGTTCCGCCAGACTCGCGAGCACTGATAACGGTTTGTTTGCCTGTTGGCAGATAATCAAAGAGACCCCGCTTCGGCGGGGTCTCTTGTTTTGTGCCGTTTTGCCTGTTTAAGGAGGGATGCAGGGGGGAGTTGTTCAGCATATACCAGTCGCAAGCAGCCCTCACCCTAGCCCTCTCCCGGAGGGAGAGGGAACCATCAGAGGTCTGCCTGAAAGGTCGCGGAAGTGTTTTTGCTCCCTTCTCCCCTTGCGGGAGAAGGGTTGGGGATGAGGGGGCTACCCCAGTGTCAGCACCATGCAGATCTCGCAATCCCCGTGGCCGGTGCAGCCAAGGGGGCCGGGCAGGTGTTCAAAGCCCAGTGATTCGTACAGGCTGGTAGCCTCGCGCAGTACCTCTGTGGTCTCCAGATAGCAGCGGCGATAGCCCAAACCGCGAGCGGCATCCAGTGCCTGCAACACCAGCCGCTTGCCAAGGCCCAGTCCGCGCAGGGCGGGCATAAAGTACATCTTCTGCAGCTCGCAGACTCCCTCTTCTCCCGCCAATGGTGCGATACCACCACCGCCGAGGATGGAACCGTCCGGCCCTTCGATGACCCAGTAGCGACTCTTCTCCCCCTGATAGCTCTGGGAGAGGGTGTCGAGATTGGGATCCGAGACCCCATAGCCCTTGTCTGCGGTGAGGCCATATTCGGCTGATACGGCGCGGATCACCAAGGCGATCTGGGCATTGTCCGCCGCCGTGATGGGGCGGATCTGGTAACCCCGCTGGCGACGGGCGCGGGAGAGGGCGCTGCGATAGAGCCGCAGCCCTTGCCACAGCTGCTCCCGCTCGGGCAGGCTCAACTGCGCCAGCATCTCTTCCATCGCCCCGTCCATCTCCCGGTGCAACTCCAGCAGCATCCCCTGACCGTTGACGGTGAGGCGGGCCTCCTTGCTGCGCCCATCGGAGGGGTGCGGGTGCCAGCTGATGAGCTCCCGCTCGGCGAGGCGCGCCAGCGGACGGCTGGCGTTGGATTTGTCGATGTGCAGCTTTTCTGCCAGCTGCTGGTTGGTGGCCGGGGCGTTTTCCAGCTCGATCAGCAGGTGAGCCTCGATGGGGGTGAGGGCCAGATTGCCGCACTGCTGGGAGAGCATGCCGAGTTCGCGAACCAGATCGCGCGACAGGGCGCGCAGGGGACGGGGATCCATATCGTGGGTTCCTTTTTAGTTGTGCATGACAACTAAAATAGCGTAAAAGTTGTAATTCGCAACCTTTTGCTGTGATGACTTGCAGAATATGGGGTGAGCGGCAGCCCCGTTGGCGGGGCTGCCGTAGGCAGGGGGGGCTTCAGGCAGCGGCTCTGATGGCCAGCTCCGGGCGGCGGGAGAAGCAGCGGGCGAGCAGCAACATGGTGGCGACGCCTATGGTGCCCAGCACCAGCCAGGGGAGGGCCGGTTGCCCCTGTTGCAGCGAGAAGTCATAGAGGGAGCCACCGCCCACGTAGCCGGTCATGCCCCCCAGCGCCAGTCCGAGGCGGCTGAAGCCCATGTAGCTGCCGCGGGCTGTGGGGTTGGCCAGCCGGGTCATCAGGGTCTCCCGGGCCGGTTCGCAGATGATGATCCCCAGATAGAAGCAGGCCAGCAGTACGAAGATGCCGGAGAGGGTGCTGACGAAAGCGACCAGCCCGATCCCCACCGTCATCAGCAGGATACCTGCCATCAGTCGGCTCTCCAGCCGATAGCGCCGCTCGCTGAAACGGGCGATAGGGTAGAGCAGCGCCAGTGACAGCGCCGTTTCCAAGCTGTACATCCAGCCCACTGCAGTGGTTGTGCCGGAGAGCTGCTTGACCAGAATGGGGAAAATCAGCATCACCTGTACCCACAGCATGTAGTAGCCGCTTAAGATCAGCACCAGTCGGCAGAAGGCGCGATCCGCCAGCACCTGTCCCAACCCTTCCCGCATCGGAGTCGGTTTGACCGAGAGGCGGTAGGCGGGTAGCAGGGTCCAGTTGCAGAGCGCCGCCAGGGTGAAGAGTCCGGCGCCCAGCAGGCAGACATAGGTGAAGTCAAAGCGCAGCAGCCAGCTGCCTAGCAGGGCACCGGTGACGGCCCCTGCGCTCTCCAGCATCATCAGCAGGGAGATAAAGCGGCCCCGCTCATGGGGACGGGTAAATTTGATCACCAGTGCGGCCCGTGGCGGGTCGAACAGGCAACCGCCCAGACCCGAGAGGAAGCAGGAGAAGATCAGCATGGCGCCGCTGTCGGCCCAGGCCAGGGTGGCAAAGCCGACGGCGCGCAGCAACATGCCGGTGACGATGAGCGGGCGGGCGCCGAAGCGGTCGGCCAGCGAGCCGCCAAAGATCCCCAGCCCCTGCTGGGTCAGCTGGCGCAGGCCGAGGGCCAGTCCCACCAGACCGGCCGCCCAGCCGAGTTGATCGACGAAGCGCAGGCTGATCATCGGCATCACCACAAAGAAACCCAGGATCACCAGTGTGGTATCCAGCGCCAGAAACCAGCGCCCCCAAAACCTCGCCCTATCGACCATAACGCCCTCTCATTTACAGATACCTTCATTCTGGAGAGGGTTTAGATATAGTGGTAGACGACAACTACCTATATTTCATATCAGGATTATTTATGTCTATGGATCTGGACGATCTGCAACTGCTGCTGGATGTGGCCGAGCTGGGCAGCTTCAGTCAGGCGGCGGCCATTCGTGGCTGGTCACAGCCGCTGGTGAGCCAGCGGATTGCCCAGCTGGAGGAGAGCCTCGGGGCACCGCTGTTTCAGCGTCATCGGCGCGGGGTGACGCCGACCCGTGCCTGCGAGGAGTTTCTCCCTGCCGCCCGCTCGGCGCTGGCCACTCTGAGCGAAGGGCGGTTGGCACTGCAGGGGGCGCCTGCGCTGCCTTGTATCCGTCTCTCCAGCCTGCCATCCCTCACTTCGGTGGTGTTTGGCTCGTTATTGATGGAGCTGGTGGACGAGCCGTTCGAGATCCGCTGCACCACGGATCACTCCGGCGAGATCATGCAGTCGCTGCTGACCGGCGAGGCCGATATCGGCTTTGTGCTCAAGCGCCCGCCGGTTGCGGGCCTGCAGATGGAGCTGCTCTGCTGCTCCCCTATCATCGCTATCGCCTCGCCATTGCATCCGCTGGCCGGTTGTCACGGCCTCACCCTGGAGGATATTGCCGACCAGCGGCTGGCGCCTCAGGTATGGGGGCCGGGGTGTGACGTCTTTATCCAGCAGTTGCGGCGGCTGCGGCGGGCGGCCAGCCCCCTGCATGCGGTGCAGCCCGCCAGTGCGGCGCGGGATCTGGCGCTGGAACACGGGTTTATCACCCTGATGCCGGAGCTGGCCATCAAGCGGGATCTGGAGGTGGGGCGGTTGGTCAGGCTCGATGTGCGCAATCTGCCGCAGGAGCATTGGGATGTGATGATGGCGTGGCGCGGTGGCAAGCGGCCCAATCCGGCCCGGGAAACCGTGTTGGCCACCGCCCGCACGCTGGCGAAACGGTGGCGCAATGAGTAGCGCGATGCGGGACAAGGCCCGCATCGGGTGGATCAGTAGCTGGCCTTGAGGGTTACGCCACTGAACGCGGAAAACCCTGACAGCTGCACATGCCAGGTGCCCGCCTTGGGATTGGTGAACGAGCAGCTTTCGTTATTGCCCCCCTTGTAGGGGCGGCAGTCATAACTGCTGCTGGTGGGGGCGCTGCCAAAGCGGACGTAGAGGTCGGCATCACCGGTGCCGCCGTTGCTGCTGATCTGCAGCGACCTGGTGCCCGCCAGTACGTTCAGGGTGTAGTTGAGCTTGCCACCCTTGCTGGCGGCGAGGTTGCTCACTGGCACGCCGTTTTGCAGCACATTGTCGCTCGGTGGCGGAGTGGTGCCGCAGCTGGTATCAACCCCGACGGTCTGGAAGGCCCGTGCCACATCCGCCTGACTGTAACCCAGATCGGCGGTCGCCCGGCTGACGCCGCAGGCCCCTTGCTGGTAGTTGGTGTTGGCGCCCCAGTAGAGGCGGTTGGCCAGCAAGAACACTTCAAATGCCTTGCGGGTGTTCCAGCCGCTGCTGGTGGCGAGCAGGTAGAAGGCGCGGTTGTAGACCCCGGAGCTGTGGTGTACATCCATCCCCTCCTGATAATCCGCGGCATGGCCGATGGATCTGCCATCCCGGGTCGGATCCTCGAAGTAGCGCAGGGAGCCGTTGCCCTTGAAGATCTGGGCACCGACCAGCCAGTCGTTGCTCCCCTTCATGTAGAACTCGGCCGCTTCACCCGCCATATCGGAGAAGGCCTCGTTGATACCGCCGGATTGTCCTGAATAGATCAGCCCGGAGTTCTGCTCGGTAAAGCCGTGGCTCACCTCGTGGGCCGCCACATCGAGGCTCACCAGCGGGTGGAAGGTGGTAGCGCCGTCACCGAAGGTCATCTGGCTGCCATCCCAGAAGGCGTTCTCGTAATTCTTGCTGTAGTGAACCCGCATCTTCAGTTTGAAGGTGAGGGGCGCCGTGTTGTACCAGTTGCGGTACATGTCGAACACCACGTTGCCGAAGTAGTGGGCGTCGTTGAGGGGCGAGTAGGCGCCGTTGATCTCCTTGACCCGGTTCTCCGGGCAAGTGAACTGGTGGATGGCGCCGCCGGAGGTGGCGTGGTTGAGGTTGATGGTATCGACGTTGGGGCTGGTCATCCGGCAGTTGTCATCCACGATGAGTGGGCCAAAGTCGGTGCCGTAGACGTATTTGCCGGTCTTGATGTTGCCCCCGGGGCCAGTGGCATCCTTGTGGTTGATCCCCTCCCAGCGTTTGAGCTCCTCACCGCTCTGGGCATCAAGAATGACGAAGGGGCGGCTTGGCTTGTCACCTTCGGCGATGAAGGAGACCTGATAAACCAGCCGGGCCAGCCCGTTCTCATCCTGCATCACGTAGAGTTTGACCTGCTCGTTGCTCCCCTTGCTGCCCCCCTTGGCCTTGCTGGCGGCATCCTGTGGAGATAGGGTGGCGGCCGGGCTTGCCACATCCTGATCGATCTGGCGCAGCATGCGTCCACTGGCCTGTTGCAGCTGGCCGTTCAGGCTCTTGTCAGCCACCACCACCTGACCCATTACCGGGATGCCGTTCCAGACCTGCTCGTAGCGGATCCGCTGCTGGCCGTTGGGCAGCTTGACCACCCGCACCTGACGAAATTCGCCATCTTCCAGCTGCAAGGTACCACTCGCGGCACTGAGGCCTGTCATGGCCCGGATGCCGTTTGCCGTTACGTTGATCTCTACCTCTTGTGCCGCCAGTGCGGCGCTTCCCCAGCAAGCCAGCGCAACGGCCAGATAAATTTTATTCATCTCTTCTTTCCTTAAATCGATGAGGTTGATAAACCGACCGAAGGTCGGGCGTTTTGAAGCTAGTGCCGGTGGGGGAAAGTGCCCCCTGTCAAAAGTGACAGCGCAGCACAAAGGGGTAGCAGGATCTGCCAAAGTGCCGTTTGGGGGCATTCTTCGGCGCCATGTGGAGAGCATTATCCGGTTTCAGACACCCACCCTCCTCTTTTGAGGGAGGAGAGAACGCACGCTGAGACCCTCTGCGATACCTGCCGGAGGGGAGGCGTAAAAGTGGCTGGCGCGGCCAGTGGCGATTGGCTACATTGGGTGCTGATTCGCTATTTGATCACTGATTTGAAAGGAGAATCCCATGTTTTCATGGCAGTTGGACGACGAGCTTGCGCTGCTCTTCTTGCAGCCAGATATGGCGAGCGAACTGTTTGCCCTCTGCAATGACAACCGGGAGTACCTCTCCCAGTGGCTGCCCTGGCCGCCACTGATCCAGCGCCCTGTCGACAGCGCCCTCTTCATTCGCAGTGCCATCGAGAAGTTCGCCCGCGGCGAGGGGCTCACCACTGCCATCGAGTATCAGGGGGAGGTGGTGGGGGTTATCGGTTACAACAGCATCGATCATGACCTTGGCAAGGTGGTCATCGGCTACTGGCTGGCGGAGCGCTGGCAGGGTAACGGCATCATCACCCGGGCCTGTCAGGCCCTGATCCACCACGCCTTCGAGGAGATGGGGATGGAGAAAGTGGAGATCAGCGCCGCCACCGATAACGAGCCCAGCAGGGCTGTTTGTGAACGGCTCGGGATGCAGCTGGAGGGGGTGACCCGGCGCGCAGAGCGGCTGGGCAACCGGATTGTGGACCATGTCCACTACAGCCTGCTGCGCGATGAGTGGCTAAGACAGAGGGAGTCCTGATGGCGCTGCCACATATCAAGACGGCCCGCACCCACCTGACCATACTGTCGCCGGATCAGGCCCCCATGATGCTCGACTTCTACCGGCGCAACCGCGCCCATCTCGCCCCCTGGGAGCCGCTGCGGGACGAGCACTTTTACACCCTCTCTTACTGGCATGCCCGGCTGCAGGACAGCTACAGCCAGTTTTTCAACGGCACCGGCGTCAATCTGGTGGCCCTCGATCCGGCTGGCGAGCGGGTGATCGCCACCTGCAACTTCAGCAATATCCTGATGGGGGTCTTCAAGGCGTGTCATCTGGGCTATGCCATCGACCAGCAGCATCAGGGGCAGGGGGTGATGAGAGAGGTGCTGTCAGCCGCCATCGACTACCTGTTTTGCGAGCACGATCTGCATCGCATCATGGCTTGCTATATGCCTGCCAATCAGCGCAGCGGCGCCCTGCTGGAGCGGCTCGGCTTCGAGCGGGAGGGATTCGCGCGGGCGTATCTGATGATCAATGGTCGCTGGGAGGATCACATCCTCACCTCGCTGATTAATCCGGCTCCCTGATCGTCAGATAAAAAAACGGGCCCGAAGTTGCCTTCGGACCCGTCTTCGAATGAGGTGCAGGCTTAGTTGGCCTTGGCATCGCTCACTGCAGCTTCAACCTTGGTAGCGGCTTCGGTAGCAGCTTTTTCTACGGTTGCAGTCGCTTCGGAGGTGGCCTTCTCTACGGTAGAGGTGGCTTCGCTAGCGGCTTTTTCTACAGTGGCAGCAACTTCGGCGGCCGGAGCAGCAGCAGGAGCGGCAGCTTTTTCTTCTTTCTGACCGCAAGCAGTCAACATCAGACCCAGGATACCGGCTACCAGTACTTTGTTCATGTGCATTCCCTCAAATAAATATGGAGAGATGGTCTGTGCAACCATCACAGCGCCCACCGTTGCCCGGTATTGAAACAAGAAGCCGGGAGGCAGCAGGCGGGCGCAATATAGCCCCATTAGTTACCGATGAAAACGGATATCACAATGACATTTTTTCGTGCCGTGGATAAAAAGCTCCACTGCAACGACTGATATCAATACAAGATGCCGTTAAATGGCGCCAATTGCACAATAAAACACCACTTTGATGCCATCTTGTGGCGGTTTAACAAGGTCAAGGTTGGTCAATAGCGGCCGATGACCCGCACCTTAGTCAGACAGCTTCTGACAGGGCAGCCGTTTTCCCTCAAGGTGGCTCTGACGGGCCAGATCCAGCAGCGCCATCACCGCCAGCGCTTCACTTGCTGGCACCGGGTTGCTCCCTTCGCCCTTGATGGCGGCGCAGACACCGCGATAGTAGGCGCCATAATCCCCCGCCTCACCCACCACGCTCTGCTGCTGCAGCTGACCATCGACAATGCGGCTGAGCTGACCGGGTTCACTATCAATGCCCCAATCAGCTGCTGGTGGCCGCTTGCCCAGCTTGAGCTGATCTTCCTGCACATCCATACCGAATTTCACGAACGAACCCTGGCTGCCGTGAATGACAAAGCGCGGCATGGTGGCCGAGACCAGACAGCTGCCATGCAGAATAACCCGCAGAGCACCGTAACCCAGCACCACATGGAAGTAGTCGTCCGCCAGTGCGCCGGGGCGTTGCTCGGCCAGATCGGCCTGCAACCAGTCCGGTTGGCCGAACAACTGCAATGCTTGATCCAGCACGTGAGGGCCGAGATCGAACCAGAGGCCGGAACCCGGGCCACCCGCTTCGCGCCAGCGCTGGCGCACCTCGGGGCGATAGCGATCGAAGTGGGATTCGAACTGGGCGATCTGTCCCAGCGTCCCCTCGGCAATCAAACGGCGCACGGTAAGGAAATCCCCGTCCCAACGACGGTTGTGGAAGATACTGAGCAGCCGCTGCTGCTTTTCGGCCAGCTCGACCAGCGCTTGCGCCTCGGCCAGATCCAGTGCAAAGGGCTTATCGATCACCACATGTTTGCCTGCCAGCAGCGCCTGGCGGGCCAGAGGAGCGTGGGTGTCGTTGGGGGTGGCGATCACCACCAGATCGACGGTCTCATCGCTTAGCACCTCCTCCAGTGAACCGACCCGGCAGCCGGGCAGATCGGCCTGCACCTTGGCGGCATCGCGGCTCACCACCCAACTCAGGGACAAGCCCGGCGTGGTGGCGAGGAAGGGGGCGTGGAAGGTCTTGCCTGCAAAGCCATAGCCCACCAGGGCTGCGTTGAGAGTGTGGCTCATCGGGAGTTCTCCGCTGACATCGAGTGAGTGGGGTCGCCATCACAGGCTCTCTGCCGGATGGCCATTCGTTGTAAAGGCGATACAAACGAGAAGGGGGCCGATGGCCCCCTGAGTGTGCCCATCAGAGCACAGGATTTATTGCAAACACAAGCGGCGGCCGCGTCGGGTCATCAGCATCACCAGAGGCGGCAGCAGCAGCCACATATGCAGCGCCAGCTGGCTGATCGGGTCGTGCATCAGGGCGCCAGTCAAGCCAACGAGGGCGCCGGAGCCGCTCATCTGGAACAGGCCGAGCAGAGCGGCGGCGGTACCGGCGCAGTGGCCGAACGGTGCCAGCGCCATCCCGGCGGCAGCGCCCAGGATCATGGCAAAGCCGATGCTGGAGAGGAATACCGGCCCCATCATCGCCAGCGGATGCTCGATGTGCATCGCCAGCGTCAGGGTGATGGCCGAGAGCATCAATACCAGCAGGCCGATGCGCAGGGTGCGTCTTGGCCCCACCTTGGCGATAAAACGCGGCGCCATGAAGCAGGCCAGGATGTTGAGGGCTGCGTTGGCGGTAAACCAGTAGCTAAAGCCGCTCATATCGAGCCCCAGTTTCACCATCAGCTGCACCGGTGCGGCTGTGACATAAGCGAGGATCACCGCCATCGCCAGCATGCACAGCGCCGCGTTGAACAGGAAGCTGGGGGAGCGCAGCACCGGGCTGTAGCGGGACCAGCTGATGAGAGCCCCTTCGCTGCGGGTCTCCTCCGGGCGGGTCTCCGGCATCCGCCACATCAGCCAGCTGCCGACGATGAGCGCATAACCGGCCATAAACCAGAAGTTTGCAGACCAGCCCGCCTTGGCGGTGAGCCAGCCACCGAGCAGGGGGGCCAGCGCAGGAATAAAGCAGATGGCGCCATTGAGGTAGGAGATCATCTGACCGCTCTTTTTCGGGCCATAGCTGTCACGCACCACCGAGAAGGCGGCGACCGAGGTAGCGCAGGCGCCGAAGCCCTGCAGCACCCGGGCCAGCATCAATTCACCGAGGCTGGCTGCAAAACCGGCCCCCAGCGCGCTCAGGCCATAGAGCAGCACGCCGCCCAGCGCGATGGGCTTGCGACCGTAACGATCGGCCAGCGGGCCAACAAGCAGTTGCCCCAGTCCCATGCTGAACAGGAACCAGGTGATGGTGCCCTGCATCAGAGTTACTTCGGCGCCCAGCTGCTCGGCCATCTGCGGAATGGCGGGCAGGTAGATGTCGATAGCCAGCGGACTGAACAGCACCAGTAGTACGAGTAAAAGTATCAATGGCATCTGTCACCTCTTTAGTCAGCCAGGTTAATGAATTGGGGCGCGAGTCTACTGACTCACAGTAATGAATAGAAATGGTATTTAATCACTTTGGTTATTCCATTATGGAAACATGTATTAAAAAGCTGGTTATTCGATGGCGGCAAATCCCCCGTAACCCCATCACAGCGGGTGTAATTGACGCTTTTACTAAACGCTTGCGCCGCATAGAATGCGCAGATTATTTTTGCGGAGGTGCTCGATGAACAAGCTTGTCCTGGCAACAGGTAACCAGAAAAAGGTGAAGGAATTGGCCGCCATGTTGGCCGATATGAAGATCCAGGTGATCCCACAGAGCGAGTTTGCGGTCTCCGATGCCGATGAGACCGGCACCACCTTCGTCGAGAATGCCATCATCAAGGCCCGCCACGCCGCCCGTATTACCGGTCTGCCCGCCGTGGCCGATGACTCCGGTCTGGAAGTCGATCTGCTGCAAGGGCGCCCCGGCGTTTACTCCGCCCGCTTTGCCGGTGTGGGTGCCGGTGACAAGGCCAACATCGAGAAGCTGCTCGGCGAGCTGCAAGGTGCCCCCGAGTACCTGAAGAGCGCCCGCTTCTGGTGTGTGCTGGTCTATATGCGCCACGCTGACGATCCCACTCCCATCATCTGTCAGGCGAGCTGGGAAGGGATGATCATCGACGAGCCGCGCGGTCAACATGGCTTTGGCTATGACCCCGTCTTCTTCGTGCCGGATCACGACTGCACCGCCGCCCAGATGCCCGCCGAGCTGAAGAACCAGCTCAGCCATCGCGGTCAGGCGCTGGCCAAGCTCAAAGCGGCGCTGGCTGCGGCGCACTGAGTTACTTCGCCACCTTGTCGGTTACACACGGTCAATTACACATAGTCATCTACAATGGGGGCCTTGAGCCCCCGTTTTATTGGAAGCCCCATGCTGCAACTGCCGCCGCTCTCTCTCTATATTCATGTGCCCTGGTGCGTCCAGAAGTGCCCTTACTGTGACTTCAACTCCCATGCCCAGAAGGGGGCGTTGCCTCACCTCGAATATGTCGCCGCCCTGCTGGAAGATCTGGATCAGGATCTGAAGTGGGCGCAGGGGCGGCCACTCTCCTCGATCTTTATCGGCGGCGGCACCCCCAGCCTGTTGACGGTGGAGGCGATGCAAGCCTTGCTAGACGGGGTGCGAGCCCGCATTCCGCTCACTGCAGATTGCGAGATTACCATGGAGGCCAACCCGGGCACGGTGGAAGCGGACAAGTTCGCCGGTTTCCAGCGCGCCGGCATCAACCGTATCTCCATCGGGGTGCAGAGCTTCCAGCAGGAGAAGCTGACCCGCCTCGGCCGCATTCACGGCCCGGAAGAGGCGCGCAAGGCCGCCGCACTGGCCCACGCCATCAAGTTGCCCACCTTCAATCTGGATCTGATGCACGGTCTGCCGGATCAGAGTCTGGACGATGCCCTTTATGACCTGCAGCAGGCTATCGACTGCGCCCCGCCGCACCTCTCCTGGTATCAGCTCACCATAGAGCCGAACACGGCCTTTGCCTCCAAACCGCCCAAGCTGCCGGAAGATGACACCCTGTGGGACATCTACGAGCAGGGCCACGCCATGCTCACCGCCAGCGGTTATCGCCAGTACGAGATCTCGGCTTATGCCAAAGAGGGCTACCAGTGCCATCACAACCTCAACTACTGGCGCTTTGGCGACTATCTGGGGATCGGCTGTGGTGCTCACGGCAAGGTGACTGATCTCGCGGCTCAGCAGATCCTGCGCACCGCCAAGGTGAAGCATCCGAAAGGGTATCTGGACAAGAGTCGCCCCTATCTGGACGAGCAGTGGCAGGTGACGGCAGACGATCTGCCGCTCGAATACTTTATGAACCGCTTCCGCCTGTTTGAACCGGCCCCCAAGGTGGAGTTCGAGGCCTATACCGGCTTGCCGCTGGAGCGGGTCGAGACGGTGCTCGCCATCGCCCAAAGCAAGGAGCTGATCGAGGATTTGGGAGAGAGCTGGCAGCTCACTTCTCTCGGCCATCGCTATCTCAACGTGTTGCTCGAACTCTTTATGGATGAGTGAGCGGCCTGTTGAGGCTGTGAGTTGGCGTTGCCAAATCGCTTCTTCTGTCAAAACAATCAGGGCGCCAATGGCGCCCTGATTGTTTTGGTCGGTAGAAACCCGCTCAGCAGCAGACGCGGATCATCTGCTGTTGGCCGGGCTCCCACCGCTTGCCGAATTTGGCCTTGCGCTGGTAACTCCCCTTGCCCTTCTTGTTGCGCTCGACTCGGCTGCGAAACAGCGGATCGGAGAGCAGGGCATGCAGATGGTTATCCTTTATCTCGCCGCGCTGATGGGCATAGTTGCCCCCTTGCGCATTTTCCTCACGGGGGAGGGCGGGTTGGTCGACCCGAATTTTGGCCATAATGGCTCCTCTTCTTTTCTCTTGCTGTGTTGATTCTTGTGTCTGGATGGCGGTTTTCACTGCGAGCGCCTGTGCAGGCTAGCGCCCGGCAACCGGATGCACTGGCACCGGTTAAAAACGCGGCGATTTTGTCACCAAATCGCCGCCGGAGCAATGCGTCGGGCGCGCCGAGTCAGTCACACTGAGCCAGGCACGCTCAGTCAGGCATACCATGTCAGCCGTGAACCGGGTCATGCTGGTCGTGGCTGTGGTGCTCGTGATGGGCCGGGGCACCAGATTCCAGCGTCTCGAGGATGGCGCAGTGCTCCGCCGAGCGCGGCCCGCCGCAGCAGATATTGGAGAGCTCGCGCAGATTGTCGCGAAAGCGGGTCAGTTCGATGATCTTCTGCTCCACCTGGGCCAGCTTGGTGTCGGCCACTGCTTTCACCTCCTGACAGGTGACTTTGGCCTTGTTGGTATCAAGGTCGAGCAGCTCGCCGATATCGGCCAGCGAGAATCCCACCGACTTGGCGCGAATGATGAACTCCAGCCGCCGCTTGTCCTGTTCACTGTAGAGGCGGTAGCCGGATTCGTTGCGGATCCCCGGTGAGATAAGCCCGTTCTTCTCGTAAAAACGCAGGGTATCTGCCTTGACCCCGCACGCCTTGGCCAGTTCACCGATCCGATACATGCTCTCTCTCCCCTTGAATGTATGCCGCCACAAAAACCGGAATCCACTATCACCCCTTTGCCCATGGATTGCCAGCCAAGGGCATAAAAGGGGCAGATAAACATCTCCTGGCGACCCTTTTTTCCATAAAACGCTGAAAGTGCAAACGTTTCGAGAAAATCAGGTGGAAAACGTTTAACGCCGCGCCAAATAAGGCTTTGCTGTTTCAAAAAATCCACCACAGGTCACATTTTTTGTGTAGAATACGCGCCCATAACAGAGTGCCGCACCAAGCGGGCATTTCCTAAAACGCTTTTGCCGGATGTCGGGGCGAGAGTGGTTTGCGAAATCCCCCACTTCCATTTATTTGGGGACTCTCTGTGTTGAGCCTCGCCTCCCATGGAACGGTCCCCGTTATGTTGAGGACGATAGTGTGATGGAACAAGCTCGACCCATTCGCCGTGCACTGCTGAGTGTGTCTGACAAAACTGGCATTCTGGAATTTGCCAAGGCACTCAACGAGCGTGGTGTTGCCCTGCTCTCCACGGGCGGTACCGCCAAGCTGCTTGGCGAGGCGGGTCTGCCGGTGACCGAGGTCTCCGACTACACGGGTTTCCCTGAAATGATGGATGGCCGGGTCAAGACCCTGCATCCCAAGGTTCATGGCGGCATCCTCGGCCGTCGGGATCAGGATGACGCCATCATGGCCCAGCACGCTATCTCCCCCATCGACATGGTTGTCGTCAACCTCTACCCCTTTGCTGCCACCGTGGCCAAAGCGGGCTGCACCCTGGCGGATGCGGTCGAGAACATCGACATCGGCGGCCCGACCATGGTGCGTTCTGCCGCCAAAAACCATAAAGATGTCGCTATCGTCGTCAAAGCTGCCGACTATGATCGGGTTATTCGCGAAATGGATGCCAACGGCAACAGCCTGAAACTGGCGACCCGTTTCGATCTGGCCATCGCCGCATTCGAGCACACTGCTGCCTACGACGGCATGATCGCCAACTACTTCGGCACCATGGTTCCTTCCTACGGTGACAACAAGGAGGGTGACGAGGAGTCACGTTTCCCGCGCACCTTCAACAGCCAGTTCATCAAGAAGCAGGACATGCGTTACGGCGAAAACAGCCATCAGGCTGCCGCCTTCTACGCCGAAGAGCATGCCGCTCCGGGTTCTGTCTCCAGCGCTATCCAGCTGCAGGGCAAGGCGCTCTCCTACAACAACATCGCCGATACCGATGCGGCGCTGGAGTGCGTCAAAGAGTTCGACGAGCCGGCCTGCGTCATCGTCAAGCATGCCAACCCCTGCGGTGTGGCCATCGGTAGCGACCTGCTGAGTGCCTACGATCGCGCTTACCAGACCGACCCCACCTCCGCCTTTGGCGGCATCATCGCCTTTAACCGTGAGCTGGATGGTGCCACTGCGGCAGCCATCGTGGCCCGCCAGTTTGTCGAAGTGATCATCGCCCCAACCGTCAGCCAGGAGGCCCGCGATGCGGTCGCCGCCAAGCAGAACGTGCGTCTGCTCGAATGCGGGCAGTGGACGGCTCCGGCGCAAGGCTTTGACCTCAAGCGCGTCAACGGCGGTCTGCTGGTACAGGAGCGGGATCTCGGCATGGTGACTCTGGGTGACCTGACCGTGGTCAGCAAGCGCCAGCCGACCGAGGCCGAGCTGCAAGATCTGCTGTTCTGCTGGAAAGTGGCCAAGTTCGTCAAATCCAACGCCATTGTCTACGCCAAAGATGGCCAGACCATCGGCGTCGGCGCAGGCCAGATGAGCCGTGTTTATTCGGCCAAAATCGCCGGTATCAAGGCGGCGGATGAAGGGCTGACCGTGGCGGGCTCCGTGATGGCCTCCGATGCCTTCTTCCCGTTCCGCGACGGTATTGATGCTGCCGCGCAGGCCGGTATCTCCTGCGTGATCCAGCCGGGTGGCTCGATGCGCGATCAGGAGGTGATCGATGCCGCCGACGAACACGGTATGTGCATGGTGTTCACCAACATGCGCCATTTCCGTCATTGATGGGTCAGGGGCTGCCGATGGCGGCCCTTTTGTTGTCTCTTTTCAACTGACTATTTCCGCTGACTGACGGCCCGGGTGGCCGTCCAGTGACCACAAATAGAAGCGAGCGATACGATGAAAGTACTGATCATTGGCAACGGTGGCCGCGAACACGCCCTGGCCTGGAAGGCCAAACACTCCCCGCTGGTACGCCACGTTTTTGTGGCGCCGGGCAATGCGGGCACCCAGCTTGAGCCGGGTGTCGAGAACGTCGCCATCGAGGCGACCGATATCGAAGGGCTGCTGGCCTTTGCCAAAGAGAAGCAGGTCGGCCTCACCATCGTCGGGCCGGAAGCGCCTCTGGTGAAAGGGGTGGTGGATGCCTTCCGCGCCGCCGGTCAGCCGATCTTTGGCCCGACCGCTGCCGCTGCCCAGCTGGAAGGCTCCAAGGCTTTCACCAAGGATTTCCTGGCCCGTCACGCCATCCCGACTGCCGAGTACCAGAACTTCACCGAAGTGGAGCCTGCGCTCGCCTACTTGCGCGAGAAGGGGGCCCCCATCGTCATCAAGGCCGATGGTCTGGCGGCAGGCAAGGGGGTGATTGTCGCCATGACCTTGCAGGAGGCGGAAGACGCGGTGCGCGACATGCTCTCCGGCAATGCCTTTGGCGAAGCGGGCTCCCGGGTGGTGATCGAGGAGTTTCTGGAAGGTGAAGAGGCGAGCTTCATCGTCATGGTCGATGGCGAGCACGTGCTGCCGATGGCCACCAGTCAGGATCACAAGCGAGTTGGCGACGGTGATATCGGCCTCAACACCGGCGGTATGGGGGCTTACTCCCCGGCGCCTGTGGTGACCGCCGAGGTACATCGACGCGTGATGGAGCAGGTGATCATGCCGACAGTGCGAGGCATGGCGGCCGAAGGCAACGTCTACACCGGTTTCCTCTACGCCGG
Organism: Aeromonas sp. S11(2024); assembly: GCF_041402345.1. Classification (NCBI taxonomy): domain Bacteria; kingdom Pseudomonadati; phylum Pseudomonadota; class Gammaproteobacteria; order Aeromonadales; family Aeromonadaceae; genus Aeromonas; species Aeromonas sp. S11(2024). Next base: position 42,651 of record NZ_JBGLRC010000016.1, on the reverse strand, counting down.
TCTGATGATCGACGGTGCAGGCAATCCCAAGGTGATCGAGTTCAACTGTCGTTTCGGCGATCCCGAGACCCAGCCCATCATGCTGCGGATGCAGTCCGATCTGGTGGAGCTCTGCCTGGCCGCTTGCGCAGGCAAGCTGGATCAGAAAGAGGCTATCTATGATCCCCGCGCCGCTATCGGCGTGGTGTTGGCGGCGGGAGGCTATCCCGGCGATTACAGCACCAACCACCCCATCAGCGGCTTGCCGGTGGATGAAGTGGCGGGCGAGAAGGTGTTCCATGCCGGTACCCGCCTGGAGGGCGATACCAGCCTGACCGCTGGCGGCCGCGTGTTGTGCGCCACCGCCCTCGGCCACACTGTGGCAGAAGCCCAGCAGCGTGCCTATCAGCTCGCTGGCCGTATCAAGTGGGATGGCGTCTTCTACCGCAAGGATATCGGCTGGCGCGCCATTGCTCGCGAACAGGAGTAACTGACGCACGCAAATGGCCAGCTGATTCAGACCCCGCTACGGCGGGGTTTTTTGTCCCTGTTTACCGCTTTCAACCATCCTCATGCTGCGTGTCACCTGCGTTCAATCAGTTACCAAGCGCAAACAAGCGCGGCATACTTGTCACTATTTGCCACAAAAAACAGCATTTTTCACAAACGTTTCACCATGAGTCATGGCATCATGCTGGTGATGAATTCTTGTTTGGATTCATAAGTACCCCTAACAATTCGAGCATGTCGTTATATAAGGAAATCCCATGTTGAAAACCGTCCGCCCCCTGCTGTTGCCCCTGATGTTTGGCCTGATGACCCTGCCTGCCGTGGCGGGTGATCTGGAACAGCCGATGAAGAAGATTGGCTTCAACTACAAGCAGGCCGTCAAGGCTGATGATGCAGCCACCATGGAGAAGCACATCAACGAGATGAAGGCCCAGCTGGATGTGGCCAAGCAGAAGAACATGCCGGCCGCCAAGAAAGAGAAATTCCTTGAAGGGATGAACGAGGTACAGACCGAGCTGGACGCCAGCCTGGCCGCACTCAAGGCGGGTGATGAGGCCAAGGCGCGCGAACATCTGGCCAAGGTCAACGACCTGAAGAAGGAGTACCACAAATATGCCAAGCAAAAAGGGTGAGCTCTTTCGCTGGGATCCGCTGGTTCGCCTGACCCACTGGGGCTTGGCGGCGGTCTGCATCGGCAACCTCTGGGTTAACGAAGCGGGGGAGGAGTGGCACGAGTGGCTGGGTTACGGCGCCATTGGGCTGGTCTCCTTGCGTCTGCTCTGGGGGCTCACTTTCGCCCGTGGCTACGCTCGCCTTGGTGCCCTAATCCCCAGCGGTGAGGATTTTCGCCAGCAAGCGCGCGAGATGCGTGAGCGGCAGCCTCCGGCACCGGGTCATCACGGCAGCGGCAAGCTGGCCGTGTGGGCGCTCTGGCTGGTTGTGCTGGCCACCGCTGGCAGCGGCTGGTTTCAAAATACCGAGACGGGATTTGAACTGGGGGCTGACGAGTGGCATGAGTGGTGCGTGGTGGCGCTGCAGGGGCTGATTGGTCTGCACCTGCTGGCCATTGTCTTTACCTCCTGGCGCCAGCGCAGCAATCTGGTTACCCGGATGCTGCCAGCCATCGGGCGTCGCTCGTCCATCCAGAGCGGCAGCAACGAGCAAACCTGAGGCTCAGCATTAGGCTCCTTGTCTCTGAGTGAGGCGCCTGATCCGGACCCTGCCCAGACCCGCCCATGGCGGGTCTTTTCTATGACCTCATCGAGCTCATCACTGGACATTGCCCGATCAGCAGAAGCAAAAAGGCCGCTCATCATGAGCGGCCTTTTTCAATTTGGTGGCCCCTGGGGGACTTGAACCCACGACCAATCGATTATGAGTCGTAAGGCTTATGTTCTCACTATGTCTCATTGTGTTTCATAAGTCACACAAAAATCATAGTAAACACATACATATAGCAAACTTGCTTGTCTCATAAGATCTCGTAAAATATCAGATAGCTTCATCTTAAAAGCACCCATTAAAGCACCATGATTTGAGCATGGGTGCTTTTAGCGAGACCTGTCGACTATGCCATTAACGCCCAATGATATCGCTGCACTACCAGCGAAAACTAACGCCTATTACAGGATGGATGATACCCGTACTCGTGGGGCAGGCGGGCTAGGGGTCAAAGTCCTCCCCAGTGGTGGCAAGATGTTTGTTTTCCGCTACATGCGCGAAGGAAAACGAGCCTTCATACAGCTTGGACGTTTTCCCACTCTATGCCTTGCTGATGCGCGTAGTAAAGCACGGGCCTTGAGCCAAACAATCCGAGATGGTCTAGACCCCAAAGATGAGCAAGAACGACAATCAAAAGAGCGTGAGCAGGCCAAGCGAGAGCATGAGCAACAAGGCACTATAGAGCAGTTATTTCAAAGCTATACCCAACAGATGAAGAAAGACGGTAAACGCACCCATGAGGCCGTCTTGGTGGCGCTGGAAAAAGAGACATACCCGCATCTGAGCAAGACGATCAAAGCAAAGGATGTGACCGCTCATGATATCAAGATCATTTTGGCCCACATGATACGCCGGGGAGCGAGCACCCAGTCAAACCGGGTACGTAGTTACCTGATGGCAGCCTTCAATTACGGCCTCAAGCACGACAACGATCCTGCCAACTTCATAGATGATGCTAAGTTTGGCCTTGTGATGAACCCTGTAGGAGCGATACCTAAACAGAAGGCAGCCGAGTGTGTAGGAGAACGATTCCTATCTTGGAGCGAGACCCGAAAGCTACTCGACGACATGGAGCAACCAATTAACCTCGGCCCGACCTTGCGAAGTTTGATCCGGCTGAGCTTTTTCACTGGAGGTCAACGTCCCAATGAGTTAGCAGGGTCCCGCTGGGCCAGCATTGATTGGCAAGCTAAAACCCTTACCATTACCGCCGACATTTCAAAAAATAAGCGTATCCACGTTGTTCCACTCACTGATAGCGCCTTGCGTGTCCTTCGGTTCCAACAAGAGGTTGCTGGTGATAGCCCTTTTATCTTTCCTCACGCCCTGCAGCCGGATAAGCCTATGCCGATGGCATCACTGAGCCAAGCAATCGACCGTTACAGAAAACGAAACGATATGGAGCATTTTATCCCCCGCGATTTCCGGCGTACCTGTAAAACCCTTATGGGTGAGCTTGGCATTGCCAAAGATCTGCGCGACCGCCTCCAGAATCACGCCCGGAATGACGTGTCTAGCAAACACTATGACCGTTACGAATATCTGCCAGAAAAGCGCCATGCCTTGGAATTATGGGAGAGCCGCCTGTTACAAATGAAAGTGGATGCTGTAGTTCCTATGCGCTTCGGGGGGCGTGAGTGATGGTCAGTTTTCGAGATTATATCGTTCATCACGGTTATGAATGATTTTGCTGTTTTGAGCGTCATCATATTGTGAATAGTGATCGGCATCAGACTGATTCCGCCAATCAATAGAAATGATATCTACCGATGATGGCGCCAATTACTTTCTTGCGCATCTCTACAGAACGAGAAAAGAAGATGGCCTAGCTAAGTCGCTTCTTAGGTGGGACTGACCGGGCTCGATTCTATACTTCTACCCATGAGTCCCTACCGTCAGTGAGATGAGGTCTAATCCCTAAAATTGCGACCTAGTGGGTTTGTTAGCTCACCAAGTGCTGGAGAAAATCCGTGAGCGCTTTCTTTGGATCGTCTTCTTCCGATACGATCATTTCGATACCCCATTGACTCAAAACTTCCTGTGCGACTGGGTTCGGTCGATTTGTGAAGACATAGGACTTTGGTCTGGCAGATGGTAGCACCGAACGCCCCCACATTTCTGTCAATCTATAAAACAAGAGTCGAATGTTGATATCCGAAATACTGTATCCGATGAAGAGAACAGAGTTCCCTAGGGCATCGTTGCTGAGCTTGATGTCCAGCGGAGAGTCATTATTCAATCGCTTAAAGTAACTGGTTTCATCAAGAACAATTGATGTTTCATCATCAAAGTCCCCATGGAATTTCACTATCTGACGCTGCCCCTCAGTGACAGACACTAAGTCAGCAACGCTTGCGATCTTGTCGTATTGTACTTTGAATTCGTCGTGAGCCCTTTCTAGCCATCTATCGTAGTTGGTTGTGTAAATTCGCGAAAAATTTCCAATGGCAATCAGTCGATGGATTTCAGAAGTAGAAATATCTGTACTGGGCTTGTGCCATTCGCGATCCATCCAGCTCCTAAGCGGCCCAAGATTACCTTTTCTCCTCTTGTAATACTCAGCAAGCGCAAGAGGTGTTCCGTAAGTGGTGAAGATCTTCGGATCGTAGCCTAAGTCCTGAGCGATGTGAGTGATAAGCTCGTTCCAAGTAGGCAAATTAAGATTGGCAGATACCCCTGCGCCTACAAAGAGCATTAGTTTGCCAGTGCGATATGCATGTAACAGTTCAGAGTTCATCTTACACCACCAGTAGTTCTGAGATATGTGGCGAACTGGTCGAGAGCTCGACGGCGCATGGAAATAGTATCCTTGGCGTCTCCCATCTCGGCGAAAGTTTGTGTGTACCCGTTCGGGATAAAAACGCAGTCCCATTGAAAGCCCGTGGGACCTGCCGGTACAGTAGGCACAGTTCCCTCGATAGACCCTTCAAACAGCCGAATATTACGGCCATCACAATACCCCAACACGGTTTTTGCGGTTACGGAGGGATTTTCTAGGCCAGCTACTAGCTTAACGAATCGATCTGCCTCTAGTTTGTCCCAAAATATCTGGGTCAAGCCTGCAGGAAACCCATTTAGGCCGTTCAGGTAGAGGCCTGTGTGTTCGACAAAGAGTGGACGACCAATAGCTTCAAATGCCTTCGTTAACTTGTCCCGCACTAAACGCTCTACATCCTCGGTCTGCAGCTCTTCAATTTTCCTAGATACTGGTACGACTTCCACTCCGACTGGGGCAAGAATGCGCTGAACCTCGCGGATCTTGTGCAGATTCCCGGACATGAATCGAATTTTCAATCTAGACCCTCTATGAATGAATATCGCTTGGCGACGTAGAACTGTTCGTAAATATCACTAGCGGATAGTCCCTCGCTCATTGCCGATGCATGATCATCTACTAGACCCTTCTGATGAATAGCTGGGTTGTCTGAACAAATCACAAATGGGACCTGGTGACGCTTGAATTCCAGCAATGGATGGGCTTCGTCGGCAGAAACAGCACCAGTGAGTCTGTTGCTAATTGGACATACTTCGATGCAGATATCCTGCTTTGCGAGGAAGTCTAGTAGGTGAGGAGCCTTGCTAGCTGCGGTTCCATGACCAATTCGGTCTGCACCAAACAATTCCACGGCAGATCGAACATTGTCCACTCGACCAGTTTCGCCCGCATGGATGGTTATCCCGAGTCCGAAGCGATCCTTCGCCTTCCGAAATAGCGATGGTAGCTCTGTTGGGTAGGCAATTTCCTCGTCTCCCGCCAAGTCAATCCCGACTACATCATCAGGCTCACCAAGATCTTGATATGCCTTTAGAAGTGTGGACAAGGCAACTGAACTATAATCGCCACGTGTCACAGTGAGAATTAAACCGATACGCATACCAAACTGGTCAGATGCCGCTCTAGATGATTCTAAAAGGCGCTCCAATGCTTGAGCGGGTGAGCAATTTTGCAAAGTGGCAAGGTACAAAACGCTACTTCGGAGTTCTACTAAGCGTACGTTGTTCAGGGCTAGGTTCTTAACAACAGCCAATGAAAGACGATCTAGGTTCTCACGTTTTTTGGGGAATAGTCGCAGCACCTGCCAAGGTGTCAGGTATGATGCCAACGACTGGCATGGTGTACACCTCAGCATGTCCCGCTCAAAAATGAAACCTGGTGGCAGCTCTGTTAATTCGTCCACGAAAATGTCTTGAATAGTCGAAACCGGGATTGCGCCGTTCATATGTACATGAAGTTCTGCTCGATCTAGGTTGCTGATTTTTTCAGCTACGTTCATATGCACAATGTCATGTTCGGTTGTTCCACTATGCTTTTCTACAGAGTCAATTTGGTATTGAGTCAATTATTATCCTTAGTCACTCGCCACTAGCCTCGCTTTCACACATCCCCAGTCGACTGTTTGGTTACGACGAATTAAATAAATGACTCTATATATCAGTTGTTCTTGTTGCTAATCCAGTATTTTTCCCCTCAAGGGAGCAAATATTGAGTAAAGTGACATTAAGTTTAAAAATGTATAGTTTTTCCTCGTTTTTACCTAATAGCTCATAGGCAGACCCCCTTTAACCATACGCGATACAACCAGACAGACATGATGGGTTTGTTACCTACACGACTGCGGATCGAGTCTGTATCACACCCCCTTGCTAGCAATAGGCTGTGTTGGTCTATTCCGCTACAGTCTGACTGATGCCTGCCTTGACTGTCTCCCACTTTACAGTTGTCCGAACAACTGCCATCAGGTTGGTCCCTGCTGGAGGTGAGTCAGGCTTCCACGTGTTATAGGTTGACTCTTTTGTCAACAATCTGAAGCTTGTGGGTTGTCTTTGGATTGCTACTTCAAGTTGATGACAATCTGCCTGACCGGGGTTTTACGTTGCGAATAGATCTTTAGATCTTTAGATCTTTAGATCTTTAGATCTTTAAAGACATAAAAGAACGCGCACGCACGCGTAGGAGACTGTTTCTAAACGGTTAGCGAATGGTTTAAAAGCAGTTTGCGAAGGGTTCTGCTCTTAGGTTATAGCTATCCTCAAACCCACATAAACTCTGCATTCGTTGGAGTTTTATGACCAATTTGTACAGCTATTTGTACTGATAAGTTTTATTCAGTTTGTGTCATTTCATGTGTTGGAAAAAATAGATGAAATTGACTGTTTAATAACGGTTCGCGAAGTGTTCGCAATCCGTTTCGGAACTATTCGCCAAGCGTTCATTCTAGTTCCTTAACTCCTGCCGAAGCGAGCCAAATACCATTCCCTCCCCATCGAAAAAGCCTCTATTGAGGCTTGTCGGTGCCGGCCTGTTGCTGTGTGGGCTGATACCCAGATTCAAGGTGTTGGGTTGAAATGTCAGTCCAATTCGAATCCAAGTCAGCTGTTACCCCTGTAGGGCTGGCCGCATAGGTTGACATTCCTTCAGACTGCTCTCGAATGAAAAAACCAAGGAGCAATCTTATGAATCAACCTAATACGATACTGATTTCCGAAGCTAGCTTGCGTAAAAAGCTGGAAATCTCGCGGGCTACCATCTACCGCTGGCGTAAAAATAATCCGAACTTTCCCAAGGCTGTCCATATCGGACCGCGGGCTATTCGTTACGACCTTGCCGCTGTTGAGGCATTCATTGCCAAATTGAGCGAAGGGGAGATTACGTAATGGCCTCCCCATTCAAGAGATTCATTTTGCTGCTCTACATGCCCTTCACCATGGAGAAGAACTACCTGCTCTCTGCTGATGGTTTCCTTGCTGTGATTGGAGGTGAGACATGGGTGATGTAGTAAGACCGGATGCCAAGGACGTTACACCTCAAGAGCGCTGGGTTTTGTACTCGAGGGAAAAGGCACTGTTGCTTGAATGTGAGAAGGAGCTCACCCACAAAGAGATGGAACTGCGTGTACGTACACTGGTCGATAAATACGGTGTGTAATATGGCTGATGTTTATAAGTTTCCGAACAAGCACCGGCCTGTACAACCACCGGCGGTGCGTGTGGCAACCCTTGATGATGGATTTATCCGTATCCCCAATGATCTCTATGAAGCGCTGATCCTGGCTGATCTCAACAAGCGGGAGCAAAAGGTGGCACATGCCATCGTCCGCAAAACCTATGGGTTTAACAAGCAGTTTGACAGGATCAGCGACTCTCAATTGACAGAACTGACTGGGATACATCGCACGCATGTTTGCACTACTAAAAAGGCACTGCTGGATCGCCAGATTCTGAAGCGGGAAGGGAAAGCGATTGGACTTAACAAAGTCGTTTCTGAGTGGAAATCACCTGAGTGCCAAAATGGTTACAGTGTAGCTGTTTCAGCTACACCCTCTGTAGCCAAATCAGCTACAGGAGGTGTAGCCAATTTGGTACACACAAAAGACACTATTCAAAAGACACAAGACAACCCCCCCCTCCCCCCCAGCGGGGGAGAGCAATCGGCTGATGCCGACTTGCCGTTCATCGCTGAGAACTCTGCCACTAAGAAGTCCTCAGTGCAGTATCAAGCCTTTGCAGATGCCTATAACGCGATCCTGGGAGGTCGGTTGCCACGCTGTGAAACGTTGAGTAACCAGCGCAAGCGCGCCATCAAGACTCTGGTTGGCCACTTGCGCCCTGACCGGCCTGCGGTCGAGGCTTTCACAGCTTATTTGGAAGATTTTCGTGACCACGCTAGCGGGTTCTACTTCGGTGATAACAATCGTGGCTGGCGTGCAAATTTTGATTTTATGGTTCGGTTGGAGACCCTGATCAAGGCTCGGGAAGGGGCGCTGATGGAGGTGGGTTGCAAATGAGTGTCCATAAAGAGTCAGGGTGGGTGCCTCCCCATAGTTTCGAGGCTGAGCAATCGCTGTTGGGTGGAATCCTGCTGCGCAATGACAAGTTCGGTGAGCTGACCGTGTGTGAAGGGGATTTCTACGCCCGTCCACATCGCTTGATCTTCTCCGCGATGGCGGAATTGTATTTCAGCCATCAGCCGGTGGATCTGTTGGTACTGCAAGAACGTTTGGAGTCACGTGGTCAACTGACCGAGGTAGGCGGGATGGCCTATCTGGTAGAGATCACAAAGAACACCCCGAGCGCAGCCAACGTATCGATTTATAACCAGATAGTAAGGGATTACAGCCACCGCCGATTTGCCATCGCCAAGCTGCAAGATGGGCTGGAAGCGATGACTCAACCCGGCCAGGCAACAGTGGATGAACGCTTCGCTACATTAAATGGCTTGATGGCGGAGGTAGATACCAAGCGGGCAGGAGGCGTCAGTGGTCTGGCTACCCCGGCCAGTGATATTGCGTTGCAGTGGTTTGAGCAGCAGGAACTTCGTGCTGCACGCCACGATGGTGAGTTAACCGAGGTATCAACAGGGATCCCCTCGCTGGATAAGCTGCTCTATCCGAAGGGTATCAGCCAGACGGCACTGGTAGTGATTGGAGCACGCCCTAAGATGGGCAAAACCAGTCTGCTGGCGGCGATGTGCAATCACGCAGCGCTTGACCGGAAGCTACCTGTGATAGGTTTCAGTTTGGAGATGACCCGGGTCGAACTGTTCGAGGTTATGGTGTCACAGGCCTCAGGGATTGCATCTCATCACTTCAGTATCCTTGAGGATCAGCAAAAGATTGACAAGGGGAATAAGGTGGCTTCCCAGTTGGGACAGTCGACGTTGTATTTGGCCGATGCACCCAGGATCAGCATCCATCAAGTCATCCGCGAGAGCAGGCGGTTACGCAGGGAACATGGCCAGTTAGGGTTGATAGCAGTGGATTACCTGACCTTGATGGCTACGGACAAAGCTGAGCGCAATGACTTGGCATATGGCGAGATCACTAAGCAGCTGAAGCAGTTAGCCAAAGAACTTAATTGCCCTGTGGTGTTGCTTACCCAATTGAACCGTCAATTGGAACAGCGTCCTGATAAACGGCCGATGCCCAGTGATAGCCGTGACACTGGTCAGATTGAACAGGACTGTGACCTGTGGATTGGGCTGTATCGCGACGAAGTATATCACGAGGGTAGCTCTTACCGTGGCGTGATGGAGTTGCTGGTACGGTTGAATCGGGGTGGCAAGACGGGGACGGCTTACTGCGGATTCCATGACGGGGTAATCACTGCGATGAATGAGGAAGAGGTTCATCGGATGGCTGCAGTCGAGGCTATGTCAAACCAACCGACAGGTAAGGCGCACAAGAAGGAGTACTAACAGTATTTTCTCCTAATGCCAATCGTGACAAGGGTATGTCCTGTAAAAAACAGGAAATTAACAGGAAGCCTGTGTAAAAACACTGCGCCATGTGTCGTATTGCGAGCAGTCAACTTCAAACTTCGGGAGTGCAGACATGAAGTATAAACCAGGGGAGTCGGGTAATGCTGCTGGTCGGCCCAAGGGCTCATTGGGCAAGCGCAATCAGTTGTCAGCCAACCTCGTCGATGAGGCATTGCAACAGCTACGGGCTGCCGTTGAGGCGGGCGACATGCATGCAGTGAAGTTGGTCATCGAGCGGGCCTATCCTGCTCTCAAACCCGTTACGCCGGAACATTCCATTGATGCAGAACTGTTAGAGCTCAAGATCCGCAGTATGCGTGAAGTTGAAGAGCGGGTAGCAAAGTTGGAAGCGTCTTTACTGAAAGAGGTGAAAATATGAGCAGTCATTCCTTGTCCGGTCGCCTAGATCGTCTCGAGCAGCGAGTAGATCCGGATAAACAACTGAGAGTTGTAAGTCAGGTGAGTTTCGTAGCATTGGTTGATGTCGATGACCCCCGGTGTGGTACATGGAACATCTGTTTGCAAGGAAAAACAGCAACCTCATCGTTCACGGAGATCGAGTTTTATGGCCGAGACCTTGCTCATATCGAGGCTCTTCACGATGAATACCGGCAGCAACAGAAGTCTGAAAGTGCCGCTATAGACTAATGATTCTATCGAGGCATCCAAGGCTACAATCTAGTTTAGGACGAGGGGGTAGGAGATTCGAATCCTCTCACACCGACCAAATTAAACAAGGGTTTAGCTTCGGCTAGGCCCTTGTGCTTTTCCGGTCCCCCTGTTCTGTGGGACATTTTGATTTGCTCCCTTGTTTACCACATCTGCAATCGCGAGCTGTTGGATCCTCATCCGTTGTTTCCCCTTTCTTGGAAACGTGTTAACTATTTTGCCCGACTCGTTGTAGGCCTCAAATAAACGGCTGATATCAATATCTTTGAATATCAGGCTTCGATGGTAGGAAAAGGATCACCAGATATGCAAGGCCAGGAACGGCAATGCCAGGAGTTTTACCAGACTCGTTTTGCTGGATATGCACAGCAGCTTGCCCCATTCGCCGCACTTGATGAGTGCCTTCACGACTTTCTGGATCAACGTCCGAGCGGCAAATACACAACTCGCAATCGTGCTGCCGGACTGGCTGCCGCATCCTTTTGGTGGGAGCCAGTCAATCTTGAAGGTGCTCAACTGGCAAGCTTGGCACTGGGACGTATTTTGCATTTTGAGGATGCTATTAGTACTGCGCTGCTGGATCATCTGGCCGCTCGTCATCCAGATGTATTGCGTTGGGCGATTCGTTACTCGAAGCTGTTTACACGCAGCGATTCACCGCTCTGGCGGCATCTTCGGGACAATCTCGTCAGCAAGGATTGGTGCGAATTTTTCGGCGTCTGTGATCGCTTGCTTGAGCAACTCGAACCATTCGATAAAGCCATCGCACTGGCTGAGTCCCACCTGAAGTCGCTTACGCTATTAGAGCTGCTTTCCTATTTGAGCGTGACAGCTTATGGGCAACTTGGTGCCGCTAAGGATAGAGACAGCAGTGCGGAAGATTGGGATGTCTATGATCGGATTATCGCGCGCAAACTGTTGAATTGTTCCGAGCGTGATTTTCAACTGACAGAGGAGGTTCTCGGCCGATCTCTCAAGCGTCATTTGTCGCCACTCCTTTTTCCACAGTCAGGTGTGGGGCGAGAGTGTGTTGCCAACCTCGAATCGGTTGCCCTGCTTATTGCCGCTATGCGCGAGCGAATCGACTACGAGAATTCCATCAATTGGTTCTGTTTTGACAGCGATTGCGGTTACCAGCTCAAGCCGGGACAACCGGTCATCTTCAATAAAACTGATTTGGGCTCACAGCGCTGGCAGCGTACTGAGAGAAAAAGCAGGTTGCTTTGGCACTACTGGATGTACCGCGCGATTGAACAATTCGCAGCGTCCGATATGGCTGGCGCAATCATAGGGAGGCCGGAAAACCACGAAGCGAATCAGCTTGCTTACATAAAAGCCATTCGCAGTCAGCTCTACCTGCAGACCATTTTCGGATTGGGTGAACGGGTCAGACTGAACGATGGAGCTGAGGTAGCCCTGCACCACGCGATATTAGCCAGTGAGCTGACAACCGTGTTCTTCGAGCTGGCATTTCTCCAGCCTTTTCTGCGCTATATGGATGACTCAGGTGTAGCAGTGAAGGCTCTGGGTCAATTGGCTTTTGAAGGACTTGTGCATGGTGAGAACCGCTTTCCCATCACCTGGTCGGAACCGAAAGATAAGATCCGTCGTATTTGTGGTTGGACCGTCAGCCCTGAGCATCCCAAGGGCGACCCCGAGGCGGCTGAAGCCATCCTGAAGTTCTGGACCAGTGATCTGCAGGCTCTATCCGCGCAGATAAGGCAAGCGCCAAGCATACCGTCACCACGACTGTACGAGCGGCCGTTCTACAAGATTGGCCGCTACAGTTTTCAGTTCCCCTGGGTTGCCGGTCAACAGAACAATCTGACCGCTGCGGTGAATAACCTGCGTCGTGTTGAACAACGCAGGCCAGCTTTGCGCAGCGAAACGGAGCGTATTGAACATACCCTTGCCGAAGTGCTAAGGCAGAGGGGATTCCACGTCGTGGTGGGCTACCAACCGCCACTGAGTGATGAGCGCGATGCTGGCGAAGTGGACCTGATCTGTCACCTAGATGGGGTCGTGTTGCTGCTGGAGGTCAAGTCGGGCTTCATCCGTTCAACTCGTCATGAAGTCTGGCTGCATCGAACTAATACTCTGCGCAAGGCGGCAAGACAGTTAAAGCGCAAGCAACCGGTTGTGCTGCAGGCCTTGCTAAACGACAAAGGGTTACGTTCGGCCCTATTGCTGAGTGATGTCAATCCTCAGCCAGCCCTGCATGCCTGGGTTGTGGATACGTCTATTGAATTTGATGGTGAGGTTGTCGATGGATTCCACGTCGTCTCCCGCGAGATCATGGAAATCGCTTTGCGCGATGAGCCGCATTATCTGCGGGCGTTTGAACAGATGGACGAGGCTGGGGTTGAGAATAAGGAAGAGACACTGTATGCCGACGGATTCAGTGCGCAAGCTCTTGTTAGGTTGATCGAGTCCGATGGAGTCTGGCGTGATGTGCTTTAGGCGCCAGTAGAGATGGATAGCTAGCACCGCCATATATGTGTTCCTACAGAGCCAGCCCCATCGATACCGAAGCTGGGTTTGTAGTCAAGATTCAATGCTTTTGTCACGCTTCACTACCGTGACACTTTTTAAATTTTTTTCCGGAACCACAGTGACAAGGTTCGTTTCGCCCCGGTTGTGGAATATTGGAGGCACGACGCAAAACAGTCATCCGCTGGCGTTCTCGGGACATTGGCCGTATCGGTCGTGGATTGAGGCAGGCTTCACGTAGCAGGTACGCAGCACCCTGATCGCTTGATATACAACCTAAATTGTACATCTGTTCGGCAACCGCCATCTGCCTGACTTGTCTATCGACAACAGGGATACAGTGATGGTCGAAGAGGGTCAAAGTGATGATGTCACTGCCATTTAGCGAACTATCTGGCCCATTTACGTTGATCTGCTCTCGCAGACGCTCGACGACGTTTTTACAGGCCAACAAGCATTCGCCACGTAAATCCGTCGGATCACCATCTGTTGACAGGAGTGCGAAGCAGTCTTGCAGATATACCGCCGCACGAAGTAAATCCGGCCGCTGGCTAGTACGCTCATAGATCATATCAGCTGCTGATAGAGTCGCACGGGCCCTAAACTCATCAAATTCCATCGCCCGCTCAAACTCAGCCTCCGCATCGCTAGCAGGGCGATTCGGAATCCTGCCGTCACGAATTAAACAGGCTAGTTGATACACCGCACAGGGGTAATCCTGAGCGGCTGCTTCCTCAAGCCAGTGGATGAAGTCTGTTTCGCTTTGTGGCACCCCTGTGCCATTCATGAAGAGAACAGCAAGATTGTACTGCGCCTGGGGAAAGCCAGCTTGCGCTGCTTGGAGGGTAAGCTCCGCAGCTTTAATCGGACTGGCCTCACATCCGACACCTTCAAGATACATGAGCCCCAACCCAGAGAGAGCTGCGGGATGTCCTAACTTTGCTGCACGGTTATATAGCTCGAATGCTTGAGCCTCATCTTGAACAAAAATACCTATTCCAGAAATTGTTCTCTGGGCGGCATAGACAAGAGCGTCAGCATGGTCCGCTTGTGCTGCCTGCGCTATATATCGTTCCCCTTCATTAATCTGAGCTTGCTCTTTCTCCTGATCATTGAAAAAGTGCTTGGTTAGATAATGTCCGTACTCGTAAAGACAGTTAGGATGTTTCTTGTTGGCCCCTCGTTTGAACCAAAACATGGCATGGTCGATATCTTCTTTCGCTTCCAGAGGATATCCATCGGAATGAAGCGGCACCCCAAATTTGGAGTGTTGCTCTGCTCTTTCCTTGAAGTACATACCCGCCTGATTCATGGCTTCGACATCATGATTAAGCATCGCGCGGACACACATCTCTTTGAGAACTCCAGACTCAATTTCCGCGACACCATATTCAGGTACATCCTGATGCCTAGCGGTATAGATATGCTCAATCAGGCTCCTCGCTGCGACCAACGCCTCAGCCGCGATAGCTGGTAGATCCAGCTCAATGAAATCGTAACTTTCTGGGTGGGCCGCCTGATTTCCACTAATCTGCAACAGCCGTAATTGCTGCTTCACTTTTGCCTTAAGCATCCCCTGTTGATCAAGGCGGGTGATTTTGTCAGCTAGCATCAGCCTCGGTAAGTCACGGTCCAGGCAGTCACAAAAAATTGTGGCCAGACCACGTAGTGACAACAGTGCGAGAGCAGGAGTGTCGATACTGAATGCTTTTGCATCTCTGTAAAGTCGTCCTATGTCAGCAGAAGCACCATATGCTAACTGAATGTCGTCCATGAATAATCTCAAGCAGGTTGATGGCCAACGATAACGAAATACACCAAAGTATGTGTAAGGTCTGGCCGATACAAGTTTATAAATATTGACGGGTTATAACATGTAATTGACGAATACACCGCCAATTACAATCACAATGAACGTTGAAGATTATGGCGGAGCCGAGACTCGGCACACGCTGTGCCGAGTCTCACCTTATATAGCTCAAAGAGTGTACCTTTTGAACCATATAATCAGCCCTTCAAAAATATAGCTCAAAGCTGTTGTTTTTATTATGAGCCACACCTATGTTTAGAGCCATAGATAATGAGCCAGGCATAGGGGTATATCGTGGCAGTCATCGGGTATCTCAGGGTTAGCACGGGCGAACAGAGCGTTGGTGCTCAACGGCACAGTATTGAACAAACGCACAATGTCGAAACCTGGTTTACGGACGAGGGGGTATCGGGAGGGGTGAAGGCTCTACAGCGTCCTGGCTTTGCCGAGTTGTTCAAGTTCATACGCAAGGGAGACACGCTGATCGTTCCTGCGGTAGACCGTCTTGGGCGCAATACCATCGACGTGTTAAATACGGTTGAGGCACTTCAAGGCAAGGGCGTTTCAATCATCAGTTTGCGGGAAGGGTTTGATCTGTCAACGCCGATTGGCAAGGCCATGCTGACGATGTTGGCCGCTGTTGCAGAATTGGAACGTTCAAACATCAAGCTCCGGCAGATGGCTGGGATTGCCAGGGCGAAGGCAGAAGGTAAGGCGCTGGGGCGTGAGAAGACAATTGACGATGCTGCCGTTGCCATCTGGCGCAAAGAGAATTCAGCAAGCATTAAATTAACCGCCGAACATTTCGGGATCTCGCCTGCCAGCGTAAAACGTGCTTGCAGGCTCGGGTAATGAAAGATACGACGGATGTTGAATGTGATGGTGATTTAGGTGATGCAAAAGGTGTGCTCATGCTCCAGGTTTGGGAGACTTCACGCTTGTTTGATAGAGCCTGTTTTGAAAATTTCAGCACGGTGGTAGGTGAGATACTTAGTCTGCTAAAGGCTGAATGTGCCTACATTCATGGGTAGGTTAGCTAAAGGGCCTGCTTGATGCTGGGTTCAGAACATAGTTGGTCGCCGGAGTCTGAAAAGGTGATCCACCCTTGGTCAAATAATTTGTCGATGTGTGAATCGTCCCCAGCAGTCATAAACACCAAGTGATGCCTATGTCATCAAGCAAATGAACCGCCTAGCAATTCAAATGTCCAGTGGTAGGATGAGTTCTGTCGCAGATATCGATTCGCGACCTTGAGCGAAATTTTTTCGATACATAAGGGGACGCGAAGTGAAAGAACTACTGGCAGCAGCTACGATGAGCGACGACGAGGCTGCTGCAGGTCGGGAGGCTGCAGATCGGCTTGCGTATGACTGGGACAACCGTGACTGGGTACCTTTATCACCAACTCGCGAGTGGGCGCGTGCGGCAACCAATCGCTTAGGCGAGATCATATCTAGCCAACCGACGATACTTCGGGCAAGTCTAAGGGGCGCCGACAGGGGCGCTAGCACACTAAGCCCGCGGCCTTTCCAAGGGCTCATAGAATGCCTACAGAATGCGGATGATCTCGGTGCATCAACTCTGCATATCGCATATCGGAGTAAACCACATTCCGAGTTGCTTATTGTCCATGACGGCGAACCGGTCACGTTTGCGAATGTTGGCGCGATGCTCCTACCATGGCTTTCGACTAAGGATGCCGACGCTGCCGCAGCCGGGCGCTTCGGCATTGGTCAGCGCACACTCGGAGCTCTTGGTAGCCCGATCACACTCCACGCATCTCCATTTCATTTTGTGATGGATGAGGATGGGCCGATATCAATTGAACCATACCCCGATGTGGATGGAGTCTACAAGGCAAGTCGTCGGGATACGATGCTTGTAATTCCACTCTTAGAATCTGTAACTAGCGACAAGGTTGTCGAAGCTGTTCGTGAGTTGAATGCCGACTCGTTAATCTTCCTACGAAGTATCCGTACGCTCCAATTCCATCATCTCGAAGATCCTTCGCATGACCTGCTCTTCGCTGTTGAAGTAACTCCACAGCAAAATGGAAGGATCGAATTCGATGAGGACGTCGCCGTAGTTGAAATCGCGGACGTGGACGTCCACTTTCCTGCTGGTGTAGTGCAGTCATACCGCCGTTATTCGACGCGGCGAGCCATCCGAGACGGCGAAATGCGGTCGAATAAAGCGACGGATACTTCCACTCTGATTGGAGTCTGCGTGCCGATGAGTGGTCTATCCAGGCCTCTGCGGCTGTATGACCGTATGCCACTGCCAGAATTCACCGGTTTGTCGATAGGCTTTAATGCACAGTTCGATCCCGACGCAGCTAGATCTACCCTGCTGCCCAATACCTGGAACCGGAACCGATTCACAGACCTTGGTCAGCTTGTCGCCTGGGCGGCGCTCGAAACATTTCGAGCTGGTTCCATCACTGCATGGAACCATGTCCCCTTGAGGGCCGAAGCGGACAAGCATGAGGGATGGACTGCCAACCAAGTTCGCGAACTTATCGTCGATGCCAGTCACTTCATTCTCCGAAACAATTTGACCCTGCTGACCGGTTACGGTGAAACATCGGTCGACAACATAGCCTACGAAACCGAAGCACTCGAGGCCCTACTCAGCGAACAGGACGTCGAGCTGTTAACTGAGGGGAAGGTTGCTCTTCCGCACCGCAGTCGCGATGTATCAGGACGTTGGCGTCTGGTGTTGGGAGAATTAGATCGTTCCGAGATCGTCGAAGTTCAGGATGCACTTCAAGTAGTGGACGGCGACCCCAAGCGGGGCGTCGATTGGTACGTGCGATTCGCTGCCATCGCGGAGCAACATGGGTATTTCGATACCTTCATCTCACAGCGTGGCCTTATCCTGGCTGACGGTACGACCACTGCTAAGCCGCAGCCCACTGATATATGGGTGCTAGTAAAGACAGCATCGCCAACGGCACTGTCCACGCGTCTCGGGCTCGCCCGTCAGCTCCACCCTGCCTACTTCAATAGCGGCGCCGGAACCCTCTCGTTTTTGTCGAAACTTAAAAACCAAGGTGCGTTGTTCGACGACCGAGACACAGGGACCGACGTGTTCGCGATCTTAGAGCGCGGCGCGTCCTCGATCAGCAAAGCACCTACGACGATCAGGCTGGAGGACGAAGACCTGCTCGAACTCCGTGACGCTTGGGCTGTGGTTCCACGCGAACGGCACGCCGATCTGGGACAAAAAGTTGGTCAGCGGATCGAACTGAAGGCGATTTGGTACGACTCCGATGGCAAGCGAGTAACTGGCTGGTCCCGCCTTGTGGAGATGTATCAATCCGCCAGTATCGATCGCGACAAGGATAGCTTTGCCTCGGCTGCTTACCGCACACCCGGCCTAAAATGGGTGGATAGTGGGTATGCTAAGGTTCTTAAGCCGTCAGCTGGGCGTTCGGCGATTGGCGCACAGCGCCTTCTGTCCGCCTGGGGCGTTGCGCGAGAGCCAAGGTTGATCCGGCCGAAGGACGAATACGCCCCCTATTTACGCGATCCGAGACCGGTGAGCCCGATCAAGACACACATGCGCACCGCAGATCAGTTGCAAAACATTCAAGCGGGAGGATATTCCACACATCTACTTGACGACCATTGGTCACCAGATGCGGAAGCTGTCGCTGCGAACATCTCCATCGCGCCCGCCAAGGCTCGCAAAAAGAGGGCTATGGCCCTACTTTCGACGCTAAGCCGCGCATGGGAGAAACACTATTCGGATTCTGCGACGGCGCACACAGCTTCCGGTTACTACGGATACTGGTCTACCGTTATTGAGGTTCGCGCGACATGGCTTGCACGGCTCGCGGACATCAAATGGATGCCTGATGCCGGTAATGGCCTGCAACGCCCATTAGCTCTTCAGGTGCAAATACCTGGAAATCCACCAAGACAGAACGAGCGTTCCTCTACCGTAGCCAAACTAGACCCGCAGATCCTGCGGTCCGGAATTCTTGCCGCACTAGGGGTGAAATCGGGACCAACTCAAACCGACCTCATTGAGCGACTTCGTACCCTACGCAAAGAACCAGTGACGGAGTCGGTCATTGCGGACTCGTTAGCGGCATATCAACTCCTCGCGGCATCTCTGCGCAACAAAAGCGATGGTTTCCAAGAAGGAAGGATGACGGCAGCACAGTTGAAGAACGCTTTCAGAGCTGGCTCGGAGGGTCAGGGTTTGCTTCTGGTTGGCGTCAAATGGCTGTCTCCAGAGGACCTGTTGCGTGGGCCGGCAATCTTCGGCGCCCGCAGGGAATTCGCCCCCAACATTGATGGCCTAGAGTCGCTCTGGAGTACTCTTGGTGTCAAATTGCCGGTTGCTAGCGATGCAATCTCTGTCCTTAAGGAGATTGCCAAAGGACAGCCTTCACCAGAAGACTTGGGCATCGCGATCCGTGCGCTCACTCTTTTGTCTAATAACTTAGTCGATATGCAACCTCAGATGCGTACGAAGCTACGCCGACTGCCGCTTTGGACTGGCTCAGAATGGACGACGGAGCGTCCTGTTTACGCATTTGAGGGAGAAGCGCTGCAGTCATGTGCGCCGACCAACATAAAGATTTGGAGGCCCGGGTTTAGTTCCTTTGGCACTATTTCAACACTGCTTGAGGCGCTCGGGGTGGTCCGACTAACCCCTGCTGACTTCCGTCCGGTATCGATTCCCGAATACGGAATTGCAGAAGATGATTCCATTAGGTCGGTCTTCACCAGGGGGGTCGCTCTTCTTAGGCAGGAGCTCGTCAAGGGAGACCAAGCGCTGCTCGACGGACTTACCGTCGACTGGGAGCATCTCATCGCTGCGCCAGTGGTGGTCGACCCCAACTTGTCGATTGTCACTGAACTCATCTCGGGGTCGATCCATTTGCAGGCAAGGGCGCATGTTGGTCGAGAGCCTCTCAGCTTGATAGTAAGGAGCTTGTCGGACGCTGGTACTGCTGAGGGAGCAGGCGCAGCCATAGCATCACTGTTTGAGGGGGATCGCCAAAAGGTTGCGTGGGCGTGGGCCGCTATCTGGCCTCGTGCAGTAACCGGTGAACAAGCGGAAGGTGCCGTGCTGCCGAAAACTCGGGTCGAGCGTGGCGAGGATACGGAGCGGCTCAAACAGCTTGCAAAGCAGGTGTCCGGACGGAAAGAGGTCAGACACCAGATAGAGAAGTCTAGGGTGAAGACTCATTCTGCCTTACAGCCTGTCCAAGTGCGGAAGCTACGCGATCTTGGCGATTTGGTACCGTCGGTGGGGATTGTAATTAACGAGGGTACAAAGCAGTCGGGCAAACTGATCTTCGCCAAGCGTAGGCAGGACACTGGGACGAGGCAGTATGATCCTAACATCTCAACGAGCGGATTGAATGACTTCTCGCTGCAGCGTACGGTACTTCCACCTACCAGCGACCGCGAAAGGATGGCGCTAGACGTGGTTCGGCGCGCTTTGCGGCTGGATGCTCAGCAGCTCAATGATCTTCGCAACAAACGGGGTGTTGGTGTCGATGCTATCGACGAGTTGCGTCAATGTTATGAGATTAAAATGAGCTCAAATTCGGCGGTACCTAATGATATCGTCCTCACTGCAAGCGAGGTTGAGGCTGCAAGGAACGATCCTGATTTCTTCTTAGCGATTGTCTCCGGTCTAGAGGACGGTGAGGGCAAGTTACGTGTTCGCTTTATCTTCAATCCGCTAGCACAGCTCGATGTCAGGGTACGCAGCGACCTTATGCTGACCGGTGTGTGTCGTGCAGAGGCGCTGGAATTTGAGTTTGACCAAGTAGGACACGAAGATGAAAGGTAAGCGTTCACTTAGACTGCATTGTGCCAAGAGGGGACTTAATAGACTGCAAATGGAAGTGGTCAGCATTGAATATCGCAAGGTGGGTGTTCAAACATCGTGATTTCTTCGCCCTTTACGATGTGTCCTATCTGATGGGCATCACGGCGAACGATGATGCATGCGTGGTTATCTATTTGAGGTCATTGTGCTGTGGACTGCCTCAGTCCCAGTAGACGATCCTGTCCTAGAGTTGGACAACAATTGTAGGTGTTATGACCCGTCAGCGTTATCCAGAAACATTCAAGATGACAGCAGTTTAACAAGTCATCGAGCGCGGGCAGCCTGACTCGCGGAGAGTGGGAGCCGCAGTGGTACCTGCTCTATCAGGCGGTGCTGGCATGGTGCCATGTGCAGGAGAGTGAGGTGGAAGCCTTGTACAAGAGTGGGACAGCTGCCTGAGTTTATTCCGGCATTCGTTATCGCTAGTGAAATATACGGGTTTCAAACTGCATCTATCCAACCCATTTTGAGCAAATAATTTGCTATCAAGATTGCTCGGAGTTACGTTTACATCGTAAATAGTTTTCCGGCTTGGCCCATCTCTGCTGAGAAAACCGGCGGCAACCATCGGTCGCCACCGTAGGTCCTCAGTGACCAAAGATTACATGGTAAGTGTCAATCACTTTGAGTATTGCATCGCACCAGTTTGTGATGCAGATAGGTAGTGCCATAAACAGGAATCCTACGGCTTGCCAGAGCCAAGGTCTCCATCTATTCCAAGGCCCTTCAGTTCGCAGCTGTTGGGCTTTGTTTTTGCTGCTGTCGCAGCTTGTCTCCGCACATCGGCGGCTTTCCTCTTCTTCCATATGGCTCTCCTGCTCGCCAAAGGTTTATCGCCATTTCACTTATCATCCTGCTTGCTCCAGTTATGATTTGGTTGCTGTGGCTATGATCCTTCATCAGGGGGTCATTTCGATCCACCTCCTACACGGTAAAGGTTGGTACCACATCACGCAACACAACCGATGCCCACATTATTAAAGTCCTTATGAGTCCCTGTGGATAACTGTAATTTTAATGGCGTTGCCATTCTACTTATCGCCCTAGTGCGTGGACAAACTCATTCCTTAAATGTCATACCAACACTATGCCATGTAGATACATCTTCCCTCTTGGGGGATTTCCGTACTTCAGTCACCTACAGCTGTCACGTGTTAGCGTGGTGTTATGCGTCATAGAACCTCCACAATGCGAGCCCGATGCTCTGTATGGATATTGCTACAGTTTCTGAGACGGATGCAAAGGACGCCCAGCAAGATCTGGCCAGATCTGGATAGAAAAAAGATATCGCTCTGACACTTGGAATGAGGCTTTGAAGCTCGATTACATCGCGATACCAATAAATCGACTCGCACAGTGAGAGCAGTGACGACATACCCGCGACATTAATATGGTGGGGCAAGAGGGACTCAATGGACAGCAAATGGAAGTGGCCAGCGTTGAAGGTAGCAAGGTGGGGGCTGCAGCATGGTGAGTTTTTTGATCTCTACGATGTGGCCTATTGGCTGGGGATTCCACTTCAAGAAGCCAGCAAGGTGATGTGTTATCTGAGATCTCTGCGTCATGTGGAAAAAGAGGCCGAAACGAGGCGTTGCAAGCCTGAGCTTGGGCGAATGGCGCGTCGCCGGATCTTTATCAAGGTGTTGGCTATTCATTCGGAGCCAGAGAAAAATCAGACTTCGGTTCCGGATGAACGCAATCTTGCTCAACAACATGCATGAGCTGTGCTTATGTGCTGGCGGTGGGTATTTGGTGAAAGGAAGAGAGAAACGATGGCGAGATGTGATGTATAAAATCGGGGTATAGAAAAAACAAAAGGGAGCAAATGCTCCCTTTTATCAGCAACATGCTAAATTAGCATGCAGTTTTTTGCCAGGCGTGGTCCGGGACACCTAAGTAACGGAACAGATTGCTGTTCTGAGTGGCCATTTCAATCAGCTTTGCATTCTGTTCTGCAAACTTGACCAACGGACCACGGCCCTCAGCATACTCAGAAATCACAGCTTCCAGTGCTTTCATGAGCTCTCCACGATTTGCCATAGCAGACTCCAATTTGAACCACACTCTTGGTGTGTTAAGTGTACACCCTACCAATAAATGAGGCTGTACGATATGAATCATTTTTAAAATTTTTAGCGAGGCGCTAGATTCTACATGGGATTTAATTCATGGTCAAATTGTAACCTACTTCCTGTAGGTTACGACTGCCGGAATGCCCTTACAATAGTTGTCAACCATTGTAAAGCCAGCCGACTCAAATGAGATACTGTCACACCTGGTGGGTGATGTAAACGCAAACTTCTCGACAGAGATCTCACTTTTGCTTAACTTTTCCATGAAGATAGATAGGTCTTCAAGCGAGGCTGTTAGTATCGGGATCCAGTGGACATGAATCTCTTGTGGAGCCTTAGTACTCATCTCCCAGTAGTTAATGTCTATGCTGTTATCCGTCATAGCCCCGACAGCATATGCCACAGGCATGCGATCATAGTAAACAATCAGTCGAACTGGCATACCTATGCCTGATGTCCAATAGGCTGGCATGATCAGCTCAGGATCATATACAAAATGCCCAGCTCTTCGAAACGCAGAAATATCATCAATTGCCTGCTCGTTCACAACGCCGAGACCAAGTCTCTTAGTGAGTTGTAGCTGGCTTTCCAGAATCGTTTCTGTAACGCCGTAAGTCAATCTCTGAACTTCAATAAAGTCTTTTTCTGGCATGAATGTGCTCATACCACCCCCCATAACTTAATGCAGCCGCGATTTTAGCCGAGAGATGATACATGGGGGACAACTGAGTCGGCAATCATTTGTTACAATTTCACCTTGATGTAGTGCTGATTTATAAAAACTATTGAAACCAATGACTTTTCGTGGTTTTTCCTTGCATTATGCTCGCAATTTCTGGTATTGATTTTAATGTCAAAAGGTGGTTTTTTATTGTTGTAGTGGTTTTTTATGCAGATATGTGCTTTGCACATGGAGGGAGCATTGGATTCAAATTTTATTGAGAGAATGTGCTTGTCATCTGGTGAGATCATAGATGAATTGCTGGCGAAGTATCCACTACCTGGTTTTGGGCCACTAGCTTGGATTGAGGCCGCGGATGCTTCTGCTGTCTTGGCTGGTGAAACAATGCTTGATGTACTGTCTAGATGGATGCACTTATCAAAAGAAGGCCGGCTGAAAGTGCAATCTGATGTGAATGGGCTATCCATATCAGAGGGATGATAGGGACGTGGCTACAAAAAATGGTCTCGAGATGAAGGTAATCTGCATCTAATAGGTTAGGTGCAGTTTCCTATACATATGATGCTGCCGCTGGTACTAGCAAGTTGTAGTCAGTATGTAATAGTCATTAATCGACATGCTTATGCCTTTACTGCGGGAAGATCTCTGATACAAGTAGTGTATCGCGGACTTAGCCGCTCCCGCTTCATCATCCATTCGCTGGTATCCCGCCCCCTTGTTCCAAAGTAGACCCTCCCTATTTCTTCCTGATTGCTCTTGTCGACCATCAGCAGCATTGCTGCGCTGGCTTTGTTGCTCACTGGTGAACAGGTCGCCCTGTTGGATGCGGTCTGGGGTGAAGTCAGCCAGCATGAAGCCACCTTTCTGGTAGCGGTGTCCATTTCGCCAGATGTTGGATAGGAGCGGTCCAATCAGGGCAAGCAGGGCCCTGGTGTATGGCTACCCGGGGGTTGATCTGGTTGCCGTAGTACGGCTCTTTGTCATTGAATGGACTGTTGTGGATAAACAGGGTGATGTGGCGACAGCACATCCCTTCAGCTCTGAGCTTCTCGGCAGCCCGCTCCATGTAGCAGGCTAGGGCCTGGTGCATGGCGCCGATCTGAGTGATGCGCTCACCAACGCTCCTGCTGAAGATGATCTGTTGCTTGGCCTTCACTATCTCTTCCAGACCGGCGCATGGGATCCCCCCGCAGCTCCTGGACAGTTCGCTCGACGACTACCCCATGTCTCCGCCTCAGGCTCTTGGCATCTGCTGACACCAGTTCGGTCACGGTGTGGATTCCCTGTGATTCCAGTTTGGCGGTCAGCCGTCGGCCAATTCCCCACACGTCTTCGACCGTGATGATAGCCATCAGCCTAGCCCGCTTTGCCTCATCGCGAGGATCCACCACACCGCCGGTGGCAGGCCACTTCTTGGCAGCGTAGTTCGCCAGCTTGGCCAGCGTTTTGTCGGCCCAACCCCAACCCCAACCCCAACCCCAACCCCAACCCCTACCGTTAGACCTGTCCACTGCTGCACCCGCTCACGGGTCTGGCGACCGTATTCCGTGAGGTCACCTGCCCATGATTCGCTGAGCTCGATAATGGCCTCATCGATGCTGTAAACCTCTACCGCTGGAGCCATACCTTCTAGGGTAGTCATGGCACATTACGACATGTCGCCATTGAGGGCGTAGTTGCTGGAGAACCAGACGCCTCCCATGGCTTCAAAGAGCTGGCGGATCTGGAAGTAGGGGGCCCCCACCTTGAGCCCTAGTACCTTCGCTTCTACTGATCGGACCACAATGCAACCGTCGTTGTTGGGTCGCACCACGATTGGCCGCTCCTTCAGGTCTGGTCGAAACAGGCGTTCGCAGGATGCGTAGAAGTTGTTCACGTCAATCAGAGCAATTGCCTGCGGCATGGTTTACCCCAGCTTGGTCTTGTGGATCACGAAGGTTACTACGCCGAATATCTCCAGTTCCTGGCCTTCCTGCAGGATGAACGGTGGTAAATCTGGGTTGGCTGGGAGCAGGGCTGCGAATCGATGTTCTTGCAGCCGCTGACTGAACAACTGACAAGGGGGCGAAGCCGCTTGTGTTCCTGGGCTGATGTTAGCCCAGAGTGAGACCTAACAAGAAATGAGCAAGGCTCGCATCACTGCGAGCCTTGCTGTAGGAGCCGAACCTGCAACCTTCGCATTACGAGTACGGTAAGCACAAGGCGTAGCAGCAGGCATATAGCAAGTTGGAACTGTTTTTAACAGATGGTGGAGGCGGCAGGAAACCTGTAAGGGTAGGTGCGGCGCTCTATTGAGACTGATTACAAAAGGAGATAAAGGTGCGTGCAATACATGCATTGATAAAGACATCAGATAAAAGAGAAGAAGGCAGGGAGTATAAATTGTAAAGCCGTTTCGCTATCGAGGTGAGGAAATGGCTATGTGTACCAGCTTCGCCAGCAGTTGCTTTGCTACCCACACAGTCCTTTGTGTCAATGAGCTATCCCTACCGTAGGTTAACTACCAGCATCCCAGCTTCCGCCTAAAAGCACCCATTAAAGCACCCCAAAACGCCAGATAAGCAAAAGGCGTAGCGGTTACTAACCTGCTACGCCTTGCTGTATGTGGTGGCCCCTGGGGGACTTGAACCCACGACCAATCGATTATGAGTCGACTGCTCTGACCAACTGAGCTAAGGGGCCAAATTGTGCGTTTAGCGGCGTGGATTATAGGGGAAGAGGAAGGGGCAGTCTATAGGCATATCAACCACTTGGCGACTAATTGTCCAGGTCTATAGAGGGTGCAAAGCGGGTCGCAAGAGTAAATGCCAGACAAAACAAAGCCCCGCATGGCGGGGCTTTGGCAGAGCAGTTTGACACAGGGTCAGGACTATTCGTCCAGGAAGCTGCGCAGCACTTCCGAGCGACTCGGGTGGCGCAGTTTACGCAGTGCCTTGGCTTCGATCTGACGAATACGCTCACGGGTAACGTCGAACTGTTTGCCCACTTCCTCTAGGGTGTGGTCAGTGTTCATGTCGATACCGAAACGCATCCGCAGTACCTTGGCTTCGCGGGCGGTCAGGCCAGCCAGCACTTCGCGGGTGGCGTTGCGCAGGCTTTCGCTGGTCGCCGCATCCGCTGGCAGAGCCAGGGTGGTATCTTCGATAAAGTCGCCCAAGTGGGAATCTTCATCATCACCGATGGGCGTCTCCATGGAGATAGGCTCTTTGGCGATTTTCAGTACCTTGCGGATCTTGTCTTCCGGCATGCCCATGCGCATGGCCAGCTCTTCCGGGTTCGGTTCACGACCCATCTCCTGCAGCATCTGACGGGAGATTCGGTTGAGCTTGTTGATGGTCTCGATCATGTGTACCGGGATACGGATGGTACGGGCCTGATCCGCGATGGAGCGGGTAATGGCCTGACGGATCCACCAGGTAGCATAGGTCGAGAACTTGTAGCCACGACGGTATTCAAACTTGTCTACCGCCTTCATCAGACCGATGTTGCCCTCCTGGATCAGATCCAGGAACTGCAGACCGCGGTTGGTGTACTTCTTGGCGATAGAGATAACCAGACGCAAGTTGGCCTCAACCATCTCTTTCTTCGCACGGCGGGCCTTGGCCTCACCGATGCTCATGCGGCGGTTGATATCCTTGATCTGGGCAATCGACAGACCGGTCTCTTCTTCAATCTGCTGCAGCTTGCCGATGGCGCGCTGAATATCCTCGTCCATTTCAACCAGACGGGGAGACCAGGCTTTGCCAGCCTGCTTCTGGTATTCGAACCAGGCAGTTTCACACTCGTTGTTGGTGAAGGCCGCGACGAAGGTTTTCTTCGGCATCTTGGCCTGCTCAACGCAGAGCTTCATGATGATGCGTTCCTGCACGCGGACGCGCTCCATCATTTCACGCATGTTGTTGACCAGGCGATCGAACTGCTTGGGCATCAGGCGGAATTGACGGAATACATCGGCCAGCTGGGCGATGGCGGCCTGGGTATCTTCGTGCGCGCGACCATTCTTCTGAATGGAGAGGCGGGTCACTTCATACTGTGCACGCAGTTCACCAAACTTCTCGCGAGCGACTTCCGGATCCGGACCACCGTCACCGTCGTCGTCAGAGCTGTCGCCATCTTCGTCTTCGTCTTCTTCGTCTTCTTCATCTTCGTCGGCCAGATCGTCTTCGCCGAGTTCGGAACCGATATGCGTGGCGGTAGGCGCCATATCTTCAGTTTCGTTCGGGTCAATAAAGCCAGAGATGATGTCAGAGAGACGCAGCTGCTCGGCTTCGTACTTGTCGTACTGTTCGAGCAGGTAAGTAATTGCTTCAGGGTACTCGGCTACGGAGCTTTGTACCTGGTTGATACCGTCTTCGATCCGCTTGGCGATGTCGATTTCGCCTTCACGGGTCAGCAGTTCGACGGTACCCATTTCCCGCATGTACATGCGGACGGGATCGGTCGTGCGACCAATCTCAGATTCAACAGATGCCAGAGCCTGGGCCGCTGCTTCGGCAGCGTCCTCATCGGCGGTACCACCTTCAGCCATGATAAGGTCATCGGCATCCGGAGCGTTTTCAACCACTTGAATGCCCATATCGTTGATCATCTGAATGATGTCTTCGATCTGGTCTGAATCGACAATGTCTTGCGGGAGGTGATCGTTCACCTCGGCATAGGTCAGGTAGCCCTGTTCTTTACCTTTGGCAACGAGGAGTTTAAGCTGAGACTGCGGGGTTTGCTCCATAGAACTCATCCGGTTGGTGTTGCTAGGTTGCGCGTACAGTGCGCTGCTGCGCAAATAGCCAATTCTAATAGAAAACCGCCAGACATGCTATGTCTGGTTGCGGCGTCGGTCATGAGAAACCCCTGCCCGCAGTATTGTCGGGGCCAGGCGGTTATAAAAATTTTGCTTTTCATCCCGTCGATTCGGGCAACGCTATCCATATTGGGACTAATCACTCAAATATCAAGCCCCACTCTCATTTCTTTTCTCAATTTGCACCTCTCTTATCAGCATCATCAGCTCTTGGGTTTCTTCGGAGCTTAGTCCTTCCTGAGCCACTTTGGCCTGCAATTCTTCGATCCGCTGTTTCAGAAACTGGTTGATGAAGCCGACGAAGGTGTCCTGCAATTCTCCCAGAATATCTGGATCCTGATCGAGTTTGATCTCCTCGAACAGGTCGTGCATGGCCAGCTGAGCAAGGATCTCTCCCTCCTTGGTTCCACGCCAGTGTTCCAGCAGGATACCGGTTGTGATACCGGGCTGTGCCAGGATTTGCTGGTGCAGTTGCAGCAGAAACTTGATGCCCTGTACGCGTAGTCCGGCCAATTCCGGCATGGGGGGGAGCTCAGCCGTTACTGCCGGATATTGCACCATCAGTGCCAGCGCACGCCGCAGTGGCGTCAGCTTGGCTGCCTTGGGTTTGTTGACCTCGGCCTTGGGCTGACTGTTGCGAGCAAAGAGCTCGGCGATGCGCTGCTTGTTCTCGCCCCAACGCATCATGCTGGAGAGACGAGTGATCAGCCCTTCGCGGGTAAACCCTTCCGGAACGCGACGAATAAGCTCGGCGGCCTTGTTGGCCACTTCGAACTTGCCTGCCTCACCCGAAAGTGCGGCATCCCGGCCGAGACGCTCGAACATGAAGTCGGCGAACGGTTGGGCTTGATCGAGCAGGGCTTCAAAACCCTCCTTGCCGATCTGGCGTACCAGCGAGTCGGGATCCTCGCCATCGGGCAGGAACACGAACTTCAGCTCGCGGCCATCCTGCAGATGAGGGAGGGCATTATCCAGCGCGCGCCAGGCGGCTTCACGACCGGCGTTGTCACCATCGTAGCAGCAGACTACCTCGGCGGTGGTGCGAAACAGGGTGTGGATATGGTCGCTGGTCGTTGCAGTACCCAGCGCCGCCACCGCATAGTCGATGTCGTACTGACCGAGTGCCACCACATCCATGTAGCCTTCCACCACCAAGATCCGGCGTGGATCCTTGTGTGCCTGCTTCACCTCGTAGAGACCGAACAGCTCCCGCCCTTTATGGAAGATGGGGGTCTCCGGCGAGTTCAGGTATTTGGGGGTGCCATCACCCAGCACCCGGCCACCGAAACCGATGACCCGGCCACGCTTGTCACGGATCGGGAACATGATGCGATCGCGGAAACGATCATAACTCCCCGGGCCATTGTCACGGGTGATCAGCATGCCGCCCGAGATAAGCAGCTGTTCGTGATCCCGGCTGGCGCCGAAGCGACGGCGCACCTGATCCCAATCGCTGGGGGCGTAGCCAATATTGAAGCGTTTGACCACTTCGCCGGTCAGACCGCGGCCTTTGAGATACTCCACCGCATGGGGAGCGCTCTTGAGGTTGCTCTCGTAGAAGCGGGCGATCTGGTTCATCAGCTCGAACAGATCCTTGCTGACGGCGGGCTGGCTATTGGCCGAGCCGCCGATGCTCTGCTCGCGAGGTACCTGCATGCCTTGCATGCTGGCGAGCTCTTCGATGGCATCGGGAAATTCGAGACCGTCGTACTCCATGACAAAGCCGATGGCGTTGCCGTGGGCGCCACAACCGAAACAGTGGTAGAACTGCTTCTCCTGGCTGACGGTAAAAGAGGGGCTTTTTTCGTTATGAAAAGGGCAGCAAGCCTGGTAGTTCTTACCGGCTTTTTTCAGCCGCACTCGCGAGTCGATCAGCTCGACTATGTCTGTGCGTACGAGCAGATCGTCGATAAAGGATTGGGGGATCCTGCCTGCCATAACCGTCCTGTTTCATTGCGGAGAAAATAAAAAAGCCGCGCATTCCAAGGGAAGCACGGCTTCTTCGACCAAACAAGAGAGTTGCCTGTTACGCCAAGCGGGTTTTCACCTGAGCACTGACGGCGCCGACATCGGCACGCCCCTGAATTTTCGGCTTCAAGACAGCCATGACCTTGCCCATATCAGCCATGACGGCAGCACCACTTTCAGTGATGGCTTGCTCGATCAGGGCAGCAATTTCATCTGCGGTCAGCTGTTGTGGCAGGAATTCCTGCAACACAACGATCTCGGCGGACTCTTTGTCGGCGAGATCCTGGCGACCGGCAGCTTCAAATTGGCTGATGGAATCGCGGCGCTGTTTGACCATTTTGGTCACGACAGCGAGGATATCCTCATCATTCAGCTCGATACGGGTATCGACTTCACGTTGCTTGATTTCTGCCATCAACAAGCGGATCGCTCCCAGACGTGCCTTATCTTTGGCAAGCATGGCGAGTTTTTGCTGATCCTTGAGTTGATCCTTCAGAGACACGGCAATATCTCCCGATTAGTACAGGCGGATACGACGTGCGTTTTCGCGAGACAGCTTCTTGGCGTGACGCTTGACAGCAGACGCTTTGGCGCGCTTACGAATGGTAGTCGGCTTCTCGTAGAACTCACGGCTACGAACTTCGGACAGGATACCGGCTTTTTCGCAAGAACGCTTGAAACGACGCAGAGCAACGTCAAACGGCTCATTTTCACGGACTTTGATTACTGGCATGTGCCTTTCACCTCAGTGATAAATTGTTAGCTGACCTTCAATCGATCAGCATGTCTTAAAATGGTGCGAAATTATACTCTGGACAGGGAATGAAAGTAAACCCGCAGAGATCGCTCTGGTTTAAAAAACCCGCGAAGGTTACCATAGCCGTCTCATTTTAGCAGTGAAATTTTTTAGCAATGCGTGTATTGGGCATAGAGACATCCTGTGACGAAACCGGGATCGCGATCTTCGACGATCAAAAAGGGATCCTTTCCCATCAGTTATACAGCCAGGTCAAGCTGCATGCGGACTACGGTGGCGTCGTCCCCGAACTCGCCAGCCGGGATCATGTTCGCAAGACGATCCCGTTGATCCAGGCCGCATTGCAAGAGGCGGGACTGGGCAAAGATGACATCGACGGCATCGCGTATACCGCGGGGCCAGGTCTGGTTGGCGCCATTCTGGTGGGGGCGACCATTGGCCGCTCGCTGGCGATGGCGTGGAACAAGCCTGCTATCGCCGTCCACCATATGGAAGGGCACCTGCTGGCCCCCATGCTGGAAGAGAAAGCTCCCGAGTTTCCTTTCGTGGCGCTGCTGGTCTCCGGTGGTCACTCCATGCTGGTGCGGGTCGACGGTATCGGCAGCTATCAGCTGCTGGGGGAATCCATCGATGATGCCGCTGGCGAAGCGTTCGACAAGACCGCCAAGCTGATGGGGCTGGACTATCCGGGTGGTCCGCTGCTCTCCCGTCTGGCCGAGAAGGGCACTACCGGGCGCTTCCACTTCCCTCGTCCCATGACTGACCGTCCTGGGCTCGACATGAGCTTCTCCGGCCTCAAGACCTTCACCGCCAACACCATCGCCGCCAATGGTGATGATGAGCAGACCCGTGCCGATATCGCTCGGGCGTTTGAAGATGCGGTGGTCGATACCCTGGCCATCAAGTGCCGTCGTGCTTTGAAAGAGACCGGTCTTAAGCGTCTGGTGGTTGCTGGCGGCGTCAGTGCCAACCGTCATCTGCGAGCCCAGCTGGCCGAGCTGATGGAGAGCCTCAAGGGTGAGGTGTTCTATCCGCGCACTGAATATTGCACTGATAACGGCGCCATGATCGCTTACGCCGGTATGCAGCGCCTGAAAGCGGGCGTGTTTGAGCCGCTGGTGGTCAAAGCCGTGCCGCGCTGGCCGCTGGATACCCTGGATCCGGTCTGATCCGACGGATCCCGCCTTCTGGCGTGGTGGTGAGTACCATGGTGGCCTACTACTCCGGCAATCCGGCAGCGGTGGTCATAGCGCCGCTGGTACGCTGTTGTGGTGTCTGTTGTCGCCGTGGTTGAGCCATCCGGATAAGAGGTCAGGTCTTTTGCTGGCAGACAGCCAAGCACAGAGTAAAGAGATAAAAAAATCCCCGCCAACTGGCGGGGATTTTTGTTTGGCGATCGGCAGGCGATGAATTACAGCAGGATGCCGCCGAAGAAGAAGCCCAGTGCCACGGCGATGGCGATGGTGGCGGTGCCCGGTACGAAGAAGGGGTGGTTGAAGACCGCCTTACCGATACGGGTGGAGCCGGTGTCGTCCATCTCTACCGCGGCCAGCAGGGTCGGGTAGGTCGGCAGTACGAACAGGGCGCTCACGGCTGCGAAGGAGGCAATCGCAGTCAGCGGGCTGACACCCAGTGCCAGTGCGGCAGGCATCAACGCTTTGGTGGTGGCGCCTTGTGAATAGAGCAGCATGGCAGCGAAGAACAGCACCACGGCCAGCAGCCAGGAGTACTGGTTCAGCAGGTCGCCAGCGATCAGCTGGATGGTGTCCATGTTGCCTTTCACGAAGACGTTACCCAGCCAAGCCACACCCAGTACGCAGATACAGGCGGACATACCGGACTTGAAGGTCGGCATGTTGGTGACCTGGGTGGCGTCCAGTTTGCACACCAGGGTCATGATGGTGGCCGCGGCCAGCATGATGCCCATGATGGCACCGTCACGGGGGATCGGCGGGTTGGTGATCAGACCCACTTTACCGGAGATGGCAGTGGCATAAGCCATGACAGCAACGATGGCGGCGATGAAGATCCAGACAGACAGTTTGGCGTACGGTTTGATCTCGAGCTTGGTAGTACCACGCAATTTGATCAGGCCCTTGGCTTTGCGCTCCAGATAGACTTCGTCCTGCTCCAGCGGCTTGCCCATCATGTTGGCAATGAAGGCGCCCAGGATACAGGCCAGGAAGGTCGAGGGGATGCAGATGGCCAGCAGGGTCAGGTAGTCAACACCAAACGGCTCGAGCATACCGGAGAAGGCAACCACAGCGGCAGAGATCGGGGAGGCTGTGATGGCGATCTGGGAGGCGACAACCGCGATGGAGAGCGGACGGGATGGGCGGATCCCTTGCTCTTTGGCCACTTCAGCGATCACCGGCAGGGTGGAGAAGGCGGTATGACCGGTACCGGCCAGCATGGTCATCAGGTAGGTGACCACCGGGGCGGCGAAGGTGATGTATTTGGGGTTCTTGCGCAGCGCTTTTTCTGCCAGGAAGACCAGGTAGTCCATCCCGCCAGCCAGTTGCATACAGGCGATGGCGCAGATGACGGACGCGATGATCATGATCACATCCCAAGGGATGTAGCTGACCAGTTGATCGCTCGGGATGGGCATGCCCAGACCCCACGTCAATACCAGTACCCCCAGACCACCGGCAAAGCCGATGCCGATGCTGCCTATCCGGGCCCCCAGATAGATAGCGGCGAGCACGACAAGTAACTCGATTCCAATCATAGCGATAACTCCATTTTTTAGTTTTTGGTTTTTATTTGGCAAAAAGCCAATTCCCGATCGGGCTGGGGATAAAGACCAATCGGGAACTGACTTTATGGGCCGGGAAGATCCCGGCCCACACTCGCTTATACGGCAGCTTCGCGGGTGAAACGCTTGGCTTTGTATTGCGGGTTCATCAGGTTCTCGATGGAGAGAATTTCGTCCAGCTGCTCGGCGCTCAGCAGGCCACGCTCAAGAACGACTTCGCGGACGTTCTTGCCGGTCTGGGCACAGATCTTGCCGACGATATCCCCTTCGTGGTGGCCGATGAAGGGGTTCAGGTAGGTCACGATACCGATGGAGTTCAGCACGTGATTCATGCAGATTTCCGGGTTGGCGGTGATACCTTCCACGCACTTCTCGCGCAGGGAAATACAGGCTTTTTCCATCAGGCTCAGGGATTCGAACATCGCCTGACCAATCACCGGCTCCATGACGTTCAGCTGCAGCTGACCGGCTTCGGCGGCGAAGGTGATGGTGATGTCGTTACCGAATACCTTGAAGCAGGATTGGTTGACCACTTCCGGGATAACCGGGTTGACCTTGGCCGGCATGATGGAGGAACCCGCCTGCATTTCCGGCAGGTTGATCTCTTTCAGTGCAGTGCGCGGGCCGGAGGAGAGCAGACGCAGGTCGTTACAGATCTTGGACAGCTTCATGGCCAGACGCTTGATGGCGCCGTGCAGCATGACGTAGGCGCCACAGTCGGAGGTCGCTTCGATCAGGTCTTCTGCCGGCACATAGGCACGACCGGTGATCTCGGCCAGACGCTTGATAGCCAGTGCAGAGTACTCGGGCGGAGTGTTCAGACCGGTACCGATGGCGGTCGCGCCCAGGTTCACTTCCAGCAGCAGCTCCTGGCAACGCTTGATGGATTTGATCTCTTCACGCAGGGTCACGGCGAATGCGTGGAACTCCTGACCCAGGGTCATCGGAACCGCATCTTGCAGCTGGGTACGGCCCATCTTCAGGATGTTTTTAAACTCTTTCGCTTTGGCATCGAATGCCGCGATCAGGTGCTCCAGCGCGTGCAGAGTCACGTCAGTGCTGTTGACCACAGCAACGCGGAAACCGGTGGGGTAGGCATCGTTGGTGGACTGGCACTTGTTGACGTGGTCGTTCGGGTTGATGACGTCGTAGCGGCCTTTCTCCAGACCCATGATTTCCAGGGCGATGTTGGCCAGTACTTCGTTGGTGTTCATGTTGACGGAGGTGCCGGCACCACCTTGGTAAACGTCGACCGGGAACTGGTCGAAGCATTTGCCGGTGTTCAGCATCAGGTCGCAGGCTTCTACGATCTTGTCAGCAATTTCAGGACGGATGGTACCCAGTTCACCGTTTGCCAGCGCAGCGGCCTTCTTGGTCAGCACCATACCGCGGACGAATTCCGGAACGTCAGAAATCTTCTGAGAGCTGATCTTGAAGTTCTCGACAGCGCGCAGGGTATGCACACCGTAGTAGAGATCAT
Source organism: Aeromonas sp. S11(2024) (assembly GCF_041402345.1). Taxonomy (NCBI): domain Bacteria; kingdom Pseudomonadati; phylum Pseudomonadota; class Gammaproteobacteria; order Aeromonadales; family Aeromonadaceae; genus Aeromonas; species Aeromonas sp. S11(2024). The sequence goes on along the minus strand of NZ_JBGLRC010000016.1, from coordinate 7,344 downwards.
TGGAAACTTCTTTGGTGCCCAGCAGGTCTTCTTCAATGCGGACGTTCTTGATGTCGCTCATTGTAATGCCTCAGAAATCAGATAAATGGAAAAATCCTCACCGAGTGGTCGCGAGTTCCTTGCGCACAGCTCATCCTGAAGCACCACACATCGAGTGGGGCAGTTGGGAGAATGACCTCCCGAAAAACTAATCAATATACTACTCCAATTGAGGTATCGGTTATTAGAGGTGGATCACTAAATTTGCGACATTTTCAAATTACTTTGAGGAAAGTACACATATGTTATGAAGTTTTTATCATGATGATTTTTATAAGTTTTTGTGACTTTTTGCTGGTTTTTTAGATTGCTGATGATGTAGGAGTCAGTTGACCAACTTGAAAAGAGGGGGGCAGCCCCCATTTATTCAGGGCAGAAAGTGGTGATGACGGGGCGGTAAAATCGCCTCTGACCATCGTTGGATGGGCGCCACTTTTTCTCAATTTACCGGTGCTGGAGTGGATATGGGCAAGTTGTTTTTGTTGTTGGTGGGTCTGGTTGTGCTGGAGCTCACCGTGATGATCGAGGTCGGCTCGGTAATCGGGGCGCTGCCGACTGTCGGCTTGCTCATCCTGACTGCGGTACTGGGCTCCTCGCTGGTGCGCAGTGAAGGGATCAAGACCCTGTTCAGCGCCCAGCAAAAGATGCAGATGGGCGAGATGCCGGGTCGCGAGGTGATGGGGGGGATGATGCTGGCGTTGGCTGGTTTGCTGCTGATCATTCCGGGTTTCGTGACCGACATTTTCGGTGTGCTGTTGCTGCAACCCTGGCTGCGCAACAAACTGGCTGACAAGCTGATCGGCAGCAGCCAGTTCCGGATGCAGACGGGCGGTTTCCAGCGTACTCAATCCCCGTTTGGCAACGCACCGTCCGATGATCATCTGGGGAACGCCAAGCAGGGCGGCACCACCATCGAAGGCGAATTTGAGCGTAAAGAGTAATCGACGAGACGAAAACCCGAGGCGAGTGACTGAATCAGGGTTTGCCCTGATGGCACAAGGCCTCGAAGCGGTGTCGGGCATACCACCATGCGAGGGTGCCCGCCGCCAGATTGGCCAGCAGTATCCCCAGATATATCCCCTGTTCTCCCCCCAGCTTTGCCCCCAGCCAGGCTCCTGGCAACAGAAAACCAAACAGCCGCAGTCCGTTGAACAAGAACGAAATACTGGATGCTCGCACGCCATTTAGCGCCGAGGCCAGCAGCATCACCATGCCCTGAAAGCCATAACCGATCGGCACCAGATGCAGATAGAGAATGATGAGGCGAATGACCTGCGGATGATCGCTGAACAGGTTGGCGATGAGTGGCGCCAGTAGCCAGGTCAGGCCATAGATGGCGAGTTGGAACAGCAACGCAAACCTCATGCAGCTCTGCAGTGCGGCCTTGGCGCGGGCCGGATTGCCAGCGCCGCAGTTTTGCGAGATGAAAGGGGCCAGTACGGAGGCGAGGGCCATCATCACAATCAGCAACAACGCCTCGACCCGCGACGCGGCGCCGTAAGCGGCCACCACCTCGGTACCCAGACCCGCAAAGATCGTCATCAGCACCGCATTGGCCAGGGGATTGAGCATATTGGTAAAAGAGGCGGGGACGGCGACATGGAGCAAGGCCCGCCAGTGATATAGCAACCGCGCCCGCGGCGAGAGGCGCCACAACAGCAAGCCCTCCCGATGACGCAGGATATAGAGGCTGACCAGCATCGCCATCAACCAGGAGATAGAGGTCGCGATGGCGGCCCCACGGATCCCCCATTCGGGAAAGGGGCCGATACCGAAGATCAACAGAGGATCCAGTACCCCGTTGACCAGCCCGGCTACTGCCATTACCAGACTGGGGGTTTTGGTATCGCCGGTCGCCCGGATGGCGGCATTGCCCACCATGGGCAGCACCAGCATGGGGACGGTGAGATACCAGATCAGCATGTAGTCATGGATGAGGGAGATAAGCTCGGCACTGGCGCCCAACAGGGTAAACAGAGGCTTGATGGTGAGAGCCCCCCCCGCGGAGAGCAGGGCCACCATGATCACCGCCAGAAACAGGCTGTCGGTGGCGAGATGGGCTGCCTCATCGTGTTTGCCCTGCCCCAGGGTATGACCGATCACCGCTGACAATCCGGCGCCCAATCCCATCGCCAGCGAGGTAACCACAAAAGTGACGGGAAAGGTAAAACTGATGGCGGCCAGAGCTTCGGTTCCCAGCATACCGATAAAAAAGGTATCGACCAGATTGAAGGCCAGAATGGCGATGATGCCGAAGATCATGGGGCCCGTCATCTGGCGCAGTACGACCGGAATAGGGGCTGTCAGCATGGGGTTGGTGCGGGTCAAAGGCTCGTCTCTACAGCTGGCTTTGAAGGTTCTAGCATGGAAAACTGGCGGCTTGAACCGACCTTGCACCAGAGTGCGGACATGGCTGAACCATCGAAGATGTTTATAGTACGTGAAAAATTTTTTTTTGTATTTGCCCTTGAAGGGTTAGCAACTCTGCCCCACATCAGCGACATATCTAATTTGGCCTGGAACGGCCATTCCTCAAAGCAACAATGAGACTCATTTTGGGAGAGTTATCGATGAAAATTCGTCCACTGCACGACCGCGTCATCATCAAGCGCATCGAAGCTGAAGCCAAATCTGCCGGCGGTATCGTCTTGACTGGTACTGCGGCCCAGAAGTCCACCCGTGGTGAAGTGCTTGCCGTGGGGACTGGTCGCATCCTGGATAATGGCGAAGTCAAAGCGCTGGCCGTGAAGGTTGGTGACAAGGTGATCTTCAACGAAGGCTACGGTGTGAAGACCGAGAAGCTGGATGGTCAGGACGTCCTGATCCTCTCCGAAACCGACATCCTGGCGATTGTCGAAGAGTAATCCATCCTCCTTTTCCCCGAATTGATTTAAGGATTGAAGAAAAATGGCAGCTAAAGACGTTAAGTTTGGTAACGAAGCCCGCATCAAGATGCTGGAAGGCGTAAACATCCTGGCTGATGCCGTCAAGGTGACTCTGGGCCCGAAAGGCCGCAACGTGGTGCTGGACAAGTCCTTCGGCGCCCCGACCATCACTAAAGATGGTGTTTCTGTTGCGCGCGAAATCGAGCTGGAAGACAAGTTCCAGAACATGGGCGCCCAGATGGTCAAGGAAGTGGCTTCCAAGGCGAACGATGCCGCCGGTGACGGTACCACTACTGCAACCGTTCTGGCTCAGGCTATCGTCAACGAAGGTCTGAAAGCCGTTGCCGCCGGTATGAACCCGATGGATCTGAAGCGCGGTATCGACAAGGCCGTTGTGGCTGCTGTTGCCGAGCTGCAAGCGCTGTCCCAGCCGTGTGCCGACAGCAATGCCATCGCTCAGGTGGGCACCATCTCCGCCAACTCCGACGAGAAAGTAGGCAAGCTGATTGCCGAAGCCATGGACAAAGTGGGTCGCGATGGCGTCATCACCGTTGAAGATGGTCAGGGTCTGGAAGATGAGCTGGCAGTTGTTGAAGGTATGCAGTTCGACCGCGGCTACCTGTCCCCCTACTTCATCAACAAGCAAGAGACCGGTTCCGTTGAACTGGACGACCCGTTCATCCTGCTGGTTGACAAGAAAGTCTCCAACATCCGCGAAATGCTGCCGGTGCTGGAAGGCGTTGCCAAAGCTGGCAAGCCGCTGCTGATTGTTGCTGAAGACGTGGAAGGCGAAGCCTTGGCGACTCTGGTGGTCAACACCATGCGCGGTATCGTGAAAGTGGCTGCCGTCAAGGCGCCTGGCTTCGGTGACCGTCGCAAGGCCATGCTGCAGGATATCGCCGTACTGACTGGCGGTACTGTCATCTCCGAAGAAGTGGGCATGGAGCTGGAAAAAGCGACTCTGGAAGATCTGGGTCGTGCCAAGCGTATCGTCATCACCAAAGAGAACACCACCATCATCGATGGCGTGGGTGATGCCGGTGTGATCGAAGGCCGTGTTGCCCAGATCCGTCAGCAGATCGAAGAGACCTCTTCCGACTACGATCGTGAGAAGCTGCAAGAGCGCGTAGCCAAGCTGGCTGGCGGTGTTGCCGTGATCAAGGTTGGCGCAGCCACCGAAGTCGAGATGAAAGAGAAGAAAGCCCGCGTTGAAGATGCCCTGCACGCTACCCGCGCCGCGGTTGAAGAAGGTGTGGTTGCCGGTGGTGGTGTTGCGTTGGTTCGCGTTGCTGCCAAACTGGCTGGTCTGCGTGGTGACAACGAAGACCAGAACGTCGGTATCAAGGTTGCCCTGCGCGCCATGGAAGCCCCGCTGCGTCAAATCGTCATCAACGCCGGTGAGGAAGCCTCCGTCATTGCCAACGCAGTGAAGAACGGCGAAGGCAACTTTGGTTACAACGCTTACAGCGAACAGTATGGCGACATGCTGGCCATGGGCATCCTGGATCCGACCAAGGTAACCCGTTCCGCCCTGCAGTTTGCCTCTTCCATCGCCGGTCTGATGATCACCACCGAGTGCATGGTCACCGAACTGCCGAAGAAAGATACCCCTGCAATGCCTGACATGGGCGGCATGGGTGGCATGGGCATGATGTAATCATCCCCCTTGCTCTGTTTGACAAACGGCTCGCTCAAGGCGAGCCGTTTTTTTATATCTGGCTAAACTGAGTCTGTTGAGACAGCAAATCTGGGGGAGATATGAAAATGTTTGGTTGGCTGACACTACTGTGTTCATTGGTCATCATGCCGGTGATGGCTGCTGAGGCGCTGACTGGGCCGGTGATCCTGAAAGTCGGTGGTAACATCAGGTCGGCAGACGAAGTTGATGGCAAGGTGTTGTTTGATCTGGCCAAACTGCAGGCTCTGCCGCAACATGAGATAGTGACCGGCAACCCGTGGGTGGATAAGCCACACACCTACAGAGGCCCAAAACTGGCAGATGTGTTGGCTGCAGTCGGTGCGGATGGCAAGACCATTACGTTGACGGCACTGAACAGTTTCCAGATCCGCATTGAATGGGACAAGGTTGCCAAATACGAGCCCATCCTCGCATGGGAAGACAATGGTGCTGTCATGCGGGTGCGTGACAAGGGGCCGGTCTGGTTTATGCTGCCTCTTGATCAATATCCGGAATTGAAGCGATCCGAATATACCGACATGATGATCTGGCAGCTGGATTTTATAGACATTCAGCACTGATAAAAACAGCACGGGAGCATGGGGTGAAAGGAAAGACCAGGGCGTGGCCACTGCTCGTCATTCTGTATGTATCCATCCTGTTGTTTACCGGGAGCACCCTCTATTGTCTGATGCAAATCCAGAATGCGACCAGAGCGATGGAGAAATACACCTATGATGTCTCCTGGGCGCTGATGCAGTTGCAGCTGGAGCTCGGTCGTTTCCTCAATGCGGTAGAGGTCTATCACTATGGCGGGATTGATCATGACGCCTTGATGTTGCGTTATGACATTCTTTGGAGCAGAACGCCCATCCTGTTGAGCGGCCAGCTGCGCAAGAGCATGCAGGACAAGCAGAAAACCTTGCGTCTGGTGCAGCTGATTGAAACCAATATTCGCCAAATAGAGCCCGACATCATCAAGTTGCAAAGCGGGGCATCTGACTATCAGCAGATCATGATGCGCCTTGCCCCGCTGCAAGAGCCGCTCTCCTACTCCCTCGCTTCTGTGATGCAGAAGAACATCAACGTCTATTCCGAGAACGATCGTCATTTTGGGCAGTTGCGCAATGCCTTGTTGCTGATGGTCTCCGGTCTGGTCATGTCAGTGCTGCTGCTCAGCATGCTGCTTATATATGAAGGGCGTCGCCATTTCAGAGCGGCCAGACGGGATCCGCTGACCGGGTTGTCCAATCGGGTTGCCCTACTGGAGCGGATGGAGCTGTACGCCACACAGGAAGTGCCGTTTGGGCTGGTGCTGGTCGACATCAACGACTTCAGAGATATCAACAGTAAGTTTGGCTATGACACCGGTGATTATCTGCTTTGTGAGTTTGCCACCCGCATCAGAGTGCTCTGTGAAGAGGGCGAGTGGAGCGGACGTCTGGGGGGGGATCAATTTGCCATTATTCAGCGTGGCAGCAGCGATCTGCGTCAGGTCAGGGAGCTGGTAGCGCGATTGCTGCATGCTCTGAAGCAAGATATCGTCTATGACAACTATCCCTTCCGGCTCGAAGTCGGGATCGGCATTGCCTTCTATCCGATGGACAGCGACAAGACTCAGGAGTTGTTGAGTCGTGCGGAACAGGCCCTGTTCCATAGTCGCAAGACCCATGTCCCCTATGTGATTTACGATAACTCCCTGCTCAACGAGACGGCGCGGCGCAAACATCTGGCGTCGGACATGATCATGGCGCTGGAACACAATGCGCTGGAACTTTATTACCAACCCATCGTCAATCTCGAGAGTGGCCGCTGCGAAGCTGTCGAGGCTCTGCTGCGCTGGCGGCATCCTGAGCTCGGTTTCATTCCGCCAAACGAAGTGATTATGGTGGCTGAGGAGTTCCAGCTTGCCGAACGGGTTGGCAGCTGGGTGCTGAACACCGCTTGTGAGCAGCTCTATCAGTGGCACCAGCTTGGTATGGTTGATCTGCAAATGTGTGTGAATATCTCGCCAGGCATGTACCAGCGTAATTTGCTCAAACTGGTGGCCAAGGCATTGATGGAGCACCACCTGCCTGCCCGTAGCCTGGTCTTGGAGGTCACGGAAGATACTACCATGCGCGAAGTGAAGAACTCGCTGCAACTGATGCAGGATCTCAATCAGCAGGGGGTACTGCTGGCATTAGACGATTTTGGGACTGGTTATTCCTCTTTGAGTTATCTGCAAAAGTTACCGGTCAGCAAGGTGAAGATCGACCGCTCCTTTATACAGGGCATTGACACTTCACTGGAGGCATCCGAACTGGTCGCCAATATTTGCCGGATGGGGTCGATGTTGGGCAAGAGTCTGGTGTGTGAAGGGATTGAGACACAGGCCCAGTTGGATGTGCTGCGATCCCTGACCGATATCCACTTGTATGGACAGGGCTATCTGTTCAGCCGACCGGAGCAGGCGGAGCAAATCTATCAGACCTTGTTGGAGATGGAGGAGCTTTGGCTGGCGCGTCAACAATCCGAAATGGCTTATACGAGTTGAGAGGGGGAAAATGTGTGATTTAGCTCAAACTTTCCTCTTTTTGTTTATTGTTTGAACAGTTGTGCGGTTTTGTCAAAAAAACATGCAATTTAGCCTTGCCAGAAAGAATCTGTTCCCTATAATGCGCCTCCATCGACAGGGCAAGCGGCAACGCAGAAAGCCAAGTCGATAACCTCGAAAAGCCTTTGAAAATAAGGCTTGACTCG
>NZ_JBGLRC010000015.1:0-89273 GCF_041402345.1 Aeromonas sp. S11(2024) | reverse complement strand
GCCGACCATGTTTACGCAACCATACCAGAACGGTGGAGCGGCCCTGAATGCCATAACGCACCTGAGCCTGTTTGTAGGTGAGCTCGCCTTTTTCAATCTGCTCGACCAGTGACAGTTTAAAAGTCAGCGAGTAATCGCGCTGTGTCCGTTTCACACCTTGTCCCATCGGGTTCTCCATTTATTGGGGGGAAAGGTGTAAACCATATTCAGGACGGGACATTGCCATAAAAAAAGCGCGCCATAGGCGCGCTCAGTTCACAAGCAGAGGCGTTACTCCTCAAAGATCCCGAAGTGATCCTTGGCGAAATTGACCCGCTGTTCCACGTTCATCTTCACCTGGCCCAGCTTCTCGATGGTCTTGAGATTGGGCACCAGGCCGCGGCCGTTGGCGATCTGGATGGCAAGACCGGGACGGGCGTTGAGCTCCAGCAGCATGGGGCCGCGGAACTTGTCCAGCACCATATCGGTACCGATATAGCCCAGACCCGACATCTCGTAGCAGGAGGCTGCCAGGGTGAGCAGGGTATCCCAGTGTGGGACCTTGAGCTCATAGAGATCGAGGCCGGTATCCGGGTGGTGGCGCAGCGGATTGCCAAACTGCACCGCCCGCAGGGCACGACCGGTACGCAGGCACAGACCCACCCCCACGGCGCCCTGGTGCAGGTTCGCCTTGCCATCGGAGGCGGCGGTGGAGAGGCGCATCATCGCCATCACCGGGAACCCCTTGAAGATGATGACCCGGGCATCGGGTACCCCTTCAAAAGAGTAGCCGTCGAACACATCATCAAAGTTGATGAGGCCTTCCACCAGTGCCACGTCGGGCTTGCCGCCAAGCGAATAGAGCCCCGCCAGAATGTTGGAGACATGGCGCTCCAGATCCTGACCGGTAGAGGCGCTGCCGTTGGGCTTGTAGAAGAGGCCATCTTCCTGACGCAGGATCACAAGGATCCCCTTGCCGCCCGAGCCACGAGCCGGCTTGATGCAGAAGCCCGGCCAATCTTTTACCAGCTCGGTGATGCGACCCACATCGTGCTGGGCACGGATGGTACCGATCAGCTCAGGCACGGTAACCCCTGCATCCAGCGCAATTTGCTTGGTCTGCAGCTTGTCATCCACCAGCGGATAGAGGCTGCGCGGATTGTAGCGGCTGATGTAGGAGTGGTTGCGCTTGTTCATGCCGAGGATGCCTGATTGGGACAGGCTCCACGGGGTGGTGTATTTTTCCCAGAACCACATCGGTTACTTGTCCTTACCCGGGGTGACGCCAGATTTCATCTCGTCCACCAGCGGCTTGAAGCGCTTCAATTCGCTCAGCTTGTAGCCGGTGTAGTTACCCATCAACAGCACGGTCGCCATCAGCACCAGCTGCAGGCCGAGGAAGTTGAAGGTGAGGTGACGAATAAGCTCGTTATCCATGGCCAGATAGGCGATGACGGCAACCAGCAGAGAGCCGCCGCCCTGACGGAACACCTCTTTGGGGCCCTCTTCTTCCCACAGGATGGACATCCGTTCGATGGTCCAGGAGAGGATGATCATCGGGAAGAAGGTGATCTTCATGCCGTCGGTCAGCCCCAGCTTGAAGGCGAACGCGGAGAAGATACCGATCATCGAGATAACCATGATGATGATGGCCGATATTCGGGCGACCAGCAGCAGGTTAAGCCGCGACAGGTAGGAGCGGATGATGAGACCGGTGCCGACGATCAGCAGGAAGCCGATGAGGCCGGTGACCAGCGAGGTCTGGATAAAGGCGACCGCGATCAGCACAGGCATAAAGGTACCTGAGGTCTTGATCCCCACCAGAACCCGCAGGAACACCACCATCAGCACGCCGATCGGGATCAGCAGCAAGCCCTTGAACAGGGTCTGCTCTTCCAGTGGCAGGCTGTGGATGGAGAAGTTCATCATCTCTGATTTTTCGAACTTCTGCGCCAGTGCAACGCTCACCGGCTGCTCCTGCTCGATCATCGAGAAGCTGACACGGGAGTTGTGACCACCGGTTACGTCCAGCAGGGCGCCGGAGTTGTATTCCCACAGCAGCAGGTTGGCCGGACGACCCTGTTCACCGGTTTGCGGGTTGAACAGCTTGTAGTCGGTCGGACTGTTGAATACCTGCAGGTAATCCACCAGCTCCTGACGACGGCGGCCATCTTCCAGATTCAGAGCATGCACCACGCGGGTGGGGACGTCAGCATTGTTGAGCAGCTCGGCGATCAGGTTGGCGCGGCTCTTGTGCTTTTTCAGCAGCTCGGCGTTCTGCTCCTGCTTCTCGATCTCCTTGATGATCTCGCGAGTCAGGGTGTAGCCGTCGGCAGAGCGCTCCTGCGCTCGCTCGAGGATCTGCTTCATCGCGGTGGCATAAGGCTCACTCTCGATCTGCTTCTCGATGGCAGGCGGCTGCGGATTGGCGGCCGGTTTGGCATGGGCATCCGCCATCATGTCGACGCGGTAGTAGAGCTCCTGACGGCCAGAGGCGGTGCGGATGGACCACTCGGCGCGGGCATCACCATCTTTCTCGACGAAGGAGAGGCCGTAGCCGGGGCTGGCGGCGTTCTCGTTCATCAGGGTGAAACCGGGCTGGGTGCCCGGAATGGCCAGAGAGGCGATCACCGGCTCACCGGTCGCCTCAAACTCCAGCTTGGCTTCGATGGACCAGATCTGGCGCTTTTCACCGGGCGTCAGCGGCACATCCAACGCGATATGGTGATAGATCGTCATCCCCAGGCCGACAATGTACAGCAGGGCTACCAGCAAATAGAACGGCTTACGGGAAACCATGGATTATTTCACATCCTTGAGCTTGGGTTTGGGTTGGATATATTCGCGGGCCACATCAACCACGGCGATGTCTTTCAAAAATTCGCGACCCAGCAGCACAGGGAAGGTCATGTCGCTACGGTCTTTCAGGGTAAATTCGGCTTTCTCGGTCATGTCGCCAATGCGCACGGCCAGACGCACCACCGGACGGCGGTCCAGATCGTCGGCAGAGGCCTGACGCACCCGTACATGGCGTACCAGCGGCGCTTCGATCTGGATCTTGTCGTCCACTTCCTGATGGCTCAGGAAGAAGCGCACCCAGTTTTTACCGTTGCGCTCGAAAATGGTGATCTCTTGCGCACTGATGGAGGAGGTGGTCGCACCGGTATCGACCCGCGCCTGGAAGGCGTCGTTGGCCGCATCAACCCAGATCCACTCGGCTTCACCGACCATCAGCTTGCCATCGATGGTGTGACCCTGATTGGGGGCCGGGCACTTCTCGGTGGGGATGGCCATCGGCTTGGGCGGCTCGGAGGGGAGGGTGGCGAGCTTGTGGTCTACTTGCTTGACGGACTCTTTCATATTGGTGACATCTGTGTTGAGCTGAACCAGCAGGTGCTGTTGCTGCACATACTGCTTCTGTTGCTGTTCCATGGATGTTTGCAGGCGCTGCTCGCTCTGGCTCAGCTCGCTACGAAGCTCGGCCAGCGTCAGAGCAGGGACCTGAGGCGCTTTTTCCATATTGACACACCCGCCGAGACTAAGCAGGGAGAGCAGGGTCATTCCTTTTAATTTGCTTTTCATGTCATTCATTTAACTGTGCTTCCTGGAATTGGGTCAGTGTAACTTCCTGAATCGCCATCGGCTAGTCTTTGGCCTTGCGGGCAATCAGTACGGCGCGTTTCGGCGCCGGGTGTCCTTCTACCGTGAGTGCCGGATTGTCTGGATCCAGATAGTCACTCAGGGATTCATTAATCATCCAGTCGGTACGACGCTGTTCGTCGGTGCTGGTCATATTCTCGTCTACTATCCGCACGTCGGTGAAGCCGCAGCGCTCGACCCACAGCTTGAGGGCGCGGCTTGAGGGAATAAACCAGACGTTGCGCATCTTGCCGTAACGGTCGGTGGGCATCAGCACGTCGTTGACCCCGCCGTCAATCACTAGCGTCTCCAGCACCAGCTCGCCATCATCTTTCAATTGATTGCGCAACTGCTCGATGTGCTCGATGGGGGATTTGCGGTGATAGAGCACCCCCATGGAGAAGACGGTGTCAAAGGCACGCAGCTCCGGCAGCTCCTGAATGCCGAGCGGCAACAGGTGGGCCCGCTGATCATTGCCCGCGAAGTGGCGAATGGCCTCGAACTGGCAGAGAAACAGCGGGCTAGGGTCGATGCCGACCGCCAGCTTGGCCCCTTCACCCACCATGCGCCAGAGGTGGTAACCGCTGCCGCAGCCCACATCCAGCACGTAACGGCCTTCGAGCGGGCTGATATGGGGCAGCACCCGATCCCACTTCCAGTCAGAGCGCCACTCGGTGTCGATATGGATACCGTGCACGGTGAACGGCCCCTTGCGCCAGGGCATGAAGTGACGCAGCAGGCTCTCGACCTTCTTGCGCTCGCCTTCACCAAGGCTCTCGGCCGAGCCAATCTCGACCCGGCTTTTCAGCTCGACGTTGCCGGGGGAGACCACCGGCAGCTTGTTGAGGGCGCGGTTCCAGCGCGGCAGGTCGCCATGCTGGTTGTCATGTTGCCAAGCGTGCAGCTGGGCGGGCAGGGTATGCAGCCAGTGGCTCAGCCGGTTTTTGGCAATCAGTTGATAGAAATTGGCAAAGTCGATCATGGCTGGGCGTCGCTGGATTTGATGGCAATCATGGAGCCGAAGTTGAAGCACTGGAACCAGAGATCCTGATGGACGAAACCGGCATTCCGCAGACGGGCCTGATGCACCGGCAGGCTGTCGGTGCGCATCACGTTCTCAAGGGCAGTGCGTTTCTGGCTGATCTCCAGCTCGCTGTAGCCATTGGCCCGCTTGAAGTCGAGATGCAGATCGATGAGCAGCTCGTTGACCGGTTCATCTTCGAAGCGGAACTTTTCGCTCAGGATCAGGATCCCGCCCGGGCGCAGACCATCGTGAATGCGCTGGATCAGGGCGGCCCGTTTTTCTGGCTCGACAAATTGCAGAGTGAAGTTGAGCACCACCACGGAGGCGTTCTCGATCTCGATGTCGCAGATATCTGCTTCCACCAGCTCCACCGGCACCTCGGATTTGAAACCGGAGAGGTGGGCGCGGGCGCGCTCGATCATCGGATGGGAGAGATCCACCGCGGTGATGCGGCAGCCGGGCTGGCTGACATGGCGACGCATCGCCTGGGTCGCGGCGCCCAGTGAGCAGCCGAGATCATAGAGTCGGCTCTCGGGTTGGGCGTAGCGGGCGGCCATCATGCCGATGGCAGAGATGATGTTACTGTAACCCGGCACCGAGCGCTGGATCATATCGGGAAAAACGTCGACGACCTGTTCGTCAAAACAGAAGTCACCCAATCGGGCGATCGGGGCGGCAAAAATTTGATCTTTGGTATGCATGCTGGCGCAACCTGACAGTCGGGACATCACCCGGCTGTATTGTTCAATTGAGTCGTTGGGTGACACCCATCAGAGTAGATTTATCACCTGTTTACGAACGGGGTGGCTGGTCGTGAAATCCTTTGGACCTCTCCTGTTCGTACGGGCCATGTTCCGGACCCTTACTTGGGGCGGTAGTGTAGAGGATTGATGGCCGTTTGTCTTGACGCCAGGGCTTGTCACGCCACAAAAAAGCACTTTTTTTGCAGCGAAACGATGGCCGCAGAATGGGTTGGCTAAAAGCGCAGCACTCCCTGCCGTGCGCGATCGTTTTCCCCTGGCCAGGGGGCCATCTCCTGCTCCAGCAAGCGGGTGATCTGGCGGGCCAGCTCAGGTGCCTGGGCGTTGTCGGCAGTATGTATATAGAGGTAGAGGTCCTTGCCCTCGGAAAGCCACTGGCGCCAGTGGGGGAGCCAGCTGGGCAGGAAGGGGTGATTGGCCGCCGGATCCGGCAGGCCGATAAAGCGCACCATGGGAGCGTGGGCGGTGACCAGCAGATGCACCGGCAGGCGCGGTTTCTTGCCCTGGGCATCGACAAGGGCTGGCGTGGTTGCTGGCACCGAGAAGAGTGGCCGGCTGTCGAGCATCACCCGGTTCACACCCTGTTCCATCAGCAGTCGGTTCAATGCCCGCTCGGCCTCCCCCTTGGCGAAGAACTCAGGGTGACGCACTTCAATGGCGTAGCGAAACTCCCGCGGCAGCCGATCGATGAAGGCCGCCAGTCTGGCCAGCCCCTCTGGCCCAAAACGGGCGGGCAACTGCAGGGTGAGCAGCCCCAGCTTGTCGTGCAGCGGGGCGAGCAGGCGAATAAAGTCGGCGACTTGTTTGTCTGCGCTCACCAGATCGCTCTGGTGGCTGATGGTTTGCGGAAATTTGAAGTTGAAACGAAAGTGATCGGGCACCGCATCGGCCCAGCGCTGTACCGTATCGGGGGTCGGCAGGGCGTAGAAGGTGGTATTGCCCTCCACCGAATTGAACACGGTGGCGTAGTGGGCGAGGTGTTCGGCAGGCTTGGCGCCAAGGCCCAGCAACTGGCCGGGCCAGCTGGGGTGGGACCACTGTGGCAGGCCCAAATAGAGGCTCATGATGGCTATTCTCTTCGCTCTTGGTGCATTCGTGCCGATTTTTTGCCCGCTTTTTGCCATCGAGTGCAAAAAACTGGCGAAAGGAGGCTGCTGGCCATTTTACCCAAAAGGGGGTTTTCCTCTATAATGCCAGCCCTTTTGTTTTTCAATTTCTTGTGACCCATGCCTATCTACGAATATCGTTGCGACGTCTGTGGCCATGAATTGGCAAAACTGCAAAAGCTTTCCGATGCCCCCCTGACCGACTGTCCGGCCTGTAGCAAGCCGAATCTGGTCAAGCTGATATCGGCGGCAGGCTTCCGGCTCAAGGGAACCGGATGGTACGAGACTGATTTCAAACCGGGTAAGAAAAAGAATCTGGCCAGCTGTGAGACAGACGGTGCTTGCCAGTCGTGCCCGGCGGCCCAAGGTTAACCGTCTCTCTACAATTTCGAAGGAAGAAGTCCATGCGCTCTATCTATTGCGGACAGGTCAATGAGGCCCATGCAGGGCAGACCATTACATTGTGCGGTTGGGTTCATCGTCGTCGTGATCTCGGCGGTCTGATCTTTATCGATATGCGCGACCGGGAAGGGATCGTTCAGGTGTTCTTCGATCCGGACAAGCCGGACGCGTTCGCCCTGGCCTCCGAGCTGCGCGGCGAGTTCTGCATCCAGGTGACCGGCGTGGTGCGCACCCGTCCCGAGTCCCAGCGCAACAGCGACATGGCCACTGGCGCCATCGAAGTGTTCGCTCACGAGCTCAACATCATCAACCGTGCCGAGCCGCTGCCGCTGGACTTCAATCAGGTCAACAGCGAAGAGATCAGCCTCAAGTATCGCTACCTGGATCTGCGTCGTCCCGAGATGGCCAAGTACCTGAAGACCCGTGCCAAGGCCAGCGCCTTCGTACGCCGCTTCATGGACGAGCACGGCTTCCTCGATATCGAGACCCCGATGCTGACCAAGGCCACCCCGGAAGGTGCCCGTGATTATCTGGTGCCGAGCCGCGTGCACAAGGGCAAGTTTTACGCCCTGCCGCAATCTCCCCAGCTGTTCAAGCAGTTGCTGATGATGTCCGGCTTCGATCGCTACTACCAGATCGTCAAGTGCTTCCGCGACGAAGACCTGCGTGCCGACCGCCAGCCGGAATTCACCCAGATCGACGTGGAGACCTCCTTCATGACCGCGCCGCAAGTGCGTGAAGTGATGGAAGAGATGATCCGCAAACTGTGGCTGCACATCCTGAACGTGGATCTGGGCGACTTCCCGATCATGACCTTCGACGAAGCCATGCGTCGCTACGGCTCCGACAAGCCGGACCTGCGTCTGCCGATGGAGCTGGTCGATGTGGCTGATCTGCTGACTGCTGTCGAGTTCGCCGTGTTCGCTGGCCCCGCCAACGATCCGAAAGGCCGTGTGGCTGCCCTGAAAGTCCCGGGTGGTGCCGAGCTCTCTCGCAAGCAGATCGACGAATACACCAAGTTTGTCGGCATCTACGGTGCCAAGGGCCTGGCCTGGATGAAGGTCAACGAAGCGGCCAATGGTATCGAAGGCGTGCAGTCTCCGGTTGCCAAGTTCCTCTCTGACGCCATCGTGCGCGAGATCCTGGCTCGTACCGGCGCTGCCGACGGCGACATCATCTTCTTTGGCGCTGACAGCAAGAAAGTGGTCTGCGATGCCATGGGCGCTCTGCGTCTGAAAGTGGGTCGCGATCTGGGCCTGCTGGAGAACAGCTGGAAACCGCTGTGGGTCATCGACTTCCCGATGTTCGAGGAAGATGGTGAAGGTGGTCTGGCCGCCATGCACCACCCGTTCACCGCGCCGAGCAACATGAGCCCGGCCGAGCTGAAAGCCAACCCTGTGGGTGCTTACGCCAACGCCTACGACATGGTGATCAACGGCTACGAAGTGGGTGGCGGCTCTGTCCGTATCCACAACAGCGAGATGCAATCCACCGTGTTCGATATCCTGGGTATCACCCCGGCCGAGCAGCGCCTGAAGTTCGGCTTCCTGCTGGATGCGCTGAAGTACGGCACCCCGCCCCACGCCGGTCTGGCCTTCGGTCTGGACCGTCTCAGCATGCTGCTGACCGGCACCGAAAACATTCGGGACGTCATCGCCTTCCCGAAAACGACCGCGGCTGCCTGTCTGATGACAGACGCCCCCAGCCTTGCCAATGCCGCCCAACTGGGTGAGCTGGCGATTGCAACCACCGTCAAGGGCGACGAGTAAGCCGATACCGGCACCGGAGGCCGCCGCCGTGCGGCCTCTGTGTTTCCCTTGGGTTAGTCATGATCAGTGTTACTGACATTTAAAAAATAACGGAGAGTCTCTATGGCAGGTCACAGTAAATGGGCCAACATCAAACACCGCAAGGCCGCTCAGGACGCCAAGCGTGGCAAGATCTTCACCAAACTGATCCGCGAAATCACTACCTCCGCGCGTTTGGGTGATGCCGATCCGGCCAACAACCCGCGTCTGCGTGCTGCGGTGACTGCCGCCCTGACCAACAACATGACCCGCGACACCATCAACCGTGCCATTCAGCGTGGCGCCGGTGGTGGCGATGGCGAACAGCTCGAGACCATCGTGTACGAAGGTTACGGCCCGGCTGGTTCTGCCGTGATGGTAGAGTGCCTGACCGACAACCGTAACCGTACCGTAGCCGAAGTGCGTCACGCCTTCAGCAAGTGCGGTGGCAACCTGGGCACTGACGGCTCCGTTGCCTATCTGTTCAGCAAGAAAGGTCTGCTGACTTTCGTGGGCGTAGACGAAGATGCCCTGATGGATGCCGCGCTGGAAGCGGGCGCCGATGACGTGGTCACCGAAGAGGATGGCACCATCGAGGTGTACACCACCCCGAACGACTTCGGTACCGTGCTGGACGGTCTGGAAGCTGCCGGCTTCAAGGCCCAGAGCGCCGAAGTGACCATGATCCCCTCCACCGAAGCGGAGCTGGATGCAGAAACTGCACCCAAGCTGATGCGTCTGATCGACATGCTGGAAGATCTGGACGACGTGCAAGAGGTTTACCACAACGGCTCCATCTCCGATGAAGTCGCTGCGACCCTCTGATCGCTGAATTGTGCTCTCCCGATGGCAGCCTGATGGCTGCCATTTTTTTATCTTTGCATCGTGGCAACTGCTGATGTGTCGGTTGAGCACCCAGTGCAACAACTCGATAATCCATCTTTGGGTATCAGCTACAGCACCTGACTCAGGAACTGGCGCAGACGCGGGGAGGGGGGATTGTCGAAGAAATCGGCCGGTTTTTCATCCACCAGCAGTTCGCCACTCTCCATAAAGAGCACCCGATCCGCCACCTCGCGGGCAAAGCCCATCTCGTGGGTCACCACCACCATGGTCATTCCTTCGCGGGCCAGCCCCTTCATCACATCCAGCACTTCCCCCACCATTTCGGGGTCGAGCGCACTGGTGGGCTCGTCAAACAGCATGATGCGTGGCTGCATGGCGAGCGCCCGGGCGATGGCCACCCGCTGTTGCTGACCGCCGGAGAGTTGGGAGGGATAGCTGGCCGCTTTCACCGACAGCCCCACTTTCAGCAGCAGCGCCTTGGCTCTGTCTTCGGCCTCACGGCGCGACAGGCCACGCACCTTCTGCGGGGCGAGGCAGATATTATCCAGCACCGTCAGGTGGGGAAAGAGGTTGAAGGACTGAAACACCATGCCCACCTCTTCCCGCAGCTTGTTGACATCGCCCGGCTCGGTCAGGCAGATGCCGTCGACTACTATGTTGCCGTCGTTGATGGTCTCCAGCTGGTTGAGGGTGCGCAGGAAGGTGGACTTGCCCGAGCCACTGGGGCCGACGATCACCACCACTTCCCCTTCGGCCACCTGGGTGCTGACATTTTTCAGGGCGTGCACTTCGCAGCCGTAGAACTTCTCTACGCCGGTCGCTTTGATGATGGGATCAGTTGCTGCGCGCATATTTCACCTCCAGAAAACGAACCGGGAAGGCGAAGAGGGTGTCGGTGATGGCTGCACTTCTCGACGCCTGTTGCACCTTGATGATGGGATCAGTTGCTGCGTGCATATTTCACCTCGAGACGGCGTACCAGAAAAGAGAGGGTGCCGGTGAGCACCAGATAGAGCAGGGCCACGGTGAACCATACCTCGAACGGGCTGAAGGTGGAGCTCACCACCTCGCGCCCCGCCTTGGTCAGATCGGTGATGGAGATGACCGAGACTAGCGAGGAGTCCTTGATCAGGTTGATGAACTGGCCCGCCAGCGGTGGCAGTACCCGCTTGAACGCCTGCGGCAGAATGACATAGCGCATGGTCTGGGCGGAGGTCATACCCAGGCTGCGGCCCGCCTCCATCTGCCCCTTGTGGATGGAGCTGATACCGGCGCGGACGATCTCCGCCACATAGGCGCCGGTAAAGACCGCCAGTGCCGCGACCCCGGCGGTGAAGCGGTCGAGGTTCAGCACGGTACCGATAAAGAAGTAGACGATGAAGATCTGAACCAGCAGCGGTGTACCGCGGATCAGCTCCACATAGGTGATGGCCAGATTGCGCAGGGCCGGATTAGGGGAGAGGCGCGCCAGCCCGGCCAGGGTGCCGAGCAGGATGGCGAAGATGCCTGCTACCAGCGAGAGCTTGACGGTGACCCAGACGCCCCAGGCGATGGGGCCTGCGGTCCAGCTCAGTTGGGTGTCGAGGGTATCGCCACGAAAAACGGTATCCCCTTCGGCGACTTGTACGCCGGTACTGGCAATGGCTTGCCGCACATTGGGGTCGAGATCGTCTTGCAGGAACAGCTTGCCCTTCTCGGCCTCGCTGGTGCCCGCCATCACGGTGCCGTCAAATTCGGCGAGATTCTTCTGCTCCGCCTGATAGGCGATGTATTGGGGAATGCGTTCCCAGCGCCAGGTGTAATCCACTGACTGGACAGCCTTGTAGATGCCGAATACGGCAACCAGCAGCATCAGCAGGAAAACCCCATGCCAGAGCAGCTGATTGGGTTGTTTTTCCATCTGTCTTGTCGGTTTGGGTGTGTGCACAGTCACAACCTCTTCTCGTTATTGTGTGGGGAGCTGCGTGGTGCAGGGGCGGCATGTGCCGCCCCCAGGAGGTTATTTGAGCTGGTTCAGCCAGGCGTTGGATTCGAACCACTTCTTGTAGAGACGGTCGTAGCTGCCATCGCCCTTGATCTGGCGCAGGTAGTTGTTGAACCAGTTGAGGGTGTCCTGATCCCCTTTGCGGATGGCCCAGGCCAGCGGTTCGAAGGTGAACGGCTTGTCGAGGTGCACCACGGCGCCCTGATTCTGGGAGGCGAAAATAGCGTTGTAGGGCAGGTCATAGACGAACGCATCGACCTTGCCGTTGATCACTTCCAGCTTGGCGTCATCCTGGGTTTCAAACTGCAGCAGGGTAGCTTTGGGGATCAGGCGCTTGACTGCCTGCTCGCCGGTGGTGCCGAGCTTGACCGCGATCTTGTATTTCGGGTCGTTGAGGTCGGTGAAGGATTTGATTTCGCCCGCTTTCTCTTTGCGCAGGACTATGGTCTGGCCGACCACGATGTAGGGATCGGCAAAGTTGACCCGCAGGTTGCGCTGGGGAGTGACGGTCATGCCGCCCATGATGACGTCGAACTTGTTGGTCAGCAGCGCTGGAATGATGCCATCCCAGGCGGTGTTGACGAATTCGACCTTCACGCCCATCTCTTTGGCGACCATCTTGGCGAGATCCACGTCAAAGCCGATGTACTGGCCCTGCTTGTTGGTCATCTCGAAGGGTTGATAGCCGGCGTCGAAGCCGACTCGCAGCACGCCGCGTTCGAGCACGGCATCCAGGGTGGAGGTGGGGGCAGGGGTCGGGGCCGCCGTGGCGATCCCGCAAAACAGCAGGGTAGAAAGAATCAGTTTTTTGATCATAAGTGACGTCTCTGTCGGTGGTGTGTTCGGCCTTGAACCTGATCCCGTGCGACTCCGTGGCACAAGAGACTGCTGCATCCGGCAACAGGCAAGACAGGATGAATGTCTTGAGCGGGACAAAAGCCCCATATGAGATGCTATGAATAGTGATTGAGTGAAAAATGTACCAAAAACAGATTGTGTCAGAAGACTCAACAGGTTAGAGACATTTATTGCTCATGGCTTCATTCATAAAATCACACGAAAACAACATATCTATCTAATTGAGTGGGTTCAAGCCCAAATTATCCCCAAGACATTTTGTTACATAGAGAAGGGCTCGTATGTGGCTTGAGTCTGGTTGGGCTTATCTTTCTTGCATATCTCAAACCTGCTATAGCGGAATGGTGTGAGTTATCTGGTGGTGTGAAAAACAGACGAACAATATGTTTTTATTGTGAAAATAGTCAGGGTCTCTGGGTCTTGGCAAACGGTTCTCATATACTCACTTACCTCCCTCTGCCTGGTTTTGATATGGATGTCTCGTTGTTGCTGAAGCTGGATGTATTTACCCTGATGGTGATGGCATTGGGGGGATATAGCCTCGGGTTTATCACGCTCTCCATTATCTGGTCGACCCACCGGGAGATCCCGGGCATCGGGTTATGGTGGTGGTCCAGTCTCTGTGCGCTGGTGGCCCAGATACTTTTCTCGTTACAGGCATTTTTCCCCAGCCCCTCCGGCATCTGGCTGGCCAATACCCTGATCACGCTCTGCATTGTGTTGATGCCGCCGGCGCTGCAGCGCTTTTTCGGACAGCCCCCGAACTGGCGTGCCGGGGGGCTCTTCATGCTGGTCTATCTGCTGCTTCTGAGCTGGTGCATTGTGGAGGGGGGGATGGCATCCCGGGTATTGCTGGCTTGCCTGAGTTACATGATGCTGGGTGCTGTGATCGTCTATCTGGTCTGGCGCCACGGTTACCCCCACTATCTGCCGGCGGTGATGGTCTTTACCCTGGTCAACGTGCTGCTCTACGCCTTCTACTTGATGCGGCTCTGGTTCCTCTGGCAGGACAACGTACAGATGCTGATGGATAAGAGCGGGGTCAATGTGCTGCCCTTCCTCTCCATGCTGATGGGGAGCTATCTCTCCACCTTCGGGGTGCTGCTGCTCTGTACCCAGTATCGTGCGCTGGCGCTGCGCCAGCAGGCTAGCCACGACCCTCTTACCGGTCTGCTCAACCGGCGTGGCTTTATGGAGCAGCTGAAGCAGCAAAAGTGGGGTGACAGCGGCGCGCTGGCCGTGCTCGACATCGATGATTTCAAGCAGATCAATGACCAGCATGGCCATGAGGTGGGTGATCGGGTGCTGGCCGAGCTCGGTGCCTATCTGGGTAGTCAGCCAGATCTGGTGTGCAGTCGTTTCGGTGGCGAGGAGTTTGTGCTGCTCTTCTCGCAGCCCGGCGTGCTGGCCCTGCAGCGCTGCGAGGGATTGCTGGAGGAGGTCGCGAACCGCAACATGGGCGGTCTCTCCATCACGGTCAGCATGGGACTCTCCCACTGGCAAGGGGAGTGGCACTTTGACCCTCTGTTCACTCAGGCCGACCATGCGCTCTACAGCGCCAAGCGGCAAGGCAAGAACCGGGTCTGTCAGGCTGGTCGGGAGGTGTAACTCCCGTTCAGTCCAGTATTACGTTATCTCGGCAGGCTGGGGGCGTGGTGCCTGCGCTTTGAGAAAGGGGAGCAGCAGCAGGGCCGAGACGCCCGCCGCCACCGAGATCACCACGAAGAAGCCGTTCCAGTG
This sequence comes from Aeromonas sp. S11(2024), assembly GCF_041402345.1. Classification (NCBI taxonomy): domain Bacteria; kingdom Pseudomonadati; phylum Pseudomonadota; class Gammaproteobacteria; order Aeromonadales; family Aeromonadaceae; genus Aeromonas; species Aeromonas sp. S11(2024). The sequence continues at coordinate 75,147 of NZ_JBGLRC010000015.1, read as the reverse complement.
CCAGATCTCCATCACCTTGGCCAGCGGATAGCCCGATAGCGCCGCCCCCATATAGGCGAACAGCCCGACAAAGCCGGTGGCCGCCCCCGCCGAGTTTTTGTGGGAGCACTCCGCCGCCGCCATGCCGATCAGCATCTGGGGGCCAAACACGAAAAAGCCGATGGTAAAGAAGCAGGCCGCCTGCATCACATAGCTGAAGAAGGGCATCAGCCAGAGCGATCCCACCGCCAGCAGGATCCCCACCGCAAAGATGAGGTTCATCGGGCCACGGTTGCCGTTGAACAGCTTGTCCGATCCCCAGCCTGCCACCAGCGCACCGATAAAGCCTCCCACCTCGAACATGGAGATGGCCGAGTTGGCGCTCATCAGATTGAAGCCGCGCTGCTCGGTCATGTAGAGGTTGCCCCAGTCATTGATGGCGGTGCGCACCACATAGACCAGTACGTAACAGCAGGCGAGCAGCCAGATATAGGGGTTGCCCAGCACATATTTGCGCAGGATCTGGCGGTGGGAGAGCCCCGCATCCTGGGTCTGCTGGGCCAGCTCCATCGCATCCTTGCGCCACTCGCCCACTGTTGGCAATCCCATGGCGCTCGGGGTATCCCGCAGTCGCCAGCAGAGGAACAATCCCGAAAGGATGGCGATAAGGCCGGGCACTATCATGCCGTAGCGCCAGCCATGCTGCAGGGCGATGGTGCTGACGATAAGAGGGATGAGCGCGCCGCCGACGTTGTGGGCGGTGTTCCAGGCCGACCACCAGACCCCGCGCTCGGTGCGCGAATACCAGCTGGTGAGCAGCTTGGAGCAGGGGGGCCAGCCCCAGCCCTGGAAGAAGGCGTTGGCGACCCAGAGGGCGGCAAACATCCAGAGTGCCGACGAGAGGCCGAACAGGATATTGATAACGCCGGTGGCCATCAGCCCGACGCCCATAAAGTAGCGCGGGTTGGCGCGGTCGCTGATGATGCCGGAGAAGAACTTGGAGCAGCCGTAGGTGATGTAGAACAGGGTCCAGAGCATGCCGATATCGGACTTGTCCAGCATGCCGCTCGCCAGCATGTCCGGCATGGCGAAGTTGAAGCTCTTGCGGGTGAAGTAGAAGACCGCATAGCCCAGATACATGGTCAGCAGCAGGTGCAGCCGCCAGTGGCGATAGGTGGCATCGATCTCGGCCTGATCCCGGATAAGGGGCCGGGGCGGCGCGCTTCTCATAAAACTAAGCACAGGCAGGCCCTCTGGTGGTGATTAGCCATGACTCTCCTCCCGTCTGCGACTGGGCAGGTTGACCGTCAGCTGGGTGCCGTGGATGCAGGAGAGTTGCAGACTGCCCCCGAGGGCCTGTACCCGTTCGCGAATGCCGAGCAGGCCATAGCCCTGCTGCGGGCGGCTTTCCGGCATACCGCGGCCATCATCTTCCAGCACCAGTTGCAACTGCTCGCCGCTGGTCCGGGCGCGAATGGTGACCGAGTGGGCGTTGGCATGTTTGACCACGTTGTTGAGCCCCTCCTGACAGACCCGAAACAGGGTGACCCGCTGGGCATCGGAGAGATCCCCATCCGCCAGCTGCCACTCCAGCCGGGTGACGATGCCGTGACGCTCCAGCTCCAGCTCCCGCAGCAGTGCCCGTACCGCCTGTTCCAGAGTCATGTCGTCGAGCTGACGCGGGCGCAGCCGCCCGAGCAGACCGCGCACTGCGTCGTAGATCCCGAGCGACAGTGTGTCGATGAGGGCGCTGCTCTGGCCCACCCCGGCATTATCGGGGGCGAGGCGGCGCACGATCCCTGCCTGGGTACGAATGGCTGTGATGGTTTGGCCGATGTCGTCGTGCAGCTCGCGCGCTACCTCCTTGCGGATGCTCTCCTCGGTCTCCAGCAGCCGCTCGGTGAGCTGGCGATTGTGGGCGAGCTGGCGCGTCAGCGCCTGATTGAGTTCCCGCTGGCGCTGGATCCCGGCACCCAGCAGCAGGCCGGTGAGGCTCTGGGCCAGCAGGGAGAGCAGCAGATCCAGCGGGTGATCATGCCAGGCCTGACTGGCCAGCAGGGCGATGGTGTTCATCAGGGTGGCGAGCAGCGCCCCTTGCCAGCCGTAGCGCCACGCCATGGCGATGATGGGGATGGCGAGACAAAACGGGGTGAAGCGTACCAGCGAGTTGGGCAATCCCAGTTGCAGCCAGAGGCTCAATACGAACAGCAACAGATACCAGACCAGATGGCGAAAGCGCCACTCCACCGGCTGATCCACCAGCGCAGGGCCGAGTGGTACCCAAGTGGCGCGGGTGAGGTAGTGCCAGATCAGCATGCAGGTGGAGGTCAGCGTCAGACCGCCGGTCAGGCTGAGCAGCAGGGCCGAGAGGCCATCTTCCCCCGCCAGATGCCAGAGCAGGGCTTGCAGCAGCGCCGCCGCCGTGACGGTGGCGAGCAGCAGCAACAGTTGCTGCCAGTCGTTACGCACCAGCTGGCGACGGGCAATCAGCAGCGGTAGCAGGGTCAACAGACTGCCCGCGACCAGCCAAGGCCAGTGGGTCAGCCCCACTTCCAGATTGAGCCAGTAGAGCAGCAGCCCTTCGCACAGCAACAGCGGCGGCCAGTAGTGGCCGGGACTTTGCAGCAGCAAGCCGAGGCGCAGGCCGAAGGGGAACAGCAGCACCGCCAGCGCCGGGCCGCCCGCCAGATGCAGGCTGATGCTCCAGAGGCAAAACCAGCCGGCGGCAAAGATGAAGCAGGCCGCCAGCGCGATGGCGACATAGCTGGCAAAACGGGAGATCACCAGCTGTCCAGCATGCGGTGGGCCAGCTCGACGTTGTTGCTGACCTTGAGCTTGTCCATCAGGTTGGCGCGATGGACGTGAACCGTCTTGGGGGAGAGTCCAAGCTGCTCGGCGATGGCTTTCACCTCCAGCCCCTGTGCCAGCAACTGGGCAATCTCCCGCTCCCGATTGGTGAGGGGATCCCGGCTGCTGCTGGCCAGTTTCTGGGCGATGTCCGGCGTCAGATAACACCCCCCCTGTGCGGCGGTGCGCACGGCGGCGATCAGCTCGTCCGGACTGCAGCGCTTGGAGAGAAATCCCTTGGCACCGGTCTGCAGTGCCTGCTCGATGAGGGCGGGGCTGTCGTGTACCGAGAGCATCACCACCGCGAGACCGGAGGGGAGCTGCTTGAGCAGCTCCAGCCCCGATTGGTCGGGCATCGAGATGTCGCAGACGCAGACTCGCGCCCCGCTGCCGGGCAGGCCGGCAAGGGCGTCGCTGGCGGAGCCGAATTCGGCGACCACCTGCAGGTCGGGCTCCAGATTGAGCAGTTGGGCAAAACCGGATCGGACGATCTGGTGATCGTCGATGAGGGCAATTTTTATCATGATGTCAGCCTGAAATTCGGTGCGTCATGACCATGACGCGGCCAACAAGATACCTGCCCCCCGAGTCAGGCTCAAGCAGCAGCAGGAAAAGGGGCTAAAAACCGAGGGGCAAGGTGCGTAAAGCTTGATCGGGATCAGCTTGCAAGGGCGAGCAAGCGGGCTGATCAACAGGGGGATGACCAGCCCGGGAGACTCAGCGGTGCAGCTCGCCGGCGCGCTCCGGCTGATAGACCACTTCCAGAATTTCGACCTCGATGGTGCGACCGGCCGGGCCAGGCCAGGCGATGCTGTCGCCCACTTTCAGGCCGAGCAGGGCGCTGCCCACCGGCGCCAGTACCGAGATGTTGCTCTCGTCGCCCTTGGCATCGCGCGGGTAGACCAGGGTGAGGCAGAACTCGTTGCCGCTGCTCTGCATCTTGAAGCGTACCTTGCTGTTCATAGTGACCACGTCCGGCGGCATGTCGGCCGGTTCGCGGATCTCGGCGCGGTCCAGCTCCTCTTGCAGGGCCAGATGCTGCGGGTGGTTGCCAAGCAGTTGTTCGATACGATCCAGATCAAGGCTGGAGATAACCAGATGAGGTTGTTTCATAAGATATTCCTTATCAATAGCGGATAGGCCCATACCGGCGGGTGCAGGTTGGCCATCACGCAAAGTGTTACAAAAATGGATTCAACAGGTTCAATCGATTGAAAATGCCATGCCCCCAAGCGACTCGCGGCCGAAGGAGCGAGGCGGGGGCTCAGCAGGGTGTGAGCAAATGCGAGGAAATAGCGAGTATTTTCATGGGGCTACCATAACCATTCTGGCCGGCCTTGGCAACCGCGATTGAGTGACTACTCAGGAGCCTGATAGTTGTACTGACGGATGATCCGCGTGAGCGAGCCATCACGGCGCATCTCGTCTATCACGGCTTGCCAGCGACGCCCTTCGGTGAAGGGGAACTCTTTGTGAGCGGCAATAAATAACTGGGTGCGCATCAGGGTTTCACCACGAACAAGTTGCCCAGTAGAAAATCCTTCTTGCTGTTGGTTGTAGAGAATAGCGTTCCAGGCTGCTACCCATGCATCGAGACGCCCTCGTTGTAGTTTGTGCGCATTGAGTTCTTCGGTGGCGACAGTTTGACTGGTCAGATTGAGTCTTTGTTTGAGTAAATGTTGGCCGAAAGAGTGGCGCAGAGTACCGACCTTGAGGGTGGACAGCTCACCGGCTTTGATTGGAACAGGATGAAAGCGGCGATCGCTGACGATAACAAATTCCTCGTCGATTATTGGTGCTACCCAATAAAAGAGGTGCTCTCGTCGAGAGCTCCGCACTGGCGGGATCAGCAGTACATCCTTGCGGTGGGTCACTTCGATGAGGGCTCGGGCCAGCGGCATCAACTCGATAGTGAGCGGTTCTTTTAAGCGCCGGGCGGCCTCTTCCATGACCTCGATGGCCATGCCGCTTGGAGCCCCCTGCTGGGAACGTATGACATAGGGGGGCAGCTCGGCCGCCACCAGCACAATAGCCTGGGCACCGGTGTTCACCAGCAACAACAGCAGGGTCAAAAAAGGCAGGCAGAGAGTGCGCATCAAGGTCGTGAGTCAGAGTCGAATGAGCAGAGTGTAACATTCCTGCCTGCGTTGTCGTTGGGCTCGCTGAGGGGTTGGGATCTCAGTCGAAGAAATCCCGCAGATCGCGCACTTCGTAATCAGCGAGTTGCTGCCAGGGGAGCTGAGCAGGCAGCTTGCGCAGGGTCACCTCCATCCGGTAGCTGCGATAGCCGTCGAGACTGGCCGATTCGACCACCAGCGGGATCTGCCACTGACTTGACCAGAGAATCCGGGTTCGTTGCTGCCCTTCGCGCTTTTCATACCAGCGGGCCTGCTCGGGGGCGGCCTCATCCAGTGGAGTCATCCCCTCGATCAGCACCGGGTTGACGAGATGGCGGATCCGCAGCCAGTCGGGTTTGAAGGCCACCTGGCCATACTCTTCCACCGGCACTTCAACCAGCTGGTTGTGCCAGCTGTCGGCATAGCGCAGCTGAAGTTCACCCTCATCACTGCGGCTGACCCAGCGGGCCGCCATCTGGTGGGTAAAGTGCTTGTGGCCGGGGGTGGCGTCGTGAGTGGCGTGATAGGCATGGGCAAGGGGGAGGGGAATGAGCCGCTGGCTCCACACCTGATTGCCCACGCGCAGCCACTTCTCTTGCCAGACACTCTCTCTGGCGATGCCATCGCTGCCGGTGTTCCGGTCGTGATAGCTGATCCGGGCGGCGAGATCCGGGGGTGTGTCGTCAGCATGCAGAGGGAAGGCGAGGGTGCTGCCAAGCAGCCATAACGAAAGCAAAAGTCGCATCATCATCTGTCGCTCGAAAGAGCCGGGGCCCGGGCCGCTGAGTCAATTGCTCAGATGCACCCAGGCCCCTGCTGCTTACAGGCCGAGCGCCTCCCGCAGTTTGCCAAACACCTTGGTGTTATCCAGTGTGCCTTTGAAGCGGTTGCTGCCGGCGCCATCGGCAAACAGCATCACATCGCCGCCGCCGTGGGTTTCCGATGTCAGTTTGACACCGGTCTCCTGCAGATAGTCATTGGCCATCACCTGATCGCTGGTGAGGACGGGGCGTACATCGGGGCGGTTGGGGCCGTTACCGAACACCAGGGTGGTGAAGGGCTTGCCATCCACATCGTTCTGGGTCGAGCCATCGCCATTTTTCACCAGATCCAGCACCGGATTGCCCTTGGCGGAGTAGCCGTTAATGGTCATGGTGTGGTCATGGTCGGCGGTGACCACGATCAGGGTATTGCTGAGATCCACTTTACCCAGCGCCGTCTTGACCGCCTCATCCAGAGCCACCGCGTCGGTGAGCGAGCGCTTGGCGTTGGTGCCGTGCAGGGCATGATCGATCCGGCCGCCTTCTACCATCAGGAAGTAACCCTGACTGTTCTTGCTCAGCAGGTCGATCGCCTTGGCGGTCATTTCGGAGAGGGACGGCTGGGTATTGGCAGCCCCTTTGGCGACCCGATCCAGCTCGTAGTCCAAGTGGGATTTGCTGCTGAACAGACCGAGCACCTTGCCGCTGGTGACCTTGGCCAGTTCACTTTGGGTGGTGACATAGCTGTATCCCTGCGCCTTCATCTCGGCGGTCAGGTCGCGGTTGTCATTGCGACCGCCCTTGTTGCTGGCGCTGTAGGGGGTCCAGTGGTTGGCACCACCGCCCATCAGCACATCGACCCCATCCTTGAGGGCACTGTTATAGCCAGCGCCCCCAGGAACGGCCTGTGCGGCGATGTCATAAGCGGCATCCCGATGGCAGATGTGGGCGTAGGTAGCCGCCGGGGTAGCGTGGGTCAGCTCGGTAGTGGTGACGGCTCCGACCGATTTGCCTGCCGCCTTGGCCAGCTCCAGGATGGTGGGCACCGGCTTGCCGTTATCGCTGCTGCAATTGTTGACGGTTTTGTTGCCATTGACGTCTTTGCCGGGGGCAACGGCTTTGGTGTCGCTGCTCATGGCGATCACCTCGTTGTTCATCTTGACCCCGGTGGTGTAGGCCGCCATGGAGGGGGCCGAGTCGGTGGTCTGGGCATCATTGGAGAAGGTCTTGATGCGGGCACTGCGCGGCAGTTTCATCATCTCCAGATTGCCCTCTTCCCCCACCTTGAACAGGCGGGTGGCGGTGAGCACGGTGGGGCCCATGCCATCACCGATAAAGAGAATGACGTTTTTGGCATCACCGGCCTGTGCCTGGGAGGTTGCGCCCAGCGCACTGAACAGGGCGGCGCAGACCAGCGTGTGCTTGATAGATGTGTTCATCTGTTTGCTCATGAAAATGCTCCTTACAGCTTGGCCGCAGCCTTGATCTTGCCGAACACGGCGGTGTTATCGAGAGAGCCATGGAAGCTGTCAGCCCCCTTGCCGATGGCGCCGAGGAAGACATCTGTGCCGCCGTGGGTCTCGTTGCCGATCTCGCCTACCTTGACCACCACTTCCTGGTGGTAGTCATTGGCGGAGACGGTGGCATCGTCGAGCGGGGCGACGCTGCTGCGCGGGCCATCCACCCGGTTGTAGCCGTTGCCAAAACCTATGATGGTGTAGGGCATGCCCTCGCTATCCTTGCTTGGCTCGCCAGTCTCGTAGTTCTTCACCAGCCCGAGTACGCCGGGGTTGTCGGCGGTGGTCTTGCCGGTGCGCTTGGCATAGCCGTTGAGCACTAGCGTGTGGTCGTGGTCGGCGGTGACCACGATCAGGGTGTTTTTCAGCTCGGGGTCGCTCTTTTTCACCTCGTCGATGGCGGCCTTGATGGCGTTGTCGAAGGCGATGGTGTCCTGCAGCGCCCGCTTGGCGTTGGTGTCGTGCAGGGCGTGGTCGATGCGACCCCCTTCCACCATCAGGAAGTAACCCTTCTCTTTGCCCTTGAGCTGCTTGATGGCAGCCAGGGTCATCTGGGCCAGTGACGGCTCGCTGGCAGGGCGGTCCAGGTCATATTTCATGTGACTGGAACCAAACAGTCCCAGCAGCGGCTTGCCCGCATCGGCCTTGTTCAGCTCATCCAGATTGCTGGTAAACTGGTAGCCCTTGGCCTGCATTTCGCTGATGAGGTTGCGGCCATCTTCCCGCTTGCCCTTGTCAGCTTTGGGCAGGAAGAAGCTGCTGCCGCCACCGAGCACCACATCCAACCCCTCCTTGAGGGCGCTGTTGTAGCCTTTGCCGCCCGGTACCAGCTGGACGGCGATATCCGCTTCCAGATCCCGGTTGCAGATATGGGCATAGGTAGCCGCCGGGGTGGCGTGGGTTACCCGGGTGCTGGTTACCACACCGGTACCGCGGCCATCGGCTTTGGCCAGCTCCAGCAGGGTGGTCACCGGCTTGCCGGCGCTCTTGCTGCAGTCGCTCTCATAGGTGGCGTCGCCGTCCATGCTGATGACGCCGTTGTTGCTCTTGACCCCGGTCATGTAGGCCGCCATGGAGGGGGCCGAGTCAGTGACCTGGGCATCGTGGGAGAAGGTCTTGATAAAGGCCGTCTCTGGCAGGGTATCGATGGTGAGATCACCCTCTTCGCCGACACCGTAGATGCGGGCCGCCGTCAGGGTGTTGAGGCCCATGCCGTCACCGAGGAAGAAGATGACGTTGGTGGGTTGGGTTGCGGGCTTGGTCGCCACCGTGTCATTGTCTGATTTGCAGCCGGCAGCCAGGGCGGCGCCGATCATCACTGCAAGTCCTGCCATTTTTCTCATTGGGGTTCGCTCCTTGTAAAACCTGAGCGCAGCCTAGAGGGGGCAGATGACACTTTTACTGACTATCGGTGACGGTTGTGTGAAAAAGTGATGAAAATGTTACACTATATAAGTGTGTCATCTATCAATTGAGCCAGTTGGTCCGGTCGCTTCCGGCAAGGTTGCTCCGCCTCGGCGGTTTGCTGATTTGATGAAGTGATGGCTAGAATGACCTGTCAAAATGTGCCCGCAGCAGGTAAAATGCGCCCCCTTCGTTCGATGCCCGCGGCAGAGCGCCTGTTGTTCCATGCGCGCGCCCGCAGCCCCCACAGAGAGTAACGGATATGTCCATCAACTGGTTCCCCGGTCACATGCACAAGGCCCGCAAAGAGATTGCCGAGGTCATGCCCCAGGTCGATGTGATCATCGAGATGCTCGATGCCCGCATCCCCTTCTCCAGCGAAAACCCGCTGGTGCCCGAGCTGCGTGGTGATACCCCGGTGATCAAGGTGCTGAACAAGGCGGACCTGGCCGATCCGGCGATCACCGATCTGTGGGTGGCACACATGGAAAAAGAGAAGGGGATCAAGGCGCTGCCGCTGACGCAACAAGAGCCGGAGAAGATCAAGCAACTGCTGACCCTCTGCCACGAGATGCTGCCGGAGCGCAATTTTGAGCTGCGCGGCGTGCGGGCGATGATCATGGGGATCCCCAACGTGGGCAAATCCACCCTGATCAATACCCTGGCGGGGCGCATCATCGCCCGTACCGGCAACGAGGCGGGGGTGACCAAGTCCCAGCAGCGGATCAAGCTGGATAACAACGTCATCCTGACCGATACCCCGGGTTTTCTCTGGCCCAAGCTCAATCCGCCCTCCTGCGGTTATCGTCTGGCCATCACAGCGGCCATCAAGGACACAGTGTTCGACTATGCCGATATCGCCATGTTCGCCGCTGACTACTTCATCAAGGCCTATCCGGAGCAGATCAAGGCGCGCTACCAGATTGACGAGCTGCCCGAGACCGAGATCGAGCTGCTGGAGATGATCGCCCGCCAGCGAGCGTTTATGCGCAAAGGGGGGCTGGCCGACTTGCACAAGGCGTCCGAGATCCTGATTAACGAGTTCCGCTCCGGCTTGCTTGGCCGCATCTCGCTGGAGACGCCGGAGATGGTGAGCGTCGAGATTGTCGAAGCCGCCGCAGAAGCCGAGCAAAAAGCCAAAGAGAAGGCCGAGCGGGAAGAGGAGCGTCAGGCCCGCGCCCGTCGCAAGTACGCCCGTAAGCGTCAGAAATAATTATCCTCAGGTGTCCCGAGCTTGCCTGACAACGAGCGAGCTTGTGTGACCCAGATGACGAAACACGAAGAGGCGACCCCAGGGGTCGCCTCTTCTGTTTTATCTGGTGAAGTGCCCGCCCGACTCTGATGGGGTGTCCGCGCTATAAAGCCATGCCATCAGCCAAAACGGTGGCGCGCTGTTTCAAACAGCGACATATGAAGCGGGATCAGCTGCTGCCAGTCGCGGCGATAGCCGCCACCGGGCATCGCCGCGATGGGCAACCCATGCTTGATTGCACAGTCAAATACCATGGCATCGCGTAGGTGAACCCCTTCATCGCTCAGGGAGAGATAACCAAGCTCGTCGGCATGATGCACATCGACGCCCGCCTGATAGAGGATGAGATCCGGCGAATAGAGCCGCAGTGCCAGCGAGAGTGCCTGTTGCAACGTGGTGAGATAGGCATCGTCCGTCATGCCGCTTGGCAGAGGAAAGTCGAGGTGAGAGGTGGCTTTGTGATGGGGGAAGTTGTGCTCCCCATGAAGGGATAGGGTGATGATATCGCGCCGTCCGGCGCACAGGGCCGCACTGCCATCTCCCTGATGCACATCGAGATCGACGATCAGCACCTGTTCACAGCGCCCCTCGTCGAGGCAAGCCTGGGCGGCAATCACCAAATCGTTAAACAGACAAAAACCGCTGCCGTGATCCCGATGGGCGTGGTGGTAGCCACCGGAGATCTGCAAGCCGCAGCCCTGCTCAAGAGCATGGCGGCTGGCGGCAACGGTGGCACCCACCGAGCGCAAGGTGCGCTCCATCAGCATGGGTGACCAGGGAAAACCGATCTTGCGGATGGCGCGATCTTCCAGCTGGCCGCTCAGGGCCGCCGCGACATAATCGGCATCGTGAATGCGACAGATTTGCTCACAGGTTGCGGCCGGTGCTTCGCCAAGGGGGTAACCCTGCACCTGCAGGCGTTCAAACAGCCCCTGATACTTGGCCAGCGGAAAGCGATGGCGCTCGGGTAGCGTCAGGGAGGAGTAGAGGGGGTGATAGAAAATGCGCAATGACATGGTGCCATTCTCCCTGGCAAGGTGGCGCTTTCCATATATGAAATCAGCAGATGAATCCATATATGTACTCCCTATATAAAGGGGAAGTGGCAGCGCATAAATCAAGACGCGTCGTGAGTAAGATCGCAAGATATTGAAAAGGGGAGCTTGGCTCCCCTTTCAGTCAATCTCTCAGCCCGGCTTATTGCTGCTGGATAACCCAGATCTGGAAGGCTTTGCGGGTTTCCGCATCGGCCTTGTTGTACCAGTTTTGCAACTGGGTCAGCGCTTCCGGATTGCTTTGAGCCTTGCTGGGGGCAACCTGAACCGGTGCGCTGGCGGCAGCCATCACAGCAGCAGAGGAGACGGCGACGGTCTTGGGCTGGTTGAATGCTTTGCCCATGTTGATCAGCTCTTGCTGATAGTCACGGGTCAGCTGGAAGCCCTCTACTTTCGGCATCACGAACTGTTCGCTGCTCACTTGCTGACCACTGACCTTGTCTTTCAGCGTGACTTTCTGATCCTTCAGGAACTGTTTGGCTTCTGCTTCGTTGCGGGGCTTTTTATAGTCCAGCACCAGCTGCTGGTTGTCGGCAGCGGTGAAGTTCAGCACCAGCGGCTCGGCGGTCACCAGCTTGATTTCGTCTCGATTAGAATAATTGCCTTCAAATGCAACCACGAGCTGATGTTTACCAACGCTAAGTGGAAACTTTTTGGTGTTATCGAGTAATGAGGGATTGATTGCTTGACCATCGAGCAGCTGGACAACATACGGGGTGGTCACTTCCACTTGGGCATTGGCCAGGGCGCTACCCGCCCACAACAGACCAGCCAGGGCCGGTACCAGAACAGTCAGTTTCATTTCATCTCCTTGAACAGTCAGGCGATTGCCCACTGAAAACAGGGGCTCATTTTTACAGGTTTGGCCTACTGCGGCAATGGCTCTTTCTGGTGCTCGATGTTCGCGCTGCTGTCAGTTTGTTTATCAATAGCGGCCGGCTTATTTACTCGATCCGCCGTGTAAACGGGGGGAGGGCGTCGAGCAGCCCCTTGCCATAACGTTTGGTCAGCAGGCGGCGGTCCAGAATGGTGACCCGTCCCCGATCGGCCTCCTTGCGGATGAGGCGGCCACAGGCCTGGATCAGTTTGCGCGATGCCTCCGGCACTGTCAGTTGCAGAAACGGGTTGCCGCCTCGCTGCTCCACCCACTCGGCAGTAGCCTCCTCGACCGGCGAGTTGGGCACCGCAAAGGGGAGCTTGGTGATGACCAGATTGGTAAGGTAGTGACCCGGCAGATCCAGCCCCTCCGAGAAGCTGCCGGTACCAAACAGGATGCTGGACTGACCGCCATCGCATTTTTGTTTGTGCAGGGTGAGCAGGGCATTGCGGGAGGCTTCCCCCTGCACCAGCAGTGACAGTCCCTTGGCTCGCAAGCCAACAGCCACCTCATTCATCTGGCGGTAGGAGGAGAAGAGCACCAGACTCGCCTCCTTGCCCGCCAAAATGCGAGGCAGCACGCTGATGAGTTCGTTGGTAAAGGCCGGCGAGTTGGGTTCGTGCTCCATCTTGGGCAGATAGAGCTCGGCTTTCTGATAATCAAAGGGGGAGCGCAGGCGCAGATAGCGGGTACCGTCGTGCTCCTTGAGCCCCACCTGATGGCGAAAATAACTAAAGGAAGAGAGAGCGGTGAGGGTCGCGGAGACCAGTACGGCACCTAGACATTTCGACCAGAGCCACTCCTCCAGCAGATAGCCTACCTCAATCGGTGAGGCGTGCAGCCAGATATCGCCGTCATCGCTCTTGGCCATCCAGCGGGCGAGCGGGGTTTTACCGGTCGGCACATGGCGCCCCAGCATCTCCCACAGGGCGCAGAAACTCTCCAGCCGCTGCAGATGAAAACCGCTCTCTGCCAGCAGAGGTTCGGCCTCCTTGCGGCGGATCTCGCCATCTTTCAGCGCTTCACCTATGGCCCCCTGCATCCGATCCAGCGCTCGCAGCGCCTTCTTGCTCGACTCCTTGAGATTCTCCGCCAGCATGGGCAGGGGATCCGGCAATACCCCTTCGGCGAAGCGGTAGTGGGGTTCCGAGCCAAACAGCCGATCGTTGGCGCTGAGCCACTGCTCGACCGCCTTCAGGTCGGGCTGGATGGAGGCCAGTGCATCCTGCAGTTTGAGTTGGGGGTCGAGCAGGCTCTCCTTATTAAGCGTCCGCGCCAGCTTGCCTGCACTTTGTACCAGCTTCTCCAGCCAGCGACGCGAGCCTTTGACGCTGGCCGACGCCGCGCCGTGATCCCGGGCAATGGTGGGCAGGTGATGGGCCTCATCCAGCACATAGATGCACTCATCGGGGGGGGGCAGAATGATGCCGCCGCCCATGGTGAGATCGGAGAGCAGTAGTGCATGGTTTACCACCAGCACATCGGCGCTCTCCATATCGTTGCGGGCGCGATGAAAGGGGCAGTGCTGGTGATGGCTCAGCGCCTTGTTGCAGGTGTGACGGTCGGCGGCGATGCGATCCCAGCAAGTGTCGGGAATGGGCTCCGGCCAGTTGTCCCGATCCCCGTCCCATTTGCCATTGGTGTAGGCCTGCCACAGGGCCTGGTAGCGATCTTTGTCGCTGTCAGATGGCTTGGATTTGCTCAGACTGCCAAAGTCGAGCTCGAAGTTGGCCATCTCGGCGCCACTGGCTGCCTGTTCCAGCAGATGTTCGCAGCAGTAACGCTGCCGCCCCTTGACCAGCATAAAGCGAAACGGCAGCTCGCTGTGGCGATGGTAAAAAGGAAGGTCTTTGTGGATCAACTGCTCTTGCAGGGCCACGGTGGCGGTGGAGATCACCAGCTTCTTCTGGGTGAGCCGCGCCACCGGAATGGCACCTTGCGCATAAGAGAGAGATTTGCCGATACCGGTTCCTGCTTCGGCCACCAGGATCCGGCGCTGTTTGTCGTACTCGCCGGTCAGGGTTTTGGCTATCTCTGCCACCAGAAAATTCTGCTCTTTGCGTGGCACAAAACCGGGTAATCCATCCGCAATCTGGCGATAGGTTTGACGAATGGTGGCTTTAAGGCGAGTAGAGAGCATGAAGAGAAGGCCAGTTAGGGGTTAATCGAAGGACAAGGATACCCGCAACCCCTTGGTGAGGTCGAGGCAACAGCCATTATCACGGCTGTTTTACGCTGATCAGACCACTTTGGTTGTTTATCAGGTAGTTAGCGTTATTTGCATGCAAAACAGACTATTTGAGTCCAAATAATCAGCAGGATTGGTTGTAAACGTTTTCCTTTTGCCTTGCCGCCAGGTGAGACTTGGCTCACATTTTTGCCTCCATGACTATGGTTTGCGTAAAAAGTTCCAAGTTTTTTCATTGCGGTTCAAAAAATCCGGTGCTAGTCTCGGCGGCATAGTGATGCAAAGAACATCGCTAACACAGGGAATAACAACGACTTAGTGTTTAACTTACAGTAGGCATTGGAAACTATGAAAAAGACAATTCTGGCAATTGCTATCCCGGCTCTGTTCGCATCCGCTGCTAACGCCGCCGTCATCTATGACAAAGACGGTACCCAAGTTGGCATCACCGGTAACCTGCGCTCCCAATTTGTCAGCAAGCACGATGACAACGCTGAAGATCTGGCAGGTCGTGCCCGTATCGGTCTGAGCACCAAAGTTGCCCTGAACGACACTTGGTCTGGCTTGGCCAAGGGTGAGTGGGAGCTGACTTCCAACAAATCTGGTGAAAAAAATGGAAAAGATGAGGACATCACCTCCCGTGAAGTGTATGTCGGTCTGGATGGCTCCCAGTTTGGCATGATCCGTTTTGGTCAGCTGGACACCGTGTTTAACGACGTTATCAACAAGGCTGATATCGCGAATGAAAACTCTGGCCTGGCCAGTGTCTATGACGGCCGTCAGGAAGGTCAGGTTCGTTACGACGGCAAGTGGAACGGCGTCTCCTTCGGTGCAAGCTATATTACTGCCAATACCGATTATAAAGATGTCAAAAGCAATAACGGTATTGTTGAGCTGACAGGTGACCTGGATCGTGGCTACGCCGCCAAGCTGGGCTACGAAGCCCCGTTCGGTCTGGCGCTGATCGCCGGTCTGGAACAAAAAGAGTTCAATGAGACTGTCGCCAATCCTCTTGAGAGCAAGAAAGATTGGGGTCTGGGTGCCTCCTATACCCTGGAAGGCCTCTACCTGGGTGCCTCTTACAGCGACTCCAAAGTTAAATACGACCGTGTTCTTAACAACGAAGAGAAGACTCGTGGTTACGAACTGGCAGCCTCCTACAATGTGGATGCATGGACTCCGTATGTTGTTTACAACAACGCCGAGACTAAAGAGACCAATGATCGTGCCATCTACACCACATTGGGTCTGACTTACAACTTCACCAGCAACTTCTTGGCATACAGCGAATATGTATTCGAAAATGCCGAAGTGAACAGCGATGATGTTGTATATGCAGGTCTGTTTTACGCATTCTAATGAATGCTGAGTGCATTGTGTAAACTTTAGGGTAAACACAGTAACGTTTATTAAACGGGCAATAAGAGCTTTCTTATTGCCCGTATTGTATGCTCAGCGCGCTGCAATGTGATAAACACAGGTTGTACAGATCTAGTTATCACCTGACACCGGCCTCAAACCGGTGTCTTGTTTACGCTACTTTGGAGCGTACTTCCTTCGGTATCAATTTCAGACCCTTCTTGAACATGCTGTAGGGGGTTTGACCCTCCATCATCCTGCCCTGATGTGGCCGCTGGGTGTTGTAGTGCTCCAGGTAGCTATCCAGGTCTGTCTGCATCTGCTCCACCGACTTATATCAAGACGTCCTCCCCTTGATTCGGAAGTGTTCATCCAGCAGTGTGCGATGCAGTCGCTTGATAAAGCCGTTGCTCTGCGGCCTGCGCACCTTGGTGGTTCGGTGCTCAATCCCCTCCAGTTGCAGGAACAGCTCGTAGGGATGATGGTCTGGGCGCCCACAGAACTCACGCCCGTTATCCGACAGGATGGTATAGACCCACGTCGAAAAACGGCAGCACCGTTTCATTGAGCACATGAACCGGGGTCACCGGCAGCTTGCTGGTGTAGAGCCGTCCCCAGGCGTGGCGACTGTAGCAGTCCAGCACGGTTTGCAGATACACCTTACCAATCCCCTTGAGCGCGCCGACGAAGAAGGTGTCGACAGCCACCAGTTCTCCGGTGTAGTGAACCTCGATCTGGCGTTCGCGGAACTTGGGACTGAAGCGCTCAAGCAGGCGAATTTGCTCGTCATTGAGCTCAATGGTCTGCTCACAGTGGGTTTTCTCAAGGCGCAGCAAGCGGTCGTGTTTGGAGAGCAAGTCGTGCCGTTGCCACACACCACGCCCCCCATCAGCACTGACGTCGATGCCTTGCAGAGCCAGTTCTTGGGCGACCCGCAGCGGGCCATGAGCTGGTCTGGTGAGGGAGTAATCGAGGATAGCCTGTTCAATCTCGGGAGCGACCCGGTTGGGATGAGCCCCTTTACAGCCGGGCAATTTGTCGAGCAATCCCTCGGCGCCATAGGTCTGGAAATTACGGCGAATTTCGTAGAACTGCTGACGACTGTAGCCGATGAGCTTGCAGGCTTTGCTGACGTTATTGAGCTCTATGGCGAGCTCTAGCAGGCTGAGTTTGCGACGTGCTACTTTCTCGTTGGTGGTCATACGGTGACTCCGGATAACACGGTAGGGGTACCGTTTTGTTATCCGGTTTGAAGCCGTATGACCACTCCCTTTTGTGGGCGACTGTCAGGTGAATACCATCTCCATACACCCATATTTATATCAATACATAATTTAAGAGTTATCCCTTTCTTTTAAATAGCCTCAACAAGCCTTTCACAGTAATATCTAGGTGACTACCTTCATCATACAGAGCAGGAACAACATAATCAGCTCTCTCTTCAGAAATGAGTTTTTCAACTTTGTCTTGAGTTGATTTCAAAGGCCATTTTTTGTTATCAAAGACTGCTATAGATCTACCACCTTGATATCTGACCATCTTCATGGATGGAATGTCTGTATCACCATCACCAAGATATATCATCCTCTGGAAGGGGATATCTCTATCTTGAAGTTCAATAAATTTGTTTACCTCTCCATTATCCCAAGAATTATGTATCCCTTTGTTTATTCTAAATAGAAACTGGGTCTTTGTTGTATAGTTTATTGCTTGAGCTGGCCATGTTGCGTAATACTTATCATCTGAGTAGTGATACTTGCAAGCGTAAATGTCACGAAATTTATTTCCAATGCAAGTACCTCTGATCATTGAATCAAGACCGCTTGATATAATGTAATGCTCTAATTCTAGGTCAATACTTTCTGCAAACCTGTCAATTCTGTCAAACCATGACTCGACGCCACTGAATAGGGGGATAGATTGTCCATGCATCATTAGTTTTTCTGTACTAAGGACATCAGATTTAAGCATGCGAGCCCTTTCTGCCAGCATGCCAAGATAGGTTAAAATTTCATCGCCGTCATGGTCCTTTGCTCTACGCTTAACACTAGCCCAAAATTCAGGAATATCTGTTATCTCTAATTCGGGCATAACCCCATGCTGGGCGCAATCACCTTCAGCCAAGGTTCCATCAAAATCATAGATCAGTGCACATTTCATGAATAATCCTCGAAGAGTTAAATAGGCCAGTTCTGCTCAATCCATAATATTTCCTGACACACTTTTTCCTCCATTCTGTCTCTGTTAGAGGTAAGTCTGAACTCTTGGCCTGAATGTAAATCAAGAACGATATATTCCGCACCAACCTCTTGAATTGCTTCATGCATTAAATAGCAGATGTAGTCCGCTCGCTCCTTTGTCATTCTCTGTGTCTCGGTGAAATGGAGCTTGACATGAGTTCTAACCCCATTTATTAATGCGCTTAGCTCGGGGTTACAATGAATAGTTGTACTATTAAAAACGAAGGACTCGCGCAATGATGCATAAACATCAATTTTCTTACCTGACTGCCATTGAATAAAATTTTGAGCGAGGCGTTCAAATTTTATTTTTTTACTAGAGTCCTTTTGCCTTCGTGATATATCAATCAGGTATGAAACGTGTCTCTTTTGGCTAAAAAGTGACTTTATAGCTGTTCTAAGTTGCAAGTAATAATCTTTATAGTGTGCGTAGTCACCTCTAAGAGCGATCTGTCTAAGTTTTGTGTTTTTAGGTGAGCCCGTTGCAACAGCGATATTAGTGAAATCTGAGATAGCTAACTCTGGCATACAACATCCTTATTTTAAATTTATGAATTTAGTGATCTGTTCAGGAGCAAGTGATTTTTAATTCGATGCTTAGTTCTCAATAGGGAGCAAGCTGCGGCATTGTGGATAGCCGGGACAGCCCCAGAAGCTATTGCCCTTGGTGTCCCCCCGCTTGCTGATACGCAATACCATAGGGGTACCGCATTTGGGACAAGCTGGTGCCGGAGCTGTATTGGCGGTCGAGGTATCATGCTCGTCACTGTTGCTTGCGACGCGCTCCAACGTGATGCGAACCTCTTCGCTAACCCGGATAATCCGTTGGGCTTCATCATAGGCATCACGGTAAAGGTCATGATCTTCCGAGCGTTGGATCAATACCCCCATCTCGTTGTTATTGACCTGACTGAACTCGTAGAGATTGAGGCTGGTGACAATGCACATCTCTTCATTGAGATAGCACTTGGCATGGAGGTTTTTGCAAAAGCTGGTGCGGATATAGGTGAGCTCTTTGAGCCAGCTGATCTCTTCCGGTTGCAGCTCGCTTTTGCCATAGACGATCCGCACATCGATCTTGAGGCGGTTCTTGTCGGTGAGCAGCTCCTTGATCCTGTCGTTGAGCTTGAGGAAGGGGCTGATCAGGATCAGACGATCTTTGGCATCTTTGATAAGTTCTTCCAGAAAGTAGTTGGTTGCGCTGGTATTCAAAAACTTGGCCATGGCAAAAATCTCTATCCCTGTGGTGTAACTGGTGGCGCAAATACTTGGCTGGCGTTCGGCAGGTCATTTTCATTCCGGGCGCCGTGATCACCCAGCCACTGCGGCTGGCAATCGACATCATGGTTTCATGCGGACAATTGGGCGCCGAACTGAACCATCCTAACAATTTCATCAACAGGAATATGTGACAGATTGCACTAACTCTGTGACAAGGCTGGATTTTTCGGGGCGGGCTGTGGTTGATGGTAAATCGCAGGTGCAAAAAAGCCCCTTGGCGGGGCTTGGTGTCTGGCAAGGGCGGTGTCGGGATTATCAATCGAACAGGATGCGGCCGCTGGTGCCGGCATCGCTGTCTTTCCAGCTGGCGCCGCTTTTGCGCAGGGTGTAAGTGATGGTCTCCTGCTTGAATTTCAGGTAGTCGCTGCCGCTGTGGCTCGGTTTGACCTGATTGCCATCGATATAGGTCTCCCCTGTGGTATCGACGTGAATTTCGGCCACGGTGCGGCCATCGTCAGTGACCGCCTTATAGTTGCCAGCCCACGGGCTCTCGTCGCCATACTGCACGGCCCCTTCCTGAGCGTGCGCTTGGGCATGGGTCTTGTGGCCGTGATGGGTTTTGGCCACGGCACAGCCGGAGATACCGATCGCCAGCAGGCAACCGAGGGCGACATTGAGCAGAGTCTGTTTGGATTTCATCTTCATTTTCCTGTATCAAATAATTGCAATGGATAAGGGGTGGAGCCCCCACGGTCGGTGTGGGCCCCGCTGAGCCGTGGCTCGAAATCAGTCCTGATTGATGCCAGAAATATGGCCGCGGGCGTCGGTGAGGCAGTGCCAGAGCTGGTCATGGGGCCCCTTGATATCAATCATCATCCCCGCTTGGGAGTCGGCCACATAGTCGAGGGTCAGTTTGCTGCGGCTGACGCCCGCTTTTCTGGCGACGGCGTTCATGCAGGCGTTCTCGGCAACCTTGGTTTGCGCAGTGCTACCGTTGTAGGCACTGCTGCTGGCGCTCTCATCATCGCCGTCGTCATCGTTCTCATCGTCATTGAGCTGGCAGGCGCCGCTGTCGCCATTTTTGACAAAATAGGTGATGCCCCAGTCGCCATTTTTCACCATGGAGAGGGTGGTGCGCCCCTTGCTCGCCTCGTAGAAATTTGAATTCACTTTTTTAAGTGGAACTTGCTGGTTATTGATATAAGCCGTGCCATCTTCGACGCGAATATTAATATGTCCAGGACAGCTGGCGGATAAATCAGGCACCCCTGCATATGCGGTTCCGGTCATGACCAATACAGAGAGAGCAAGCAGCGTTTTTTTCATCAGATAACCTCAAATCAACAAGGATCAGCAAGTGTGATGTCGTCAAAATAACGGTTGCTATGCCTTAACGTTATTTCTGTGCCCATTGCACACCTGTTATCGGTAGCCCGCAGCCAGTCGTTTCAGTGCGCCTCGTCCTGCCGGGATGACGCCAAATTTAGCAG
This sequence comes from Aeromonas sp. S11(2024), assembly GCF_041402345.1. Taxonomy (NCBI): domain Bacteria; kingdom Pseudomonadati; phylum Pseudomonadota; class Gammaproteobacteria; order Aeromonadales; family Aeromonadaceae; genus Aeromonas; species Aeromonas sp. S11(2024). Next base: position 54,840 of record NZ_JBGLRC010000015.1, on the reverse strand, counting down.
TCTGGTGATGTAAGTAAAATAAAACAGGATTAATTGGATTCATAAAATATGAAAAACTATAAACCATTTAAAACAATGGGTTATATGTGGTTTAAGTCACTTTGAAAAAGATGGGGGACCATCCGGGATGGTTCCTTATGGGTGTCGATAAAGTTGGCTATAGGGCTGCAATGCCGGGAGCAGAGTATTTCCTATGTTGCATGATGGCACCGGCTGGCGATATCAAGGGCCAATCAGCCATTGCGCGCCGTAAATACACAGACAAAAAACTCCAATATTTGGTGTGCGAGGGTGAAAAAAATTGGCCTGCCAGCAGGAAGGTATTTTTACCTGATATGACTGGGTGGTGAGGCATATGAAAGGGTCAGGATAAATAAACCCTCCATCAATAGAGACATGATTATATGGATTGTTAATGTGCTTTCCCTGAGGATTGCCCACTCGTGGCAGGAAAATATAACGACTTAGAAACTCATGGCCAACCCGATGGAATAACCGCTGGTGTTGTGGCTGAACATATAGCGGGCAACCAGCCGGGTACGGGTGACTATGATGTCGTATTTGCTGCTGTCCAGCTCCAGACCGGCGCCGATAGAGTTGAGGGAGTCAAAGCCAAGCAACCCCCGCTGCTCCCCCAGATATGCGGTATGGGCCCCTTCCAGTACATAGCGCACCGGTCTGTCGAGCAGGGTCCAGTGGAACAGCGGGGCCCGGCGGCGCAGATAGAGACCGAGGTTCTCCGCCTCGGCGTGACCACGGACGCTGGTCGAGGTACCGCCAAAGCTCTGCAGGTGTTGGTAGGAGTAGCGCACTTCGATATCGATATCCTGCGCCTTTGAAAAGAGCTCGTAGTCGAGCATCAGCGAGCCTCCCAGTCCGTACATATTGAGCTGTCCACCATCGAGAAAATCCAGCGAGTAGCCCGTGGTGCGCTCCAGCAACCAGTTGCCGATCCGCAGATCGCTGGCCATGGTACCGAGCGAGACGTTGGCGATGGGGCGCAGTACCCAGTGGCCACCGCGCGGGTCTTCATGGAGGGCGATATCCCAGCCGATCCCGCCCGAAGCGGTCAGGCTATTCCATTTGGTCGGGAGGGTGCGGCTCTCGGTGCCGTTGCTCACCACAAACTGGGGATCGTAGCGGCTAAAGCCGATCGCCCCTTCCAGATAGATGGGCACGGCTTCGCTCATGGTGGCGCCGCCACCGATCTGGGTCATGTTAAGGGCGGCAGATTGATTGGTGCCGCTGCCGATATCGAGGTTGCTGGCGGTGATGTCGGGCACCACGGTGAAGGTCATCAGCGAGAGCACCGCATTGGCGCGCTCTTGTGCCCACTCCTGATCCTGTGTTGCAGCTTTGACGGTGCTGCCGGATAGCGCCAGCAGCATTGGCAACAACATCTGCAATAAAGAGGAGCAAGAGCGGTGCATGAGTGTGGTTCCCGATAAGCGGCGTCTGATTGCCCTGGTTTTACTGTAGCGAGCTTCCCGCCGGTTGGCACTGAGTTAAGAGGGGGGAATAAGCGCCGCTTGCGGTCGGTTGCCGTTGGGGGGCAAGCCTTTGCCACACCAACGGCACGCCTTTGCAGTTTGTCGCTAAAGCTTGGCCTCTTGCCGCCGATATCTCTTGTGAGATCGTGTGGAGGACAAGCAATTGAACGCTTGGGTGTTGGGGTTGGTCAGCATATCAGTGAGTATGCAGTTACAGGCTGGGGTCACCGAATTTGGTGCCGGTCTGGATCAATCCGTCTGGCGTTTGACCTCCGATACCCAGATTGAGTGCCGCCTCGAGCACCCTATTCCCAACTGGGGAACGGGGGCTTTTGTCAGCCGCGCCGGGCGCAAGATCAACCTCGATTTCGAGCTCAAGGGCAAGCGGCCGCAGGCCCAGACCCAGACGGTGAGCCTTGGCATCATGCCGCCGGTATGGCGCCCGGGGATCGCCGGGCGAGAAGTGAGTCAACTGCGCTTCTATCAGCAGTTCGATGGGCTGGTGGAGGGGCAGACTGCCTGGACCATGCTCGACGAGCTGGAGGGGGGGCGGATGCCCACTTTCCAGTATCGGGACTGGTATCGCCAGAACCGCGCGGTGCGAGTGTCCCTCTCGTCGGTTAACTTTCGGGTTAAATATCAGGCCTTTATAGACTGTCTGAGTGGGCTGTTGCCCTACAGCTTCAACGATATCGCCTTTAGCGTGCTCACCTACGACAAAAACAGCGATCAGCTCTCCATCCCCTCCAAGCGGCGGCTGGCGATGATCAGCGAGTTTATCAAGGCGGACAAGGGCATCGACGTGGTGGTGATCGATGCCTACAGCGACAGCTACGGCGGCCGCTGGCCGAACCTGAAACTCTCCGAGAAGCGGGCCGATGCCATCAAGAAGGTGTTTGTCGATCTGGGGATCGATCCCGGCAAGATCTCGGTGGAGGGGCATGGCGAGAAGCAGCACGTTGCCTCCAACGAAACCGAACAGGGTCGTGCCAAGAACCGGCGGGTGGTGATCAGCATGGGGCGCAATGGCGAGATCTAGCGTCATCCCCGTCAGAGAAGCATAAAAAAGAGCGCATCTGCGCTCTTTTTTGATCCTGCCATCCGGCAGCGGGAGTCGGGTAGCTTAGAAGCTGTCACCGAGGCCGGTACCGGCATCTTTCTTGGCGATCAGTTCAATCTTGTAACCGTCCGGATCTTCGACGAAGGCGATCACGGTGGTACCGCCCTTGACCGGGCCCGGCTCGCGGGTGATCTTGGCACCGGCGGCGCGCAGTGCGTCGCAGGTGGCGTAGATGTCGTCCGCTTCCAGCGCGATGTGGCCGTAGGCAGAGCCCAGTTCGTACTCGCTCACCCCCCAGTTGTAGGTCAGCTCGATCACCGCTTCATCCTTCTCGTCACCGTAGCCAACGAAGGCCAGGGTGTACTTGTACTCGCTGTTCTCGCTCTTGCGCAGCAGCTTCATGCCAAGGACACGGGTGTAGAAGTCGATGGAGCGTTGCAGATCGCCGACACGCAGCATGGTATGCAGAATTCTCATTGCTCAGTTCTCCGGGTTGGTGATGTGTACTGCTTTCAATCTCGGTTGCGAGGCCATCAGCTTTCTGGATAGACCTTCTCTTTGTACTCGCAGAGGTCCTCGATGATACAGGAACCACTGCAGCGGATGTTTGCGAGCGAGACAGGTAGGACGGTTGTGGCGCCCAGTCATTCAGTTCTCTGGATAGACCTTCTCTTTGTATTCGCACAAGTCCTCGATGATACAGGAACCACAACGGGGCTTGCGAGCCAGACAGGTGTAACGCCCGTGCAGGATCAGCCAGTGGTGAACATCCAGCTTGAACTCGGCGGGCACTACCTTGAGCAGCTTCTCCTCCACCTGATCCACGTTCTTGCCTACCGCAAAGCCGGTGCGGTTCGATACCCGGAAGATATGGGTATCGACGGCGATGGTGGGCCAGCCAAAGGCGGTGTTGAGTACCACGTTAGCGGTCTTGCGGCCGACGCCCGGCAGGGCTTCCAGCGCTTCGCGGCTCTCCGGCACCTCGCCACCGTGGCGCTCCAGCAGGATGGCGCAGGTCTTGATGACGTTCTCGGCCTTGGTGTTGAACAGGCCAATGGTCTTGATGTACTCCTTGAGCCCGTCCACCCCGAGATCCAGCATCGCTTGCGGGGTGTTGGCCACCGGATAGAGCTTGTCGGTCGCCTTGTTGACGCTGACATCGGTCGCCTGCGCCGAGAGCAGCACGGCGATCAGTAGCTCGAACGGCGAGTTGAAGTTGAGCTCTGTGGTGGGGTGGGGGTTGTTTTCTCGCAGTCGCTCGAGGATCTCTCTGCGTTTCTGGTTGTTCATGCCTTGCGTCCGATCATAGCTCGGTCGCCCGGACGCGGGCCGGGGCAACGTTGCAGTGGGCCACGGTAGCGGCCTGTTTGCGGTCCCGCCAGTCGTTGATGGCGTTCTTGGCGGCGATCAGCAGTCCCAACCCGATAAAGCCGCCCGGCGGCAAAATCGCCAGCAGCAGGCTGGCATCGGCGTGGAACAGCTCGATGCGCAGGGATTTGGCCCACTCGCCCAGCAGCAGTTCGGCGCCATCAAACAGGGTGCCCATGCCGATGATCTCGCGCATGCCACCCAGTACCAGCAGCACCAGGGTAAAACCAAGGCCCATCATCAGGCCGTCGAGGGCCGCCAGCAGCGGCGGATTCTTGGAGGCATAGGCCTCGGCGCGGCCGATGATGACGCAGTTGGTGACGATGAGGGCGATAAAGATGCCGAGCGCCTGATAGAGGCCATAGGTGTAGGCGTTCATCAGCAGCTGTACGCTGGTCACCAGCGAGGCGATGATCATCACATAGACCGGGATGCGAATATCCTTCGGCACCCAGTTGCGCACCAGCGAGACGGCGAGGTTGGAGCAGACCAGCACTGCCATGGTGGCAAGGCCCAGCCCCAGCGCATTGGTAAAGGTGGAGGAGACGGCGAGGGTCGGGCAGAGGCCCAGCACCTGCACCAGCGAGGGGTTGTTCTTCCACAGCCCCTGGCTCATCAGCTCCTTGAGCTCGCCCTTGCGGCTTTCCAGCTCGGCAATCGGGGCTGCGCCCGTTTCAATCTGTTCCATCTGGTTCATGATGGCTCGACTCCGTTAGTTCGCCGCCGGGCAAGCCGGGGCGTTGCTGAGCAGTTCGGGTTGCTCCTGCTGCAGTTTAAGCAGGTTTTTCACCGCCTTGACCACGGCTCGCGGGGTGATGGTGGCACCGGTAAAGGCATCGAATTCGCCGCCATCCTTCTTCACCGCCCACTGGGGCTCGTTGTCATGGGTCAGGAATTTTCCGGCAAAGCTGTTGATCCAGTCCGATTTCTTCAGCTCGATCTTGTCACCCAGACCCGGTGTCTCGTTGTGAGCGAGCACGCGCACGGCGGTGATGGTGCCCTTGGCATCAAAGCCCGCCACGATGCGGATCGCCCCGCTGTAGCCATCCGGTGCGATCGCCTCCAGCGCATAGCCGGTTACCACGCCATTTTTGCTGGCGGTATAGAGGGCTTGCGGCTGATCGCTGCCCAGATATTTCCTGCTGGTCACCTGCTTGCAGCTGGCTACCAGATCGTTGTCATAGCTCCCCTCCGGCAGCAATACCGAGAGGGTCTGCTGCTTCTCCAGCTGTTGCTGGTGAGCGATTTTATCCTTGGTCAGCTCGTTGGTCAGTACCACCAGCGCGGTACAGCCGAGCGCGAACATCGCCAGAATAAGGCCGTTCTTGCGCATGCTCTTTAACATGTCCGGGCTCCGTCAGCTGTGATGGGGGAAAAGGGCAGAAACATCATTGGCGACGGGCTCCATACACTTTCGGGCGAGTCAGGCTGTCTATAAACGGCACACAAAGGTTGGCCAGCAGCACGGCGAAGGCGAACGCATCGGGATAGCCGCCAAAGCGGCGAATGATGTAGACCAGCACCCCGATCAGCACGCCATAGACCAGTCGGCCACGCGGCGTGGTGCAGGCACTGACCGGATCGGTGGCGATAAAGAAGGCCCCCAGCATGGTCGCGCCGCTAAAGAGATGGAACATGGGCGTGGCGGTTGCATCCGGGCTTACCAGATAGCCGATGGTGGAGGCCGCCAGCAGGGCACCGAGAATGGCGGTGGGAATGCGCCAGTTGATCACCTTCTGTTGCAGCAGGAACAGGCCGCCCAGCAGATAGCCGAGGTTGACCCAGCTCCAGCCGATGCCGCCCCAGCCCTCGAACAGCGGGCCGCTCAGGATCTCGCCGGTGGTGAGCCCCTGAGTCAAGCCGGTTTTCAGGGTATCGAGGGGGGTCGCCATGGTGAGACCATCCACCCCCTGCTTGAGCTGGGCCATGCTGTAGCCGTCGAGGCTAAAGCCGGTGAAGATCACCGACGCCGCATCACCAAAACCGAGGCTGTAGGCGCGCACGCTCTCCGGCGGCAGCCAGCTGGTCATCTGCACCGGGAAGGAGACCAGCAGCAGCACATAGGCGACCATGGCCGGGTTGAACAGGTTCTGGCCCAGTCCGCCGTAAAGGTGTTTGGCGACGATGATCGCAAAGGCCGTGCCCACTACCAGCATCCACCACGGCAGCAGCGGCGGCAGGGAGAGACCGATCAGCACGGCGGTGAGCGCCGCACTGCCATCCATCAGGGCAGGCTTGATGGCGCGGCCACGGAGCTTGAGCACCAGCGCCTCGCACAGCAGCGCGGTCACCAACGCCAGCAGGATCTGGATAAAGGAGCCCCAGCCGAAGAACCAGGTCTGGGCCAGCAAGCCCGGCACGCAGGCCAGGATCACCAGCAGCATCAGGGTTCGGGTCTGTTTGCGGTTATGGGCAAACGGCGCAGTCGCAATATTGAACATGAGTCTGTCGATTACCTTGTGGTTGTTCGGTCGGCTGACGGGGCATCTTCAGCGGCGGTTTCGGCGGTTTCGGCGGCTCTGGCTGCCTCGGCCGCCAGCTTCTTCGCCTTGGCGCGGGCCACCGCGGCTGCAATGGCCGCTTTTTTCGGATCAACCGGGGCATCAGCCGCAGGGGCGCTCGCTTCAGGAGCCTCTGCGACGGCAAGTGGTTGCTCACTGCTGGCAGCATCGCTTTGCATCGGCTCAGCCGGTGCGCGCTCACCCTCAGTTCCGGCACTCTCTACCTGAGTACCGGCATTTTCTACCTCAGCACTGGTACTTGCGCTCTGTTGCGCCAGCTTTTTGGCCTTGGCTCGGGCGATGGCCGCGGCGATTGCGGCCTTCTTGGGATCGACCGCTTCACTTGCAGCCGTATCGCTTTGGCTGGTGGTTACTTCGCTCTTGGCTACTGCCATGTCGCGGGTCTCCGCGCTTGCTGATAGCTCACCTTGCGTACCCTCAGCACCGGCACTTTCGCCCTGCTGGGCCAGCTTTTTGGCCTTGGCCCGGGCAATAGCAGCGGCGATAGCAGCTTTCTTGGGATCGATCGCTTCGCTGGCAGCAGATGGCGCATCGCTTTGGGCTGCAGCGGATTCGCTGGTGCCAGCATTTGCGGTCAGGTCGCCCTCAGCGCTGTCGCCCTGCTGGGCGGCCTTTTTGGCTTTGGCTCGGGCGATGGCGGCAGCGATAGCCGCTTTCTTGGGATCAACTGCTTCGCTGGCAGCAGATGGCGCATCGCCTTGCGAGCCTGCGTCTGCTGCCGCGCTGATATCTGCGCTTACCGGTTCACCATTCGCCTCGGCCTTTTTGGCCTTGGCTCGGGCAATGGCGGCGGCAATCGCCGCTTTTTTCGGATCAACCTCTGCCTTTTGCTGATCAGCATTTACTACCGCAGGGGCAGCAACGGCTTCGGCAGTCACAGGCTCGGCGCTATCGCCAGCCTGAGCGGCTTTCTTGGCCTTGGCGCGCGCCAGTGCGGCGGCGATGGCTGCTTTCTTGGGATCGCTGGCGGGGTCAACCGCCTCGGCGGGTTGCGCCGCAGCGGCTGTTTCGCTATTTGCGCTCTCCGCCAGCTTGGCGGCGCGGCGCGCTTCCGCTTCCCGTTTGCGGGCTTCGCGAGCGGCAATCACGGCGCTGTTGTCAGGCAAGCCCTCGGCGGTGGCGGCAATGGCTGTGATGGGCGCATCCTGCTTGGCCTTGATGCGGGCCAGTGCCGCTGCCACCGGATCTTCCCCGCCTGCGGCCGTCATGGTCTGACGGCGCTGGGCGGCGGCCTCGGCGTGGCGCGCTTCGCGGGCTGCTTTCTCACGCTCGAAACGGGCCTGCTTGGCCTCGAAACGCTGCTTGGCGCGCTCGGCCTTTTCGGCCTCGGCGCGGGCTTCGCGAATGTCGTCTTTGGCGATCTTGTAGTACTGCACCAGCGGGATCTCGCTCGGGCAGACCCAGGCACAGGCGCCGCACTCGATGCAGTCCATCAGGTTGAGCTTTTCGGCCTTGTCATACTCCTTGGCCCGGCTGTACCAGTAGAGCTCTTGCGGCAGCAGAGTGGCCGGGCAGGCATCGGCACAGGCGCTGCAACGGATGCAGGGCTGCTCCGGGCCGGGGGCGGGTAGTTCGGCCTGCGTCGGCGCCAGCAGGCAGTTGGTGGCCTTGACCACAGGCACCATGGCGTGGGGCAGGGTAAAGCCCATCATGGGGCCCCCCATGATCACCCGCTGCTCCGCTTCCGGTTGCAGTTCGAAACGCTGCAACAGCCAGCGTACCGGCGTACCGAGGCGCACCCAGGCGTTGCCGGGCTTCTTGAAGCTGTCGCCGGTAAGGGTGACGATCCGCTCGATCAGCGGCTCGCCGTCGATAATGGCGCGCTTGATGGCAAACACGGTGGCGACGTTGAGCACCATGATGCCGATATCGACCGCGCGGCCGCCTTTGGGCACCTGACGGCCGGTGAGCAGCTCGATGGTCTGCTTGGCACCGCCGGAGGGGTACTTGGTCGGCACCGTCTTGACCAGCACATCCTCGTCTGTGGCGTGGCGAGTCAGCTCGGTGATCGCCTCGGGCTTGTTGTCTTCCACCCCGATCAGGGTGAGTTTCGGTTTGAGCAGGTGCTTGAGCACCCGGATGCCATCCATGATCTCGTCGGCATACTGCTGCATCAACCGATCGTCGGTGGTGATATAGGGTTCGCACTCCAGCCCGTTGACGATCAGGATCTCGGTGAGCTGGCCGCGGCCGTCGAGTTTGCTGTGGGTGGGGAACACGGCGCCGCCAAGGCCCGCTACCCCCGCCTGCTGGATGCGCTCGAGCAGCTCGCTCCGCTCCAGATTCCAGTAATCGGGTTTGCCATTGCGCTCGCCCCACTCATCCTCCCCATCGGGGGTGAGAATGACGCAGAGATCGCCGAGCCCGGAGGGGTGGGCAACCGTGTGGTTGCCAATCTCGGTGATGGTGCCGGAGGTGGAGGCATGGACAGGGACGACCCGCCCCTTGGCATAACGGGTCAGCGGCTGACCCTTCTTGACCTTGTCGCCCACCTGCACCAGCAGATCGCCGGCGGGGCCTGCGTGCTGGCGCAGCGGAATGATGAGGCGCGGCGGCAGACCGGCGTCTACCACCGGGCTCTGGCTTGATTGCAGCTTGTTGTCGGCGGGGTGAATGCCACCGTGAAAGTCCCAGAGCGTGCCGGCTTTGATACGTTCGAGTAAGGAATGCATGGTTGCTCCGCTGTTTATTCCACTATCTTGACCGGAATCTTGCCCGGAACATGCACGTTATTGAGATCCCACTTCCAGTTATCGACCGTGGTGGGCACCGGGATCATCTCGATGCAGTCGGTCGGGCAGGGATCGACACAGAGATCGCAACCGGTGCACTCGTTGGCAATCACGGTATGCATCGCCTTGGTGGCGCCGACGATGGCATCTACCGGGCAGGCCTGAATGCACTTGGTGCAGCCGATGCACTGATCTTCGTGGATAAAGGCGACCTTTTTGACTGGCACGGCGGCCTCGTCACTGCCCCCCAGTGGCTGGGGCTCGACCCCCATCAGATCGGCAATTTTGCGCATGGTGGCCTCGCCACCGGGTACGCACTTGTTGATCTGATCGCCGTTGGCGAGCGCCTCGGCGTAGGGTTTGCAGCCGGGATAGCCGCACTGGCCACACTGGGTCTGGGGCAGCAGGGCATCGAGCTGATCGACGATGGGGTCTGCTTCCACATGAAACTTGACGGCGGCAAAGCCCAGGATAATCCCGAACGCCAGCGCCAGCAGGGTGAGCACCAGAATGGCAAAGAGAATATGGATCATGGTTATATCTTGATAAGGCCGGTAAAGCCCATAAAGGCCAGCGACATCAGACCGGCGGTGATCATGGCAATCGATACCCCGCGAAACGGCGCGGGTACATCGGCGGCGACCAGACGCTCGCGCATGGCGGCAAACAGGATCAACACCAGCGAGAAGCCGGTGGCGGCGCCAAAGCCGTAGATCACGCTCTGGATAAAGTCGTGTCGCTCATTGATGCTGAGCAGCGCCACCCCGAGCACCGCGCAGTTGGTGGTGATGAGGGGCAGGAAGATCCCCAGCAGGCGATAGAGGGTCGGGCTGCTCTTGCGCACCACCATCTCGGTAAACTGCACCACCACGGCGATCACCAGAATAAAGGCGAGGGTGCGCAGATAGGCGATATCCAGCGGCAGCAGGATATAGTGCTCCACCAGATAGGAGCTGGCACTGGCGAGGGTCATCACGAAGGTGGTCGCCAGCCCCATGCCGATGGCGGTTTCCAGCTTGCCGGAGACCCCCATAAAGGGGCAGAGGCCGAGGAATTTCACCAGCACGAAGTTGTTAACCAGCACGGTGCCGATCAATAAAAGCAGGTACTCAGTCATCAATTACCGTCACTGAAAGTCGGGTTATCGGGGTTTGAAGGCGGGCGGTATTATGTGACGTTAGGGCCAGTTAAACAACCGCAAGGCCGCATGGTTATTATGCAACTGGATAATTTAGCCGGCGTTTTGGGCGAGAATCCGGTGGGTTTTGCGTCATATCCCCACCGGGTGAGAAGCCTTACTAACCAACAGCCAGTTTGGCGGCCTCTTTCCACATAAATGGCGGCATCGGAGTAGTGAGACGCCATTTAATGTTCATCGGTTGGCTGCCAGTGTGGGATACGTACTCCACCTCACCAAAGTTCACAAAGCCAAGGGTGCGGCCAAATTCATCTTTGCTCTGCTCGCGGACGAACAAAAACAAGCGCTTACCCTCTGCTCTGTGGTTGATGTAACTCAGACCCTTACCCCGCTCGGGGCGAGCGCTGTTTTGGCTCTGCCAATGAAACAGCGACTCGTTGATGGCGTAGTCGTGATAACGGGTGGTGGGGGAGAAGTGCTGTTCCGTTTTGTTCAAGGTCACGAACAGCAACTCGATATTTTGCTCTGCGATGACATAGATCCCTTCGCGAGCAGTGGGTTGCTGCGCGAAGGTGGTCGCGCCAAAGCCAACCAGCACCTGCTCTCTGGCATAGCGAGCATGCAGTTGCAGCGGATTACCGAGAAGGTTTGGCATGGCGCTTTGTTCGTGTTGCACCCGGTTGATCAGCATGGGCAACAGATCTGCCAGCTCGGCCCTTAATTCAGGTTGATTGAGTTGTTTCAGGCTGTGCGCCAAGGAGCTAAAGCCTGCAGTGGGGCCGCTCTGTTGCCAGAAGTCGTAATGGCACATCAAGGCCATCCGCTCATCGTGCTCGGCCGTTAAGGTAAAGGCGCTTTCCACTAAGGTTTGTAAGAAGTTCAAGTAATGGAGCGCATCGCAGCCCAATAGCCGGGTTTTGATGGCCCGGGTGTAGAGGGTGGATAGTTTCTCATCGCTCATTTCAGAAATGGTATGGTTGCTAGCCTGTTTGACCAAGGCGCTCCAATTGCCGCGCTTGTAGATCTCCTCAAGGCTGATATGAGGGTAGAACTTCAAAAAGTTCGCCAGCGTCAGCGGTAAATCACAATCCAGTGAGAAACGGCGGATCAGGCCCATGAGGCGCGAGGTATTGAGGGTCGCCTTTTTGATATTGCTCAGAATTAACTCTTGGGTTTGTTCTGAGAGTTCGATGCGGCAGCCCAAGGGGGCGTGAGGGAAGCCCTGTTTGATCTCGTGGCTGATCGCCTTATTAGTTTTACCCACCAGTGCCCGGAATTTCTGGGCAAAGTCATACTCAGCACGGGCATTCCCAACAAAGTCCAACACGGTGCAGCACTCTTTATCGCTCGCCAGCCGCAGGCCCCGCCCTAATTGCTGTAAAAAGATGGTGAGGCTTTCCGTTGGTCGTAAAAACAGCAAGGTATCGACTTCTGGGATATCAACCCCTTCGTTGAAGATATCCACCACGCAGAGAATATTGATAACGCCGGTACGCAAATCTTGTTGTTTGCTATACCGTTCTTCTCGGTTATCGCTGGTGAGAATATCAGCCTTGATGCCCTTCAATAAAAAGGCCTTGCGCATAAAATCGGCATGTTCACGGCTCACACAAAATGCCAGTGCTTTGATCTTGGTAATATCGGTGACGATCTCATTGAGGCTCTGGACTATTTTCTGTACCCGCTGCTGATTGTGGGTATAGATATTGGTGAGTTCAGTGATGTCATAACGGCCATTTTTCCAAGCCACTTGGCGCAAGTCAGTATCATCATCGATACCAAAATATTGGAACGTACAGAGATGGCGATGATTAATGGCCTCTGGCAAGCGGATCTCTGCTGCGATGACACCACAAAAATCAGCGAGAATATCACCGCCATCATGGCGCTCTGGCGTTGCAGTTAATCCCAACAGAATGTGAGGTTCAAAGGCGGCGAGCAAACCACGATAACTGGCCGCAGCAATATGATGAACCTCATCAATGACGATGTAATCGAAATAGTCTGGGCTAAGCCGCAACGTATCCAGCTGGTTATTTAAGGATTGCACCGAGGCAAATAGTTGACGGTAGTGGGTTGGCACGGTGCCGCCGACCAAGAGTTCGCCAAAATTGGATTGCTTGAGCACTCCGCGGTACGAGGCTAATGCTTGGCGCAAGATCTCCTCTTTGTGGGCGACAAACAGAAACTTGGCATCGGGTTTGGTTTTCAAAAAACGCGCAAAATCAAAGGCGGATATCAGGGTTTTCCCTGTACCGGTAGCCGCTACCACCAAGTTACGAAAGCGCTGATGTAAAGCGCGTTCCATCGCCAATTGTTCAAGGATCTCCAGTTGATGGGGAAACGGCGTGATATCAAAGAAATAGGCAGGGCTATTTTTGTCCCCATCCCCACGGGCCTCTTGCAGCGCATGCTGCAATTTTGTACGGCTTTCGAGCTTGCCATCAAACAGCTCAAAATCATCGGATTCCCAATAGGTTTCAAAGGTACTCAGGGATTTCTCGATAATATGCGGGATCTCTTGCGAGGTGATTTTTAGGTTCCACTCCAAGCCGCTGGTGAGGGCAGAGTGAGAGAGATTGGAGGAGCCTATATAGCCGGTATGAAAGCCGGTATTCCGGCAAAAGAGATAGCTCTTGGCATGCAACCGCTCGCGCTGGGTGTTATAGCTGAGTTTGACTTCGGTATTGGGGAGACTAGCTAAAAATTCAACTGCCTTGGCATCGGTCGCCCCCATATAAGAGGTAGTAATTACTTTTAATTGGCGGCCGCTGCGAGTGAACTCTTCCAGCTCATGACGGAAAATACGGATACCTGCCCATTTGATAAATGAGACCAGCCAGCAGATGTTATCTGCAGATAATATCTCCCGTTTAATCTCCGACTCCATCGACAAACCCGCATTGCTGCCACAAAACAGTTCGCTCTGAGTGAGACCTGTCAGAGGGAAAATATCCTCGGCATATTGCTTTAAATTGGCGGAGATGGGGTTATCCAACTGGTAAAGCGCGGTCAGAATTTTCCCCTGACTATCGATGAGGTTCTCGCCAATAAAGTCTGGGTCTTGGGTGCGATCCTTTAGCCAAAGCAATAACTGGTTAGCCAGCTCGATCTGCCGTTGCAGCTGATCCTCTCCAGTGACCGAACCCACCGCATATTCCAAAACCCGGCTCAGAAATCTGGATAACCAAACTGCCGCTTCGGCAGGTTCAAGTTGGCGTTCCCCTACGTAAAAGCGCGCGCGGTCGAGTCGAGATGTCAGCAGTTGAGTAATGAGCTGTTCATAAATACCGCATTGTTGCATCGCACTTTAGCCTTGAACGTTGTACATGAGGGTGGCGAGAAGAGTATCATTTTTTCCAACCAAATCAGTAAGCTGTTGTCGCCTGTTACTCGTTTGAAAATCGCCCTGGTTTTCGGTAAGAGAGCGCGGCAGTAACAACCACAGGGAGGTGGTGATGGATCCGGTTTCCTATCTTTTTTCGGCTTACCTCAATCTGGTACAGCAGCAGGTTGCGGATATCTATGGCACCGAGGCCAAGACGCTGGTGGTGCAGTATGAAGGGGAGTCGGTCCCGTTCTCTTTTCAGCTGTGGCAGATCCAGCAGCCGAGCGTTTGTCGTTCCTACGAGCAGGATGTTCGGCGTTTTAGCCAGTGCACGGTCAAGGCTTCGGCTCTGTTTCACAAGCTGTGCGATGACCTGACCCGGCAGGATGACAGCAGTTGGCAACTGCCCAAATATCGCGCCATGTATTGTTCGGCCGCCGTCAGCTACAGGCCGATGATTGCCGAGATTGGGAATGCCAAACAGAGTCCAGCCAAGCTGGCAGAGCGGGCCTGCAATCAGGCGATTCTGGCTGCGATGGACAGTGACGATGAAGCCCTGCTGGCCCAGCGTGACAAAGCGTGCGCTGCGGTGCAGTAACGCGAATTTATCTGACCAGAACATTTGCGCTCTCTTTGCGCGCCACGGCACACATGGGTTTCCCCTTGCCGGGTATGATGGGGTAGCCCGCTGTAGCGGCAACAGTCGGATGTTTGCGGGCATATGTCGGTCACATCAGCCAGATCACCACCAGGAGGTAACCATGATCAGCCATATCGACCATCTGGTATTGACGGTCAGTGATATCGAACGGGCCGTGGCGTTTTACAGTTCGGTGCTCAATATGGAGGCCATCACCTTCGGTGCGGGGCGCCGGGCGGTAGGGTTTGGCAACCAGAAGATCAATCTGCAATTGCTGGGGCAGGAGCCGCGCAATCGGGCGCAGGTGGGGTCGGGAGATGTCTGCCTTATCACCCGCTGGCCGCTGGAGCAGGTGATGACCCAGCTTGCCTGCCACGGGGTGGAGATTGTCGAGGGGCCGGTGACCAAAAGCGGTGCCTGCGGGCCGATAGAATCCATCTACTTCCTCGACCCTGACCAGAACCTGATAGAAGTGAGCATCTATCCCTGACAGGGTTGGCGCGGCGCCTGACGGTGCAACACCTGTCAGAATCACTCTACTTCCTCGACCCGGATCAGAATCTGATAGAAGTGAGCATCTATCCCTGAGTCCACCAAGCCATCAGTCCCATCACCATCTCCAGCAGAAAGGGGCCGTCAATTGACGGCCCCTTTCTCGTATCGCTATCGCGCCAAGCAAGTCGGCCGCTTGGCCGATGTGGCAGAAACGCCCTAGAAAGGCGCGCTGCTCTCGTCGCTCTCCTGTAAAAACAGTTCCAGCTCGGCCTGATAGGCCGCATCAGGTTGACCGCTGCTGGCAGGGATTACGGCGGCAGGCCGGACGACGGGAGGGGCGGTGAGGGTCTCCATCACCCGCTGCTGCAGATAGGGGTAGAAGGGGTTGGAGGAGGTGCGGGTGAGGGCGCCGGGGTTGACGATCAGCACGCCGCGCTCACCACGCAGGGCCAGACCGCCGAGATTGATGCCGTATTGCTCCCGCTGCTCCGGGCGCGCCGTCATGCCATAGAGGGGGGCGTCCATCGGGAAGGGGAGCGCCACATGGGAGAGGGAGTAGATCTCCTTGGGATAATCGATACCCAGCGGGCGGAGCTGCTCAGGCTGGTCTGCGCTGGCCAGCGTTCTGGCCTGCGTCGCGAGAGAGGCGGGCTCGACATTGCCCACCACGGTGAGGCGATAGTGCTGAGGGGCGTTTGGCAGCAAGCGGTGCAGCGCCAGCTCGGAGGCCGAGCTCATCAGCGGGCCAAACAGGGTGCTGCGGTTGATATCAAACAGCACCAGTTCGCTGCCGTTGGCCGGCAGGTAGTGGTAGAGATCGGCAATGATGGAGCGGGTGCTGACGGTGTAGTCCATCACCGACTGGAAGGTGAGGGCGGGGGGAAATGCCGCCAGCTCGCCACTGGCGGCCAGCTGGCGCACCTGCTGCTGAATGGCGTGGGTCAGGCGGTAGGACTGGCGCGCGCCGTTGACCGGAAACGAGTTGTATTTGAACGGGTTGAACTCCGGCATGGTGTCGAGCCAGGCGGCGTTGGCAAAGGCGGGCAGCAGGGCCGGCACGGCCTTGAGCCCGGCGAAGCGGGCAAAGCGGGTCACCCCGATCATCGGAGAGATCAGTACCAGCCGATCCGGTTTTGCCAGCGTGCCGCTCGGGTCGGCCAGCGCATCGAGCGCATATTTCACCGCCAGCGCGCCGCCGTTGGAAAAGCCCACCAGATGCAGCGGCCGCTTGCCCGGTGCCAGCAATCTGGCCTCCCGCACCGCCAGTCGGGTGGCGGCCAGCCAGGTCTCCCAATCCACATCCACGAGGCCAGCGGGCACGGTGCCGTGGCCGGGGATCCTCAGCCCCAGCGCGATAAAGCCCTGCTCCTGATAACGTCTGGCCAGATGGCGCAGGCTGTAGGGGGAGTCGGTCAGGCCGTGCAGCAGCACCGCCACCCCTTTGACTTCCCCCTCGGGGCGCAGCAGGTAGGAGCGGTTCCAGTTCTGCTGAAAGCGGGCGGGATTGATGGGGGCGTCCTGATAGTAGCGATTGCTGGCCAGTTGCTGCTCCGGCGGCGTCTTGGCAACCACCTCGGTGGCCACCAGCTCGAACAGCTCTGCTTCGCGGGCCAGATAGGCTTGCCAGTCGCTGCTGTCGAGCTCATCAGCTCTGAGTTCGGGGGGCACTACTGTGTGCCACAGCTGCAGCGGCGCTGCCTGCCAGGCGAAGTAGGCGATCACCGCCCATGCGGTCAGCAACAGCAGCAACAGGGTCAGCAGAGCACGGCGAACAAGGCGGCGAGTGTGAGCCAGCATGGTGCAATCCTTGGCGATAGAGATGGGGCCGCCTCTGGGCGGGCGAGTTCGGCGCAGCACCCTAGGCGCTGCTAATCGGCTTAAAGCCTAATGGAAACAAGGTGATATGTATAGTTGATGGCGTTCGGCCACGCTGGCTGTGGGCGCCTGCTCCTGCCGTTGGCATCAGGCTGGTTGTTCAAAGGCTGCATCGCGGGCCATCTGGCGGCGTGAACCAGTTCGCAGATGCCCGCTTGGACGCTGCGACCCTGCAACTATCTGCCCCTGAAAGGGGGCAATTATGCTACTGTAGCGGCGTTTTTTGATGGATAAGCTGGCATTGGCCTTTTTTGAAGATGGAATGGTATGCAGAACTTTGACGTAGTGAATTGGCTGATGCAGCAAACAGCCTCCCCGGCGCAGCCGGAACAGGCGATGGCACAACCGGGCGCGGCCCAGAACCTGTGGCAGGTGATCCATGCTGGCTAACGAATCCATGCGCCTGAACAAATACATCAGCGAGAGCGGCATCTGCTCGCGCCGCGAGGCCGACCGCTTTATTGAGCAGGGCCATGTCTTTATCAACGGCAAGCGGGCCGGGATTGGCGATCAGGTGCAGGTTGGCGATCTGGTCAAGGTGAATGGTCAGGTGATCGAGCCGCGCGAGGCGGACAGTCTGGTGCTGATCGCCCTCAACAAGCCGGTGGGTATCGTCAGTACCACAGAGGCGGGCGAGAAGGACAACATCGTCGATTTCGTCAACCACAGCACCCGGGTCTTCCCCATCGGGCGTCTCGACAAGGATTCGCAGGGTCTGATCTTCCTTACCAACCACGGCGATCTGGTCAACAAGATCCTGCGGGCGGGCAACGATCACGAGAAAGAGTATCTGGTGACCGTCGACAAGCCGGTGACCGACGAGTTTGTGCGCGGCATGGCGGCCGGGGTGCCGATCCTCGGTACTGTGACCAAGAAGTGCAAGGTGAAGAAAGAGGCGCCGTTTGTTTTTCGCATCACCCTGGTGCAGGGACTGAACCGCCAGATCCGCCGGATGTGCGAGCACTTCGGTTTTGAAGTGACCAAGCTGGAGCGCATCCGCATCATGAACGTCAGCCTCAAGGGGCTGCCGGTAGGCGAGTGGCGCGATCTCACCGACGACGAGCTGATCGATCTGTTCAAGCTGATTGAGGACTCCTCCTCCGAGGTGAAACCGGCCAAAGGCGACAAACCCAAGGCGGCCAAGGCCCCTGCGGCGCAAAGCGCCAAACCGGCTCAAGGCAAGAAGCCGCGCCGCGATGATGATCATGAGATTGGCGGTCGCCCCAATGTGCCGGGCCCGGAAGCCTTCGAGAAGAAGCTGCCGGTGGGCAAGGGGGGCGCGGGCAAAGGTGCTGCCAACAAGGGCGGTGCTGGCAAAGGGGCACCCAAGGGTGGCAAACCGGCTGCAGGCAAGCCGCGCACCGCTAACACCGGACGGCAGAAGAAGGGGCGCTAAGTTGCCCCTCTGAGTGGCGTCAGCCTCGTCTTGTGATCCTCAACACTGCTATCCCCAACACACCGGCCTCAGGCCGGTGTGTTGCTTTGGGTCGCAGAGTCGGTTGGGCGAGGCGCCGGAAGGGTTGGCTCGCTGGTGGTCTTTAACCCCATGACACGGGGATAGTGGCGCGGGTCGAGGCGCACTACCAGCAGGCTCATCAGCAGCAATCCTCCCAGTTGCCACTGCCAGGCGGCCGCAAAGTCGCCCACATAGTGATAGAGCCGCGCCGCCACCCAGGGGCCGGTGGCGGCCAGCATAAAGCCGAAGCCCTGCATCAGGGCGCTTAAGGTGCCGGCACGGCGCGGGTCCGGCAGGTGATCGAGCGCAATCACCATGATGAGGGAAAAGCTGCCGCCCAGACCGGCGCCGCACAGCATGCACCAGAGGATCGGGGCACTGGCTGGCGCCAGCCAGAGGCCGCCAAATCCCGCCAACTGCATGGCAATCGCCAGCCCCATCCACGGCCGCCGATCCAGACTGCGCGCCGCCAGCAGCGGCAGACCGAGGCCGCTGGCGGTCTGGGCCAGTGCCAGCCAGGCGACCAGCTCGCCCGCCTGTGCGGCGCTCCACCCTTGCGCCATATAGGCGGGGGCCAGCCAGGCCACTACGATGCCGTAGCCGCTGTTGATGATGCCAAAGCAGACGATCAGCAACCAACTGCGGGGCAGGGTGATCAGCCGCTGTTCGCCATCGGGAATGGCGACCGCGGCGGCACGTGGCTGACGCACTTTCCACCCAAGCCAGACGAGGGCCAGCAGCAGCGGCAGGCTCCAGAGTGCCAGTGCCTGCGACCAGTCGAGGCTCGCCGCCAGCCTTGGGGTAAGGCTAGCCCCCAGCGCCCCGCCCCCCATCATGCAGGCGGAGAAGATCCCCATCACCAGCGGCACCTTGCGGGCGAAGGCCTGCTTGATCAGCGCGGGCAGCACTCCCTGCACCAGTGCCGACCCCAATCCACAAAGCGCCGCGCTGGCGATCAGCAAGGCACCGCTTTGGGCATCGAAGCGCATAGCGCTGCCAATGCCGAGCAGCAGCAGGGCGGCCCCCAGCAGTTGGCGCGCACTGGTGCGTCTACGCAGGCTGGGGGTGAGCAGCACGCCAATCCCGATCAGCCAGAGCGGCAGCAGGGTGAGCCAGGCGAGGGTATCCATCCCGAGCGACAGGGTGCGGCCAATCTCGCCGCTCAGCGGGCCGATGGCGGTAAGAAAGGGGCGCAGATTCAGGCCAATCAGGATCACCAGCACCAACAGGGCAGTCTGGCCTGCGGGTTGATCCGTATTTCGTTGATTCATCGGGTGCTGTTTCCGGTTCTGGGAGAGACAGGGGGCATTCGGGATGCGGAGTCATCGGGGCTGAACATGGCAGATCACTGTCAAAGGAGGCAAAAATGCCAGCCTAGCGGGCTCGAAAGTCATTTGGAAATTAAATGATAGAATGGAGTTCAGTGGTTTTGTAAATGGAGTGCCCCATGCTGGATCCCCTGTTACTGCGCAGTTTTGTCGCCATTATCGACACCGGCAGCTTTACCCGCGCCGGTGAACGGGTCCATCTGACCCAATCCACCATCAGCCAGCAGATCCGCCGCCTTGAGCAGCAGCTCGGCTGCCCGCTGCTCGATCGCGCTGGCCGACAGGTGGTGGCGACGGCGGAGGGGGAAAAATTGCTGGGGCTGGCCCGCCGCATTCTGGCGCTGCTGGCGCAGGCCGAGGAGCAGGTGAGCGAGGGGAGCATATCGCTCAGCCTCGGGGTGCCGGAGGATTTCGCCGCCGGCGCCATCACCCCTGTGCTGGCCGCCTTTGCCCGCGACTACCCCGAGGTGCGGCTGGAGGTGGAGAGCGGCCTGAGCCACGAGATCTGGCAGCGCTTCGAGGCGGGGGAGCTGGATCTGGCGCTGGTCAAGCAGGCTCGAGGAAAGGGTTCGCCCCTTGCCAGTTGGCGCGAGCCGCTGGTGTGGGTCGACAGTCGCGACTGGCCTGCACGGGAACGGGATCCGCTGCCGCTGGTGGTGTTCCCGAGCGAAGGGCTCTATCGGCGGCAGATGACCGAGGCGCTTGATGGCCTCGGTCGGCGTTGGCGTATCGCCTATGTCAGCGCCAGCCTCGCCAGTTTGCAGGGGGCGGTGAGCGCAGGCATCGGCGTGAGCTTGCTGCCCAAGCGGCTGATGCCCGCCGATCAGCTGGCCCTGACCCAGTGGCCCAGGGTGGCGCCTGTGGAGCTGGCGCTCCATGCCGGGGTAAGCGGGAGCGAGCCGCTTAGCCGCTTGAGCGCGGCCCTGATCGCCCTCTGTGACGAGGTGATGGGGCCGCAGTGAGTGGCCTATGTGGGGAAAAACTTCTGTGGGGAAAAACTGAAGTCGGAAAGATAAACGGGGGGATCAGTGATCCTTCCCCTCCGCCAGCTTGCGCTCGTAGTCATTTTTTACGATGGCCAGCGCCGCCAGCACCAGTTCGGGGGCCAGCTGGTTGGTTTCCAGCAGTTCAATCAGATCCACCGCGAGTTTTACCTCGGGCGGGGCAGTTTCCAGTGACATGGGCAGGGTTCCTGTTGCGGGAAGAGGGGGGATTATACAGGGGCGCCGCCGTTGGCCGAAAGCGCCCGCTCTGTCGGGCTGTGAGGCATGAAGGTCAGAGGTGCTGACGCATCTCCTTGTCGATCTCCTCGCGCAGGGCGATCAGCTTTTTGGCGTACTGCTGCAACTGCAGATCGCTCTCGCTCACCGGCTGCCACTGGGGCACCGGGGTCGGTTTGCCCTGTTCATCCATCGCCACAAAGATGATGATGCAGTGGGTGGTCTTGTGGCGCTCGGTCTCGGTGGGGTGGCGGCTGTAGACATCCACCGCCAGATGCATGCTGGTGGTGCCGGTGTGGATAACCTGGGCGTGCACCTCCACCAGCTGGCCAATCTGGATGGGGCGCAAAAAGCGGATCCCCCCCACATAGACAGTCACCGCATAGCCGCCGCACCAGCCAGCGGCGCAGGCATAGCCCGCCTGATCGATCCACTTCATCACCATGCCGCCGTGTACCTTGCCGCCGAAATTGACGTCAGAGGGTTCGGCCAGAAATTGCAGGGTCAGTTCGCGATTGGGCACAGTTACATCCTTATTGCCTGAAGGGTTTCCCTGAGCTTTGCCCCATCGGCCTGCCCGGTCAAGGGTTCATCCCCGATTCAGGGGGGCGGGGTCACTATCTTGCTCTATCGACGGGAACATAGCCGCAGGAGTGACACCATGAAACAGATGCTGGAACAGTTGTTGGGGGCAGGCAAAGGCTGGCTCAACGAAGGCGGAGACAAGCGCAAGGGGCAGATGCAGGGGGCGCTGGCCGGTGGCGCGCTCGGTCTGCTGCTGGGCAATAAAAAAGTGCGCAAATATGGTGGCAAGGCCGCTGCCGTGGGGGGCGCTGCGGCCCTTGGCGGGCTGGCCTACAAGCTCTATCAGGATTGGCAGGCCCAGCAGGCGGCACCGGCCCAGCCCACCCATCCCATCAGTGGGCTGGAAGGCAATGCGCTGGATGCCCGCGCGGCGCTTTTGGTGCGCGCCATGGTGGCAGCGGCCCGGGCCGATGGCCATATCGACGGGGCCGAGCGCCAGAAAATTCAGGAGTACCTGACCGAACAGGGTCAGAGCGATGTCGCCCGCTGGATTGACGCCGAGCTGGCCCGTCCCCTCGACCCCCACGCGCTGGCGCGGGAAGTGACCGATATGGAGCTGGCCACCGAGGTCTATCTCGCCTCCCTGCTTGCCATCGAGGTGGATCACTTTATGGAGCGCGGTTATCTCGATGAGCTGGCTCGGGCCCTCAAGCTCGATGACAACCTCAAAGGGAGCATCGAGCGGCAGGTGGCCCAACTTAACGCCCCCGCCTGATACCCCTCATCGCCATGGATTGCCGATAACGCCCCGCTCATGGGGCGTTGTTGTTTCTGCGGCTCGTCAAAAGATACGGATGAGCCTATTTGGATTGCGGGACACAGCCCCTAAGATGGCGCATGACCATCACCTTTTTTGCAAGGAGCAACCGTTGGAGATACGCAAGGCAAGCGAACTGGATATCGACGCCATTGTCGAGCTGAACCGGCAGATAGGAGAGATCCACCATCAGCACTATCCCGAAGTGTTCAGTCCCCCTTCGCCAGAGGAGCGGGCATTTTTGCTGAGCGCCATCGGCGCCGAAGGGCGTCTATTCTGCGTTGCCGAACAGGATGGCAGGGTGGTGGGCTTTTTGACGGCGCGGATAGACATCAATGAGAGCGTGCCTTTCCTCAGCAAGCTGCCTCTCTGCCGGATCGGCTCGGTGGTGGTGGATGAGCAGCACCGCTCCCGCGGGATTGGCAAGGCGCTGATCGCCCATTGCGATGAGTGGGCCAAGGCCCGTGATGCTCAGCAAATCCGGCTGGAGGTGATGGCCTTCAACGAGCGCGCCCAAGCTCTCTACGAGGCGCTGGGGTTCAAGGTGCAGTCGCAGATCATGGCCAGATGATCTGTTTCTGATTGCTAGCCAAGCCGCGTCACTCCCCAACCACAAAGGCCCGTTGCGGGCCTTTGTTCGTTTCGCCAGCGGCTCCTTGCCTCGTTACTTTTCACCGAGCTGTGCGGCAATCAGTGCCGCCAGCCGGGTGAGGGCCTGCTCCAGCTGTTCGCTCCAGGGATGGGAGCTGTTGAGGCGCAGGCAGTGGTTGTGTTGCCCCTGACTGGAGAAGAGCGCGCCGGGGGCTACTGAAAAACCGCTGCCCAGCGCCTTGGCGTGCAGGGCGCGGCTGTCGAAATGGGCAGGCAGCGCCAGCCAGAGGAAGTAGCCGCCATCGGGGGCGGAGATCCGCACCTCGTCCGGCAACAGCCGTTGCAGGGCCGCCCGCATCAGCTGCTGGCGCTGGGCCAGGGTGTGGCGCAGGCGGCGAAAGTGGGCATCGACCCCTCCCTGGCGCAGCATCTCGGCCAGCGCCAGCTGGCTCGGCACATTGGTGGAGAGGGTGGACATCAGTTGCAGCCGCTGCACCCGCTCGGCATGGGGCCCGGCCACCACCCAGCCGACCCGAAAGCCCGGCGCCAGGCACTTGGAAAAGGAGCTGCAGAGCAGGCTGTCGCCGCGTCGATCCCAATGTTTGATGGGCTTGGGCCGCTCGCGGCCGAAGTAGACCTCCGCATAGACATCATCCTCCACCAACGGCACGGCATAGAGGTTGAGCAGCGCCATCAGCTGCGCTTTGTGCGCATCGGGCATGGTGTGGCCCAGCGGGTGCTGCACATTGCCCATCAGCCAGCACGCCTTGACCGGAATGCGGGTGAGGGCGTCTTCCAATAGCGCCAGATCGATACCCACCCCCGGGATGACCGGGATCTCCACCGCCTTGAGTTTCAGCCGCTCGATGGCCTGCAGGGCGCCATAGAAGGTGGGGGACTCCACCACCACCCAGTCACCGGGCTCGGTCAGCACCTGCAGGCTGAGGGAGAGCGCCTCCATGGCGCCGGTGGTGATGATGATCTCCTGCGGATTGACCGCCACCCCGTCACTGGCGTAGCGCTGGGCGATGGCGCGGCGCAGCGCTTCGTTGCCGGGGGGCAGGTCGGCCACCGTGCTGAAGGGATCGAGCTTGCGCATGCAGCTGGCCAGGGCCCGCCCGAGCTGGGGATGGGGGAACAGGGTCGGGTCTGCTACCGACATGCCAAGGGGCACCAGATCCCGCGATTTGCTCGCCTGCAACACCTCGAACACCAGATCGTTGATATCCACCGAGCCGCTGTAGTGGGTCTGGCTCGGGGTGTGCTGCACGACCTGTGGTGAGGCGGCTTTGACGTAGTAGCCGGACTGGGGGCGGGCGAGGATCCGCCCCTGACTTTCGAGCAGTTGATAGGCCTGCAACACCGTCATGGGGCTGAGCCCGTGGGTCTTGCAGCTCTGGCGAATGGAGGGGATGCGCTCCCCCGGTTGCCAGATGCCATCGTCAATCTGGCTTTGCAGGCGGTCGGCCAACTGCTGGTAAAGGGACATGATCTGGATCAACTGTTATAGGTATAATTCAATATAACTGCATCTGTTATAGGTGTCATGCTCCGTGATGTACTTGTCACGCACGAAACGTGCAAGGCAAATACAACAAAAGAGAGTGACGCATGATCAATCCGGATGACGTGGTCAGCCTGTCTCGCCTGCAATTTGGCGCCACGGCCCTGTTCCACTTCCTGTTTGTGCCCCTCACGTTGGGGCTGTCCTGGATCCTGGTGATCGCCGAGTCGGCTTATGTGATGACCGGCAAGGTGATCTATCAGGACATCACCCGCTTCTGGGGCAAACTGTTTGGCATCAACTTCGTCATGGGGGTCACCACGGGGATCACCATGGAGTTTCAGTTCGGCACCAACTGGGCTTACTATTCCCACTATGTGGGGGACATCTTCGGTACTCCACTGGCCATCGAGGGGCTGATGGCCTTCTTCCTCGAATCGACCCTGGTGGGGCTCTTCTTCTTCGGCTGGGACAAGCTCTCCCGCGGCAAGCACCTGCTGGTGACCATGCTGGTGGCGCTCGGCTCCAACCTCTCGGCGCTCTGGATCCTGATCGGCAACGGCTGGATGCAAAACCCGGTGGGGGCCGAGTTCAACCTGCTGACCCAGCGCATGGAGCTGGTGGATATCGCCGCCGTGCTGTTCAACCCGGTGGCGCAGGTGAAGTTCGTTCACACCGTTGCGGCGGGCTATGTGGCGGCCTCCATGTTCGTGATGGGGGTGAGCAGCTGGTATCTGCTGCGCAAGACGGAAGTGCAGTTTGCCCTGCGCTCCTTCGCCATCGCCTCCGGCTTCGGGCTGGCGGCCATCCTCTCGGTCATTGTGCTCGGGGATGAGTCGGGCTATCGCACCGGCGAGGTGCAGAAGGTGAAGCTCGCCGCCATCGAGGCGGAGTGGGAGACCGAGCCGGCCCCTGCGTCATTCACCCTGTTCGGCTTCCCGGATCAGCAGGCGCAAACCACCCACGCCGCCATCAAGATCCCGTATCTGATGGGAATCATCGCCACCCGCTCCATCGACGAGGCGGTGACCGGCCTCAAGGATATCAAGGTGCAGAACGAGGCGCGCATCCGCAGTGGCATGGTGGCGGCCGAGGCCCTCGACCAGATCCGGCAAGGCGCTGACACCCCGGCCAACCGCGCCCGCTTCGAGCAGCACGGCAAGGATCTCGGCTACGGCATGCTGCTTACCCCCTATGCCAGCAATATCGCCAAGGCAGGGGAGGCGGAGATTGCCAAAGCGGTCGATGACTCCATCCCGCCAGTGGCGCCGCTGTTCTGGGGCTTTCGGGTGATGGTGGGGCTTGGTGTCACCATGCTGGGGCTGATGGTGGTGAGCTTTGTTCAGCTCTGCCGCAACCGGCTGCAAGACTCGCCACGGCTGCTCAAGACCCTGTTCTGGAGCATTCCGCTGCCCTGGATTGCCATCGAGGCGGGCTGGCTGGTGGCCGAACTCGGCCGTCAACCCTGGACCATCAGCGATGTGCTGCCGGTCTCGGCCTCGGTCTCTTTGCTTCAGCCGGGCCAACTCTGGTTCAGCCTCATCGCCATCTGTTCCATCTACACCCTGTTGCTGGTGGTGGAGCTGTTCCTGTTGCGCCATGTGATCCGCAAGGGGCCCGCCATTCTCCATACCGGCCGCTACAGCGGTGAACAACCCGAACTTGCGAGGATCGCCTGATGGATTACGCAACCCTGAAACTCATCTGGTGGGCGCTGGTGCTCTTCATGATGGTCGGTTTTATCGTGATGGATGGCTTCGATCTCGGCATCGCCATGCTGCTGCCGGTGGTGTCGAAAGATGACGACGACCGCCGTCTGGTGCTCAACAGCGTGGGGCCGGTGTGGGAGGGCAATCAGGTGTGGCTGATTGCCGGTGCCGGTGCCCTGTTCGCCGCCTGGCCGCTGGTTTATGCCGCAGCTTTCTCGGGGCTTTACATCCCCATGGTGGTGCTGCTGCTCGGGCTCTTTCTGCGTCCGGTCGGTTTTGACTATCGCAGCAAGCTGGCCGATCCGGTGTGGCGCCGCTGGTGGGATCGGGCGCTGGTGGCCGGTGGCCTGATACCGGCGCTCATCCTCGGTGCAGCTATCGGTCTGGTGATGGAGGGGCTGCCGTTTCGCTTTGACACGGCGCTGCGTCTGCACTACGGCGCGTTCGACTTCCACTGGGGCTGGCTGCTCTCGGTGCTGGCCACCGCCATCACCCTGTTGCTACTGCACGGCGCCGGTTTTCTGCAAGCCAAGGTGACCGGCACCCCTGCGCTGCGCGCACGGGGCATCGCCATCCTGCTGGCCCCGCTGGTGAGCCTCTGCTATCTGCTGGCCGGCTGGCATCTGGTGGATCTGCAAGGGTTTCAGCTGACCGGTGTGGGCACACAACCCTTTGACCCGAATGCTGCCATCAGCCCGCTGATGAAGGGGGTGATCCCCCACGCCGGTGGCTGGCTGCGCAACTATTTTGACTATCCGCTGCTGTGGTTGGTGCCGATCATCGGGACGCTGGCGCCGCTGGTGAGCGGGATTGCCTCCTGGCTTGAGCAGGGCCGGATTGCGCTGCTGGCCAGCGCCATTGCCTGCGCCGCCATGCTCTGCTCGGTGGCCATCGCCCTGTTCCCCTTCGTGCTGCCTTCATCCCTCGATGCGGTCAGCAGCCTGACCCTGTGGGACAGCACCTCCAGCTACAAGACCCTGGCCATCATGTTCGGCCTCGTGCTGGTGCTGATGCCGATCAACCTGGGCTATACCGGCTGGGTCTATCGAGTGGTGCGCGGCAAGCTCGACCGTGCCCGCATCAAGCGCGACAGCCATCAACTCTACTGACCTCAAGGGATCTGCTATGTGGTACTTCACCTGGATTTTGGGCCTCGGATTCGCCCTGCTGCTGGGCTTGTGCAACCTGCTCTGGCTGGAAGCGCGCTGGCAGGCAGACGAGCAGGACGGTAACTGACGGCGGGGGGCTCGCGCCCCGCCATGGCCGGTGGCTGGCGTTCACTCGTCGCCATCGACCCCTCTATCCCCCCTCTTTAAACGACACAAACGACACACTTTCAACCGACAACCAACCGACAGGTAATTGTGATGAAACAGAGATTGAAAGCGGTGGCGCTGGCCATCGGGTGCGCGCTCACCGTCGCCCCGGCCTGTGCCGAACCGGTACAACTGACGCCACTGGATAAAACCTTCACCCTGCAGGTGCTCGGCAGTGGTGGCCCTATCTCCGACGACCTGCGTGCCTCCTCCAGCGAGGTGATCTGGTGGAAGGGGAAATCCCGCATCCTGATCGATGCCGGTGGCGGCGTCTACCTGCGCTTCGGCCAAGCGGGGGCCAAGCTCGAAGAGGTCGATTTTATCGGCATCACCCACTTTCACACCGATCATGTGACCGACCTGCCCGCCCTGCTCAAGGGGGCCTACTTCTTCGAGCGCAGCGATCCGCTGGATCTGGCGGGGCCCGAGGCCGGCTCGGCCTTTCCCAGCATGAGCGGCTACTTCGATGCCCTCTTCAACAAGGACAAGGGCGCTTATGCCTACCTGAGCGGCTTCAAGGATGGCACCGATGGCCTCTTCCCCATCACCTTGCACGATGTGCCCTACCAGAACCCGCAGCCTCACACCGTCTATCAGCAGGATGGGCTGACCATCACGGCGCTCGGCATCCCTCATGGTGACGTGCCCTGTCTGGCCTATCGCATCGAGAGCGCCGAGGGGACCATCGTTATCTCGGCAGATCAGAACGGCAGCAACCCGGCCTTTGTGCCGTTTGCCAAGGGGGCCGACATTCTGGTGATGCCGCTCGCCATCCACGAAGGGGCCGACCCTGTCTCCGCCTCGCTCCATGCCAAGCCATCTGTGGTGGCCAAGATTGCCGCCGAGGTGAACCCCAAGCTGCTGGTGCTCAACCACTGGATGGGGGTCGGCCTCAATCACAAGAAAGAGGCGATGGCCATCGTCAAGCAGCAGTTCCACGGTCAGATCGTGGCCGCCCGCGATCTCTCCAGCTACCCCGTTTCATCCGTCAAGGAGTCCGCCCATGAGTAACTCAAGCAGCAACAAAACCACCGGCAAACTGACCCTCTCCATCGCCATGACCAGCCTGATTGCCCTGACCCCGGGGCTGGCGCTGGCGGCCACCCCGGGCGATGCGCCGGTGAAAGCCGCCCCCAGCGAACAGCACGGCGGCAAGTGTGCGGCGGGCAAGTGCGGCACCGAGAAGCGCTTTGAAAAGCAAGCCCTCGACAGCGATCCGCAAGGCCGACTGGTGCGCGCCCGCGATGGCAAGTGTGGCGTGGTGGGAGAGGGGATTGATGGCGACAGATCCGGTACCAACAGCGGCAGCAAGATGACGGAGGGGGTATGCGGCCAATAAGCTCCCGCAGTCGGGGGATCGGGCTGCGTCAGGAGCATCTGGATGCGCTCTGCTCCGGCCCCGTCCGCCCAGGCATCGACTTTCTCGAGCTGGCGCCGGAGAACTGGATGGCCATCGGCGGCGCCAGGCGGGCGCAGTTGCATCAGCTGGCCGAGCGTTACCCGCTGGTGGCCCACGGCCTCAGCCTCTCCCTCGGCGATTGCCAGCCCCTCAATCGCACTTTGCTCAGCCAGATCCGAACCTTTCTGGATGAGTTCGGCATCGGGATCTACAGCGAGCACCTGAGCTTTTCCCGTGACCAGCAGGGGTATCTTTACGAACTGCTGCCGGTGCCGCGCCAGTGGGAGAACATCCCCTATCTGGCCGAGCGGATCGAGCAGGTGCAGGAGGCGCTGGCCCGCCCGCTGGTGCTGGAAAATATCTCCTACTACCACGGCTATGACCACGAGATGCCGGAGGAGGATTTTCTCGCCGAGCTGGTGGCGCGCAGCGGCTGCGAGCTGCTGCTCGATATCAACAACGTCTTTGTGAACAGCCGCAACCACGGTTACTGCCCCAAGCGGATGATCGCCGGGCTGCCGGGCGACGCGATCCGCTACTTCCATATCGCCGGTCATCTGGAAGAGGCGGACGGCACCTTGCTGGATACCCATGGTCGTCCGGTCTGCGAGGCGGTGGTGGCGCTGGCCCGTTATACGGTGCAGACCCACGGCCTGCGCCCCCTGCTGCTGGAGCGGGATCACCATCTGCCGCCGCTGGCAGAGCTGGAGGCCGAGCTGGCACGGGTGCACGGCGCCTGTTGCGAGGCGATCGACCATCAGGTGCGGGAGGTGCGCTATGGATAGACGGTTATCACTGATCACCTCTCCCAAGACGGCGCCGCAGCGGATGCAGCAGCAGACCGCTTGGCTGGCGAGCCGGGTACGGCTGCCGCAGGATGGCATCGCCAGCCACTATGCCCGCAGCGTGCGCGCCAATGTGGAGTCGGTGCTGGAGAGCGCTTTTCCGCTCACCCACGCTCACTGGGCGCCGGTGGACAGAGGGCTGCTGGTGGAGGGCTTTGTTATCCAGCACGGCGCCGAAGCCCCCGAGTTTCACCATATCGCCACCGAATTTGTCCGCTATGTGCAGCATCGTCACGGCGAAGGCACCCTCAACTGGCCCAGGCAGCGGCTGGCGCTGCTGGAGTATGAGTGGGCCTGCCTCTGTGTCGAGATTGACCAAGGGGTAGTGCCGCAAGTTATGCCGGGGGTTGAGGTGACGGCGGAGAGTCCGCTTGTGCTCAATCCCACCCTGCAACTGCTTGAACTCCCCTTTGCCATCCGTCGCAGCGGGGTGGTGCCGACCCGGCAGGGCAATCACTTCTATGGCCTGTTTCGCAGCCCGGATCATCAGGTGGTGACCCAGCGCTTGCGCGAATGGGACGTGGCGCTGATCCAGTTGCTGCAACAGCAGCCGGGGATCGCCCATGCCGCGTTCCAGCAACAGGTGCAACAGGTTCGCCGTGATTTTGATCTGACAGGGTGGGCACGCCATTTTCACCGGCTGGGTCTGTTGACCTTGTCCGTTGGCGAGCGCCAGTCCGGCACCCCCTTGCCCCCATTTAGCAAACACCAAGGAGAATTCCCATGAACAACACCCTTATCCAGTGGTACGAGCGGGCGGTGGCCCAGTGCAAGCGGCTCGATTTTCTGGCCCTGCTGGCCATTCGCCTCTATCTCATTCCGGTCATCTATGTGGGGGCCCACTCCAAGGTGATGGGCTTTGCCGGCACGGTCGCCTGGTTTGGCGCACCGGTTTCGGAAGGGGGGCTCAACCTGCCGTTCCCGACCCTGCTCGCCTTTCTGGCGGCGGGCACCGAGGTGCTGGGCTGCATCTGCATCGCCCTTGGCCTCTTTACCCGCATCATGGCCATTCCCACCATCTTCCTGATGAGCGTGGCGAGTGCCATGGTGCACTGGAAGCACGGCTGGGATGCCATCGCCACCGGCAGTATGGAGGCCACTGTGCGCCTCAATGGCTTTATCGAGTGGCTGGCCGCCAACTTCCCCGGTCGTTACAACTACATCACCGAGCTCGGGGATCCCGTGATGCTCAACAACGGGATGGAGTTTGCCGCTACCTACTTCGTGATGCTGCTGGTGCTGCTGGTTTACGGCGGGGGCCGCTACGTCAGCCTCGACTACTGGCTCAAACGTGCTGTGACCGGCAAAGCAGGCGTGCAACAGGCGGCATAAGACCCGCCAACGGATAACAAAAACCATAACGACAGAGCATGAAAAACAGCGAGCGGCCGGGTGCCGCTCGCTGTTTTTGTGCTGTGTGGGGGAGAGTGTCAGCTGCGTCAGCCGTTACTGGTAGCGGCCGACCGCGATGGGGGACTCCTGCTCAATCTGGCCAAGGCGCTCGGCCCACTGGGCGAGCCAGGCTTCCCGCTCTTCTTGCGAGACCCGCACCGGGGCATAGCAGATATGGGGGCGCAGCACGTCGAAGCCGACAAATTGCAGGATCCCGCGCTGGATGGGGCGCAGCACCCCGTCGATATCGCCGTTGAAGCCGTCGGGTAGATAGGTCTCGGCAGGGCCGCCGGTGGTGAGGCTCAGCAGTGCCCGCTTGCCGCGAAACTTGCCGCTCTCGTAGATATGGCCCTGACCGTAGACCCGCCCCATGGCAAAGACCCGATCCACCCACCCCTTGAGGATGGCGGGCAGGCCAAACCACCAGAGCGGGAACTGGAAGATCAGCAGATCGGCCGCCTCCAGTTTTTGCATCTCCTGCTCCAGCTGCGGGGCGAAGCTGCTCTGCTCGGTGGCAGCCAGCTCTTCGAGTTGCAGCTTGAGAAAATCGGGATCGCTGGCGGCAGTGAAGTTGCGCCGATCTGAGACGGGATCAAATCCCATGGCATAGAGATCGCTGGTCATCACAGTGTGGCCCGCCTGCTCCAGCGCCCTGATGGCGTGGCAGAAGAGGGCACCGTTGAAACTTTTGGGTTCGGGATGGGCATAGACGATAAGCACCTTCATAACAGACTCCATGGCAAATGATGCGAGGGTGACAGGCTTGGTTGCTAAAACAGTTGAGGGCTTGAGGCTGTGTCACAGCATAGAAGCCTGCCGCGCCGATTGCAGCAGGCGCCACGCCCTTGCGTGACGCCTGCTGGCGCAGCTTATGCCTGACAGGCGGCGAGCCGGAGGGCTTCGCGTCGCTCGCTGACATGGGTCAGCCCGTAGGCCAGCAGTACGATAAGGGCGCCGATCCAGGGGGTGTGCATCAGGCCGAGGTGCTCTACCACAAAACCACCGACCACAGATCCCAGCGCAATGCCGACGTTGAAGGCGGCAATATTGAGGCCCGATGCCACATCCACTGCCTTGGGGGTGTGCAGTTCGGCCTGCTTCACCACCAGCACCTGCAGACCCGGCACGTTGCCGAAGGCAAAGGCGCCCCACACCAGCACGGTGAGCACGGCCAGCACCGGATGGGGGGCGGTGAAGGTGAGGGCCAGCAGCACCAGCGCCAGACCGGCAAACAGCAGCTTCAGCGCGGGCAGGGGACCCATCTTGTCGGCCAGCTTGCCACCCCAGATATTGCCGACGGCAACCGATACCCCGTAGACCAGCAGGATCAGGCTCACCGCACCGGCGCTAAAGCCACTCACCTGCTGCAGGATGGGGGCGAGGAAGGTAAACGCCGTGAAGGCGCCGCCATAACCGAGGGCGGTCTTGGCGTAGACCAGCAGCAGCGGTTTTTTGGTCAGTACCGAGAGCTGTTCGCGGATGGTGGAGGCTGCCCCCTTGGGCAGGTTGCCCGGGATCAGCAGCAGGCTACCCACCATGGCGACGAGGCCGAGCAGGCTCACCACCAGAAAGGTTTCACGCCAGCCAAAGACCTGACCAATCCAGGTGCCGAGCGGTACGCCGGTCACCAGCGCCACGGTAAGGCCGCTGAACATGATGGCGATGGCGCTCGCCGCCTTCTCTTTGGCCACAAGACCTGTGGCGATGGTGCTGCCCACCGAGAAGAAGACCCCGTGGGCCAATCCGGTCAGGATGCGGGCCACAATCAGGCTCTCGTAACCGGGGGCCTGCCAGGCCAGCAGGTTGCCGGCGGTAAAGAGTGCCATCAGCCCCACCAGCAACCACTTGCGCGGCACCTTGCCAGTCAGCGCCGTGAGCACGGGGGCACCGATGGCTACGCCAAGGGCATAGAGGCTGACCAACAGGCCCGCCGAGGGGAGCGAGACATTGAGCTGCTCGGCGATGGTGGGGATAAGCCCCACGATCACAAATTCGGTGGTGCCGATCGCAAAGGCACTCAGGGTAAGGGCAAATAACGCCAGTGGCATAACAACTCCTTGGTTAGGGACTCCCGACGGGAGAATGGCGCCAGTATGCCGATGGGTTTTGTTGGCAAAAATGACGGTGACAGCAAATTACTTTTGCCAAATAAGCAGCAATAAGGCTGAGTGGGAGGGGATTGTGCTGCCCGCAGCGTGAGCGCAACGCAGTGATCTGCCTCGCAGAACGGGATGAACGCTGCTCCTTTTCTGAGCTTGCTTAAGCTCCAGTACAAGCTGGCCGCCATAGGATTTTCCCTGTGAAACCCGTGTGTGTTGAACCCATGTGCGCCGGTGTTGTGATAGCCGTGCGCTTTCATCTACAGGCAATAGACAGGCAATATCCAGCTGACAGGTAACATGATGACATTGAATCGACTCTCCTCTCTTTTGCTGCTGTGCGGCGCCTTTGCGGTACAGGCTGGCCAGAGCGATCCCCTCTCTGCCTGGAATGACACGGCAGCCAAGCAGGCGATCACCCGCTGGGTAACCAATGCCACCGATCAGCAGCAGGCCACTTTTATTCCGCCAGAGAAGCGCCATGTGGTGTTTGACAATGACGGCACCCTCTGGCCGGAAGCGCCCATGACCTATCAGCTGCAGTATGCGATGGACGAGATCAAGCGCCTGGCGCCGGAACACTCGGAGTGGAAGGCCGACCCCATCGTCGCGGCAGTGCTGAACAACGACCTCAAGGCCGTTGCCAAATCGGGGGAGAAGGGGCTCGCCAAGCTGGTGGGACTGACCCACAGCGGCATGACTACCACCGAGTTTGCCGAGCGGGTCACTCGCTGGGTCAACAGCAGCAAGGATCCCCGTTTTGGCTGCCACTACGATCAGCTCGGGTATCTGCCGATGAAGCAGCTGCTGGGGTATCTGCGGGATAATGGCTTCCAGACCTGGATTGTCTCCGGCGGCGGCGTCGATTTTATGCGGGTGATGTCCGAGCAGATGTATGGCATCCCGCCCCAGCAGGTGATTGGCTCCTTTACCCTCGGCGAGTTTGCCCTGACCGGGGAGGGCAGCGAGATCCGCAAGACAATGAACGGCGCCTATTTCGATGACAGCAAGGCGAAACCGGCCGCCATTCACCTCTTTATGGGACAGCGTCCGGTCGGCGCCTTTGGCAACAGCGATGGCGACGTGCCCATGCTGCAATACACCTCGACCAACCCGGATTACCACACCTTCGGCCTGCTGGTGCACCACACCGATGCCAAGCGCGAATACGCCTACGACAGTCATCCGCCTGCCAGCGGCAAGCTGATCGACGGGCTGGCACAGGCAAAAGCGCGGGGCTGGGTGGTGGTCGATATGAAATCAGACTGGAAGCAAGTGTTCGATCCCGCCCTTTGCCAGAACGCGCCCTGATTGCGGGGCTGTATCTGGCATCAATATGGCGACTGGACGTTCAGCAAGCGCGGCAAAGCGTGAGGCAAGAAAAGAGACAGGGAGAGCATGATGCTCTCCCTGTTTTATCTGGCTTGCTGGCGAGCCAGCCTTTCTTTCGCGTTAGTCTCACGCCTTTCGCGTCAGTCCCACGCGGGGGCAAAGTCGGGATTGGCGCAGCGCTCACCCCTATCCAGCGTGGCGATGGCGGCCATCTCCTCGCTACTCAAGGTGATATCGAGAGCGGCCAGATTGGCGGCCTGATTCTCCCGCTTGGTGGAGCTCGGGATCACTGTCATGTCCTGCGCCAGCAGCCAGGCCAGCGACACCTGCGCCGCCGATACCCCGTGGCGCTTGCCAATCTCCATCAGCAGCGGCTCGCTCAGCACCTTGCCATAGGCGAGCGGCATATAGGCGGTGACGGCGATACCCTGGGCTTTACAGAATTCGACCACCTTGCGGTTTTGCAGCAGGGGATGAACCTCGAGCTGCTGGTGAGCGATGGCCCCAGGCCCCAAAATGTCGATAGCCTGTTTGAGCTGGGCCACGGTGAAGTTGGAGACCCCGATCTCCCGGGTCAGGCCCCAGGCTTTGGCCTCAGCCAGCTGCTCCAGATAGACCGCCATCGGCACCTCATCCTTGGGGGAGGGCCAGTGGATCAGCGCCAGATCCAGATAGTCGGTGCCCAGTTTTTCCAGGCTCACCTCAAGGCTCGGGATCAGCTTGCCCGGGCCAAACTCGCTGGTCCACACCTTGGTGGTCAGGTAGATCTCGTGACGGGCAATGGCACTGCGGGTCAGCACGGCGCCGACCTCGGCTTCATTGTCATAGATCTGGGCGGTATCGATATGGCGATAGCCCAGCTCCAGACCGTTAGTCAGGGTGGCAAGCAGCGGCTCGCCCTTCAGGCGGAAGGTGCCCAGACCCATGGGTGGCATATTGATCATCTCGTTCCTCAATGGGGTGGTGGTTGGCCCTCGATGGGCTGAATGGTGCTGCTGGCAAACCAGGGTTCGGCCTTGGCGACAAATTCGGTAAAGTGGGGCTGACCCTGATGGGCGGTGAGGGGCGCTTCGCTCTCCCACACCTCGTAGAGCATCCAGCTGTGTGGATTGTCCAAGTCCTGATGCAGCTGATAGCGCTGGCAGCCCGCCTCTTGCAAGGTGGCCGCAATCAGCGGCTCAAGGGCGGCGCGAAACTGGGCGGCGAATTCGGGTTTGGCTTCAAGCTGGGCAATCACAATCACGGGTGATGACATCTGAACCTCCTTGGCAAAAACGAAGGGTCAGTATGCCTGCCGTGACTTGCAGGAAATAGGGCGCTGGTCGCAAAACAGTATTGAGGGGAGAGCAGCAATGATGTTAAGTAAATGACACCGATAAAATCGGCATCATTATTTGCTTGGAAACGAGTAAGGCACTTTAATCTTCTTTGGGCACATTGATTTTAATAATTTTAACCTCTGGTTGCTCCAGTTCCTCACAGATGACTTTTATTTCGATATCAAAAATACCTGATTTCATAGGGACAATAACATACTCATCATCAAACTTCATGTTTCTTGTATGTAGTAAATTCTTTATTTTTATTGTTAGTTTGTTTTCTGTGACGTTTGTGCTCCATGATTGATTTATTGGCGATATTTTTATTGGTTCATATATTTTAGGGAAGGTAGCCCCTAATACTCCAGAATATGGAGAGGTAGCATCCAGTATATCTCTAACATGCTTTGGAATTAACCCTCCGAAATTTAGGTCAGATTCTGCCAGCTCAATTGGGCTTGGATGTATAGGGTTTTGGGGTTCTTCTATCTTTTTGTTGCTATCAATGACAATCAAATCATTTGGGAAAATAATGTCAATGTACATGTTAGTTGCTTTTACATTTCCTAAATTGATGACATCAATAGTTAATGGAGATGAGAAGTTTTTGTGATTATAGAAAAAATTCATCTTTATATTATATAGTTCGAGTTCATCCTGACTGGGTAGACTATTGTTATAACCTTCGATATCAGCGCTCGAAATATAATCACGTAAGTAGTGTGGGACATCATCTAGAGATATTTTCGTTGGTAAAATGGTGTCAGTATATGGTTTAAACGGGCTATTGAATTCGATGTCATTTACTGATACGTCAATTTTTGGTGCTTTAGGCGATATTTTTGACTCAAGTTCTTTAATTTCCAATCTTAACTCTCTATTTTCTTTGCTTAAGTTAGCCACCTCTTTTGATAATGCTTCCTCTAATATGGCATTATTTCCTCTTGTCCACCCGATGCCAGGTTTTTGCATTATTTGTTTCATCAATGAAATAGAAACATTTTTGATTAGCTCGTCTTTTGTTTTCCAATATTGGGCCATTTTAGAGTTTCTAAGAACTGTTGCGCGGAAAGTATTGATTTCCGTTAGATTATCATCTCGTTTTTCTTTTGGTAAAGATACATTCTCATCCATAATAAAAGCAAGAATAGGAATGTTTTTCTCTAACGCATACTCATATTCCTTTTGGGTGAAGCTGATCATTTCAGTGGTTTTTGAACCATATCTAAGACCTAATATAAGTATGTAATAATCACTTACTTCAATTGTTCTTCTGATTATTTCCCATTGGTCTTCGTCTTCAGCGCTAAACATCTCCATGCCTATGGGTATATGGTACATTTCCAATATTGCTTTAATTATGGAGTCCCTTTCATCAATTAGATCAGTATAGGTGGAACTAATGAACACTTGATATTTAATTGCTGCCACGGCGTACCTTCCAATCACATTAGCTAAATGACTTTAGTCATTGATGCTCAAAAATTGTTAATAAGTTGAAATTTAAAAATTTATAACAAAGCGAATCAGTATACTTAAGAGCAGACAATTGTAATCTATCTGGCTACCTGACAGGAATCTTTAAGATTACAAAATATGTTTATTATCATTAATTTTTTTGCTTAAGAGAGATAATTGTTGGTTTGGAGAATGATGAGGGTGAAGGTTGCGGTGCTTCGCCCTCGAATCATCAGACTTTCTTTGGTTCTGCCCAAACTGCAAACTCATTGCCGCTTGGCTCAACGAAGTGGAAACGGCGGCCACCGGGGAAGTCGAAAAGAGGGCGGTTGATGGAGCCACAGTGTTGGCTCACCTTGGCTTGAGTCGCTTCAATATCGGCGCTGTAGAACACCAGCAGGGCGCCGCCCTGCGCACTCTGGCTGCACAGATCGGCGCGATAGAAGCCGCCATCCAGCCCTTCTCCCTCGAAGGCGCAATAATCGGGGCCATAATCGGCAAATTGCCAGCCAAATACGGCCTGAAAGAAGGCCTTGGTGGCGGCAAGATCTCTGGCTGCAAACTCCACATAGTTCAGTTTTTCATGGGCTTTCATTCAGTTCGTCTCCCTCATCATCAGCATCGGTGGGCTCAGCAAGTTGCTCCCACGGGGTCAGTTTAAGCTGCTTGCGCCGCAGCCAGAGCCAAGATGCCATAGTCAGGCCGCAGAATCCCGCAAACAGGGCTGTTTGGCGCAGGGCAAATAGCGGATCTATCCCCATGGGGTGCCAGCTGAAAAACCACATCGCCATGCCCCATACCAGACCAATGCCTACCCCGAATACCAGAACGTTGGTTAGCCAACCTTCATAGTGAGGCGGTTTGACGGGATAACCGAACCTGCGCAGCAGTCTGCACAGCGGTGGATTGTAGTTGGCATGCCATACCCCTTTGTTAGCCAGCTCCTGATGGGCGGCGGCCAGCCGCTCTTCAAATGTCATGGTATTCATCCTTGTGAAATAAGTGGTGCCATACGGTGCTTTTCAGGCTGCATTGTACTGACAAATCGCGGGCATGATGTGGGCTCGCGGTCACGTTCTTTCTCTGTAGAAAAAAGAACTGGCCTCAGCGCACGCTTGCCAATCCACAGCGGCTGCGCCTATAAAGGCCCATTACTCTTGTCCGGATAACAGCAATGAAGACCCATTCTGATGAACTGACCCTGTTTGTGGCGGTGGTGGAGGCGGGCAGTTTTCGCCAGGCGGCGGAGAACCTCGGCATGGACAACTCGGTGGTGAGCCGTGGCATCAAGCGGCTGGAGGAGAAGCTTTCCACCGTGCTGCTCAATCGCACCACCCGCCGAGTCAGTCTGACCGAGGAGGGGAGCTGGTTCTATCAGCGGGCGGTGAAGATCCTGACCGAGATGAGCGAGGCGGAGGGGCATCTGCTGATGCGCCGGGAACAACCCGAAGGGGTGTTGAGAGTCGATGCGGCCACCCCCTTTATCCTGCACCGGCTGGTGCCGATCATCGGCGAGTTTCGCCGCCGCTACCCTGCCATCGAGTTGCAGCTGCACAGCTCGGAGGGCTTTATCAATCTGATGGAGC
Organism: Aeromonas sp. S11(2024); assembly: GCF_041402345.1. Classification (NCBI taxonomy): domain Bacteria; kingdom Pseudomonadati; phylum Pseudomonadota; class Gammaproteobacteria; order Aeromonadales; family Aeromonadaceae; genus Aeromonas; species Aeromonas sp. S11(2024). The sequence goes on along the minus strand of NZ_JBGLRC010000015.1, from coordinate 16,296 downwards.
GGCGGGTGGACATGGCCATCCGCATCGGTGAGCTGACCGACTCCTCCCTGCGCGCGCTGCCGCTGGGTCGTTCGCGGTTGCGGCTGCTGGCCTCTCCTGCTTACTTGAGCGAGCGCGGCACCCCGCGCCAACCGACGGATCTGCTGAGCGGTCACGAGCTGCTCGGCTTTTTGCATCCCGATCACCTCAACCACTGGCCGCTGCTCAGTGCCGAGCAGGGGGATCGCTTTGCCATCACCCCCAGTCTGCGTGCCAGCAGCGGCGAAACCTTGCGTCAGCTGGCGCTGGCGGGGCAGGGGATCGTCTGTCTGTCGGATTTCATGACCGGGCCGGATCGGGAGAGCGGCGCGCTGGTGGAGGTGCTGGCCCGCAGCAACAGTGGCGCCTCGCGCCCCATCAATGCTGTCTTCTACTCCGATGCCCAGCGGGATATCCGACTGCGGGTCTGGCTCGATTTTCTCAAAGAGCAGTTGGGCAGCCATACCCTGTAGTTCAGGTTGGTTTGTGCGGTTTGTTTGAACGGTTCGTCGCTGCGGTTTGCTTAACGAAAAACAAGCCGCTCATTCGTTGCGGCCAATCAGCATTAGCCAGGTGGCGGATAAACAGACGGCCGACTTGAGGGTCGGCCGCCGGTTCGGGAAGGTGTGTGAGGTGAAGCGCAGTTACCGTGGCAGTTTGCCCCATACCCGGCTGAGCAGGGCGCCGCCGATCACCGGCGAAATGGCCAGCAGCAGAGTCCACTGCCATGAGAGGCCGCCGACGGTGGCGGCCAGTACGATGCAGGTGAGCACCACCAGTTGGGCCACCATCATCAGGAAGGTGCCTTCGCGGGGGGTCAGTGTCTCTTTTTGAGTGGCGACGTGGGCTACGGGCGCTTGAGTGGTGGTCGGTTTCATGGCGATATCCCTCTGTTGAGTCTGATATCACTAAGCAATGGCCGTTCCACATTTTTTCATGTTAATTATCAATATTTTGCGAGTTTTGTCGTCATTCCCGTTTCGAGAGCGCAGGCAAAATGATTTGCAAAATGAAAACGCCACCCTGTGGTGGCGTCTTGGTTATTGAGAGGGAGAGAGGGAAGCGCCAGGCCTAGCCAATCCGGTATTGGCGGATCTGCTCGTCGATGGCCTTGGCCAGTTCGAACAGTTCGCGGCTGGCGGCATTGCTCTCCTGCGCGTGTTCCCGCTGGTGTTCGGCCACCATGGCCAGCTCGTCAAGCGCCGTTCTGGCTTGCCCCATCTGTTGATTCTGCGCCTGCGCCAGCGCGCTGATCTCGTTGATCTCGAGGGCGGTCTGGTTGATCTGGCTGGTGGCATCAACCAGCACCTCTCTGGCCTGATTCATCCGGTTGTATCCCTCTTCGCTCAGGTTGCGGGAGTCTGCCATCGAGCTGCTGGCCTGCCGCGTTCCCTCCTGCAGGCGCAAGATAAGATCCTGCACATCCTTGGTGGCGGTCTGGGTACGCACCGCCAGTTGGCGTACCTCGTCGGCCACCACCGCAAAGCCCCGTCCCATATCCCCCGCCCGGGCCGCTTCGATGGCCGCATTGAGGGCCAGCAGGTTGGTCTGGTTCGAGACATCGCGGATGAGGTTCATGATCTGGGTGATGTTGTTGCTGTCTTTCACCACTTCATCGAGCAGGGCTGAGGAGCTGCCGATGCTGCTGCGCAAGGTGTCGAGTTGCGCGGCGCTCTGGGTCACATCCTGCTCGATGCTGAGCATATGGTTGGCGATGCGTTGGGTTACGTCGTTGACCCCTTCAGAGCGGCTGGCGATCTGCTCGGCGTTGTCGCCGATGGTGGTGACCACAGTGGTCAGCTCCTGAATGCTCTGGGCCTGCTGGCACGCTTCTCCTGCCAGTGCCTGGGCCTGTTGCATGGATTGGGACGACTGGGCGGAGAGGGCGCTGCCTGACTGCTGGAAGCGGGAGAAGCTCTGGTTCAGGCTCTGGATCAGCCGATTGAAGCTTTGGGCCATCAGCCCCAGCTCCGACTCGTCAGAGAAGTCGAGGCGGGTTGCCAGATCCCGATCGGCAGTGATGTGGTGCATGCCATCGGCAGCCTGACGAATGGGGCGACTGATGGAGTGAGCCAGCCAGGCAGAGGCCAGCATGGCGATCCCGCCGATGGCGAGCGAGACCATGATAATGAGCTGGCGGGATTCCTGCAGGCCCTCTTCCAGCTCGGCGCTGTTGATCTCGCCAATCAGCAGCCGGTTGAGGGTGGGGATGTAACGCACCGCGATGAGGTAGGTTTGTCCCTCCAGCGTTAGCGCCTCTACGGCCACCTGTTCCCGGGCATTGGGAATAAGCCGCTTGACGGTATCGAGGAAGGATTGCTGGTGGTGGGCGGCCCCTTCCACCTCCTGCTCGGGGTGGATCTCGATATTGCCCTCCATATCCGCCAGATAGACCTGACCGCTCTTGCCGATCCGGTAGCCGCTGATGAGTTTGCTCAGGGCGCTCATGTCAATGGAGGTGCCTGCCACCGCCAGGGTCTTGCCCTCGTGGGTGACGGCGGTGTTGATATAGAGGGAGGCTCGCTTGTCGAAATCCGAGATGTCGAGGTTCAGCTCATAGGGTTTGCTGCGTTTGAGAAAGCCGAAAAACCACCCATCTTTCGGGTCTGATTCGCTCAGCGATTTCTGGGCGGTGGGGCCGCCGCTGAAGTTGATCAGGGTGTTGCTCTGGCGGGGGGCGATAAAGACGTTGCCGCCGATCCGCCGTTGCAGATCCTGAAAGTAACGCTCCATGGCGGGCCACTCTTGCTCTGGCATGCCAGCGGTCAGCCAGTCGATGACAAAACGGTTGCTGGCCAGCGCCTGCGCTTCGGTCAGGTGCTGGATAAGCTGGGCGGTCAGCTGGTTGGCAATGCGATCCACGCTGCTTGGCAGCTCGTAGCGTTCGACCCGCTGCTGGGCCTGACTGTGGGATATCTGCTCGAGGATCAAGGTGATGCAGCTGATAGCGATGGCCATCAGTATCGCCACGCCAGCGAGGATCCGGGTGCGGATCCCGAGCCCTGACCAGAGTGAGTGCAGTGTAAAACGGTGTATCGCCCTCTCCATATCGCTCTCCTCATAAATAAGGTCGCATATGCGACCCAGATGATGATTATAGATAGATAACTCAATTGTGTTGTGGCGGATGGTAACAACAGAGGGCGGCAGAAAAAGGGAGGGAGCAATTAGCGGGAAGGGGGCAGAAAGCGGCAAGGGAAAGCATAAAAAGAGAGGCCGACATAGCGGTCGGCCTCTTGGGTGTTTATCTCAACGGAATGTCGGGTGCCCGATCACTCCTCTTCAGCCCAACGGCGTGAACGCTCAACTGCTTTTTGCCAGCCGCTGTAACGTTTGGCGCGATCGTCTCTGTCCATCTGCGGGATGAACTCGCGGTCCACGCTGAACTTGTCTTCCAGCTCGTCCGAGCTCTTCCAGAAGCCGACTGCCAGACCTGCCAGGAAGGCGGCACCCATGGCGGTAGTCTCGATGCGGGTCGGACGTATCACCGGGGTGTGCATCATGTCAGCCTGGAACTGCATCAGGAAGTCGTTGGCTACGGCGCCGCCGTCTACCTTGAGGGCTGCCAGCTTGATGCCGGAGTCCTGCTGCATGGCATCCAGCACGTCGCGGCTCTGATAGGCGATGGATTCCAGCGCGGCGCGGATGATGTGGTTGCGGTTGGCACCACGGGTTAGACCAACCATGGTGCCGCGAGCATACGGATCCCAGTAGGGTGCGCCCAGACCGACGAAGGCCGGCACCAGATAGACGCCGTTGGTGTCACCCACCTTGGAGGCGAAGTAGTCAGTATCGCGGGCATCGTGAATGATCTTCAGCTCGTCACGCAGCCACTGGATGGTGGCGCCGCCCATAAATACCGCACCTTCCAGCGCGTAGTTCACTTCCCCTTTCGGGCCGATGGCAACGGTAGTCAGCAGGCCGTTGTTGGAGCGAACCGGCTCGGTACCGGTGTTCATCAGCATGAAGCAGCCGGTGCCGTAGGTGTTCTTGGCCATCCCTTTCTCAAAGCAGAGCTGGCCGAACAGGGCAGACTGCTGGTCACCGGCAATACCGGCGATGGGGATGCGGGAGCCGCCGCCACGGGTGGTGTAGCCGTACACTTCTGAAGAGGGTTTCACTTCCGGCAGCATGGACATGGGGATGCCCAGCTCGTCCAGCATCTTCTCGTCCCACTTCAGCTCGCGGATGTTGTAGAGCATGGTACGGGAGGCGTTGGTCGGGTCGGTGACGTGCACTTCGCCATTGGTCATTTTCCAGACCAGCCAGGTGTCGATGGTGCCGAACAGCAGTTCGCCGTTCATCGCCTTCTCGCGGGCACCTTCCACGTTGTCGAGGATCCACTTCACCTTGGTACCGGAGAAGTAGGCATCCAGCACCAGACCTGTGTTCTCGCGAACGTACTCTTCCAGACCGCGAGCTTTGAGCTCTTCGCAGATGGCGGCGGTGCGGCGGCACTGCCAGACGATGGCGTTGTAGATGGGCTTGCCGGTGGCCTTTTCCCAGACAACGGTGGTTTCACGCTGGTTGGTGATACCGATGGCGGCGATCTCTTCGCTGCGCAGGCCGGTCTTGGCCAGCACTTCGGTAAAGACGGAGGATTGGGTCGCCCAGATCTCCATCGGGTCGTGCTCTACCCAGCCCGCTTTCGGGTAGTGCTGGGTGAATTCGCGCTGGGAGGTACCGACAATGTTGGCATCCTGATCAAACACGATGGCGCGGGAAGAGGTGGTTCCCTGGTCCAGAGCGACGACATATTTCTTTTCAGCAGACATGATGTTCTCCACGTTTCTATTTTCCACGTTTTTATACGTTGGAGGGGGCCGCTCTTATGCGGCAGCCTCTTCTTTGGCGGTTTGGGTCGCTTGCTCGGTGGTGACGACACGGTTGCCCGGGACGCAGGGAGCCAGCACTTTGACATACAGAGCGGTACCAATCTGGGCGCCAACGATGGGGCCAAGGATCGGAACCCAGAAGTAGGGGTTGTCACGACCACCGGTCAGGGCAACATCACCCCAGCCAGCAAAGAACGCGAACAGTTTCGGACCAAAGTCACGGGCCGGGTTCATGGCAAAACCGGTTAACGGGCCAAGGGAGGCGCCGATCACCGCGATCAGGATACCGATCAGCAGAGCGGCTGCGAAACCTTTGGGAGCGCCGTTGTTGTTGTCACCCAGCGCCATGATGCCCAGCATCAGGACGGCGGTGATCACCAGCTCGACGGCAAAAGCTTGCATGTTGGTCAGCAGGGCATTGGGGTAGGTGGAGAAGATCCCGGCGGTGCCGAGGCTCTCGACGCTGCCGCGCACCACGTTATGGGTCACTTCCCACTGGGTGAAAAGGTTACCATAAAGGAAGTAGACAAGGGCCGCGAAGCAGAAGGCACCGGCCATCTGGGCGATGATGTAGGGAACCACCTTGCGCTTGTCGAAACCGCAGAAGGTCATCAGCGCCAGGGTTACAGCCGGGTTCAAGTGGGCACCTGAAATGCCGCCGGTCACATAGATGGCAATGGCCACACCCAGACCCCAGGTAATGGAAATTTCCCACTGCCCGAAGTTGGCGCCTGCCAGCACCAGTGCCGCCACACATCCGACGCCGAAAAATATCAGCAGGCCGGTTCCGATAAACTCGGCGATGCACTCGCCAAGCAGGGTATTGGGTCTTTGTATGCTCATACTTTTGTTCCTTATATCCACCCGTAGAGGTTTGATGTTCCGTTTTATCTTTTTGTGTCTATCCGTTGCCGCCGAAAACGTTTCCTTGTTGTTTTTGCGTCTTGCGCAAACGTTATGCTCGTTTGCGCTCGTTATCGGTCGTGACAGAAAATAACCCTTCCCAATAATTTCACCATCCCCCCTCCATAGGAAATGTGGACAAGATCCCACTCATTGCTAAGAAAATGTGACGTAAAGCATCTTGATAACCGCCATTTACCACTTAGGGGGTAGCTCGCAACCCTTGCCACACAAGGGCTGGCGCTTGCTGAGTGATTTCTCATTTGGAGCTTTTATTTGTAATAAAACTGCAATATTTGAGCATGCATCACAGATTAAATGAGCGTATATGAGCACAATAGGCTCGCTTACGAATTAGTGGACTCACATGATTCGTTGGAATGGTCAGGGCATCCTCAACCGCCCATAACAACAATAAGGAAGCAGAACATGCTTAGTCTCTTCAGGCCTGCGGCGCACATCGACAGGCTCCCGGCTGACAAGGTCGACCCCTTCTACAAACGCATGCGTTGGCAGGTGTTTTTCGGGATCTTCTTCGGTTACGCCGGCTACTATCTGGTACGGAAAAACTTCAGTCTGGCGATGCCCTATCTGATCGAGCAGGGCTTCTCCCGTGGTGATCTCGGTTTCGCGCTCTCCGGGGTCTCCATCGCTTACGGTTTGTCCAAGTTCCTGATGGGGAACGTCTCTGACCGTTCCAACGCCCGTTACTTCCTCTCCGCCGGTCTGCTGCTCTCGGCTGCCATCATGTTCATGATGGGTACCATGCACTGGGCCACCTCCAGCATTGCCATCATGTTTGTGCTGTTGTTCCTGAACGGCTGGGCACAGGGCATGGGCTGGCCGCCCTGCGGTCGCACCATGGTGCACTGGTGGTCACAGAAAGAGCGCGGCGAAGTGGTTGCGGTCTGGAACGTGGCGCACAACGTGGGCGGCGGCATGATTGGCCCGCTGTTTATCCTCGGGATGGGCTGGTTCAACGACTGGCGCAGCGCCTTCTATGTGCCTGCGGCAGCGGCGGCCGCCATCGCGGTGATCGCCTTCTTCGTGATGCGTGATACCCCGCAATCGGTCGGTCTGCCTCCCATCGAGGAGTACAAGAACGACTATCCGAAGGATTACAACGAGAGCCACGAGCAGGAGTTTTCCGCCAAGGAGATCTTCGTCAAGTACGTGCTGCACAACAAACTGCTGTGGTACATCGCGATCGCTAACGCCTTCGTTTACCTCATTCGTTACGGTGTGCTGGACTGGGCGCCAACCTACCTGAAAGAGGCCAAGCACTTCACCGTCGACAATTCTTCCTGGGCTTACTTCCTCTACGAGTGGGCCGGTATTCCGGGCACCCTGCTGTGTGGCTGGATCTCTGACAAGATGTTCCAGGGCCGCCGTGCCCCGGCCGGTATCCTGTTCATGGTGCTGGTGACCCTGGCTGTGCTGGTTTACTGGTTCAACCCGGCCGGCAATCCGACCATCGACATGATGGCGCTGGTAGCTATCGGCTTCCTGATCTACGGTCCTGTCATGCTGATCGGCCTCTATGCTCTTGAGCTGGCACCGAAGAAAGCAGCCGGTACTGCGGCAGGTTTCACCGGTCTGTTCGGTTATCTGGGCGGCGCCGTGGCAGCCAACGCCATGCTGGGTTATACCGTTGACCACTTTGGTTGGGATGGCGGCTTCATGGTGCTGACTGTCTCCTGCGTGCTCTCCATCATCCTGCTGGCGATGACCCTCAAGCATGAGAACATTGCCGTTGCGGCCAAGAAAGCGGCTGCCCATAAGGCATAAAACGTGATCCTCAGCTTATTGATCCCAAAGGGGATCAGGTAAACTGCCAAAAGGCCCCGCATCTGCCGGGGCCTTTTTTTGTCTCATCATCGGAGTGCAAGCGTGAAGCAAACCCAACGACATCTGGAGATCCTGGACGTCCTGACGCGGCAGGGATTTGTCTCGACCGACGATCTGGTGACCCACTTTGACGTCAGCCCCCAGACCATTCGCCGGGATCTGAACGATCTCGCCGAACAGAACAAGATCCGGCGCCATCATGGCGGTGCCTCCCTGCATTCGAGTACCGTCAATACCGCCTACAGCGCCCGTAAAGTGATGCAACTCAAGGAGAAAGAGCGCATCGCCCGCGAGGTAGCGGCCAATATTCCCGACGGCTCATCGCTCTTTATCGACATAGGCACCACCACCGAAGCTATTGCCCGCGCCCTGCTCGATCACCGTGAGCTGCGCATCGTCACCAACAACCTCAACGTGGCCAGCATCCTGACGGCAAAGGATGACTTCACCGTCATCATCGCCGGCGGCGAGATCCGCAACCGCGATGGCGGCATCGTGGGGGAGGCGACCCGCGACTTCATCGGTCAGTTTCGCATGGACTATGGTGTCATCGGGATTTCGGGGATCGACAACGACGGCTCCCTGCTCGATTTCGACTATCACGAGGTGAAGATCGCCCAGGCCATCATCGCCCACTCCCGTCAGGTGTTCCTGGCCGCCGACCACACCAAGTTCGGTCGCAATGCCATGGTCAATCTGGGCAATCTCAGCCAGATCCACGCCCTCTTTACCGATCAGGAGCCACCGGAAAAGCTGGCGCGATTGATGGCGCAACACCAGATTGCCTGCCACATCTGCTGACGGCGAAACACGTCAAGGCTGTGCCGGTCGCCCGTCAGGGCGGCCTCCTTTCTCTTTCTCTCCCCCATCCCTGCATCCATCTCACCCCTTTATAGGTATTGCCAAAACCACTATTCAATCTGGTTTTTTTGGCTATTAACTCGCCGATGCTGGCTCAACGCCATTTGCTCCGCTGACCTGTCCCCTTTGCCACCTCTGGCGGGCTGTGGCGATCACACTTTCACCATAAAATGTTCGTTTGTTGTATTTTCATGTTCTAAAATGAGCGAAATCAAACATTGCTGTTATAGCAATCATAAAAATGAAAGTAGGTGAACATGAGCGAACATTATGATCTGGTCGTCGTCGGTGGCGGCATCAACGGGGTCGGCATCGCAGCCGATGCGGCAGGACGGGGTCTGAAGGTTGCCCTGTTTGAGGCGCAAGATCTCGCCTCTGCCACCTCGTCCAACTCCAGCAAGCTGATCCACGGCGGTTTGCGCTATCTCGAGCATTACGAATTCCGGCTGGTGAAAGAGGCGCTGGCGGAGCGGGAGGTGCTGCTCGGTATGGCGCCTCACATCGCCCGTCCCATGCGTTTTCGCCTGCCGCACCGCCCGCACCTGCGTCCGGCCTGGATGATCCGAGCCGGTCTGTTCCTCTATGACAATCTGGCCAAGCGCGACAAGCTCAAGGGGAGCTGTGGCGTGCGCTTCCTGCCGCAAGATGGGTTGACAGCAGGGATCAACAAAGGGTTTGAATACTCGGATGCCTGGGTCGACGACGCCCGGCTGGTGGTACTCAACGCCATGATGGCCCGTGACAAGGGGGCCGATGTGCAGACCCGCACTCGCTGCATCAAGGCGGTGCGCGGATCCAAACACTGGACGCTCACTTTGGAGCGGGAAGGGGGCGAGCAGTTCACCGTCACCAGCCGTGGTCTGGTCAATGCGGCGGGCCCCTGGGTCAAGACCTTCTATGACGAGAGCCTGCACGAGAAATCCCCCCGCGGCATTCGCCTTATTAAAGGCAGTCACATGATAGTGCCGCGCATCCATGAGCGCGAAGAGGCCTATATCCTGCAAAACGAAGACAATCGCATCGTCTTCGTCATCCCTTATCAGCAGGACTACTCCCTTATCGGCACCACCGATGTGGAGCACCACGGCAGCCCGCGGGAAGCGAAGATCAGCGAGGCCGAAATTACCTACCTGTGCAAGGTGGTCAACGCCCACTTCATTCGCCAAATTGCGCCGAAAGATGTGATCTGGACCTATGCCGGGGTGCGCCCGCTCTGTGATGACGAGTCAGACTCGCCGCAGGCGGTGACCCGCGACTACACCCTCGAACTTTCTGGCGAGTCTGACGGTGCGCCGCTCTTGTCGGTGTTTGGCGGCAAGCTCACCACCTATCGCAAGCTGGCGCAGGCCGCCTGCAACAAGCTCAAGCCCTGGTTCAGCCAGATGGGGGATGACTGGACGGCGACCAGCCGTCTGCCCGGCGGCGAGTTTGACTGCTCGGTACGCGAGCTGGCCCGCGCCTTTGCGCTGGAGTTTGACTGGCTCGATGATCGCAGCGCCCTGCGCATTGCCGAGGCCTATGGCGCCCATGCCCGTCTCTGGCTAAAAGAGGATCGCGGCATTCACTTCGGTGGTGGCCTCTACGAGTCGGAAGTGCGCTATCTCATCGAGCGGGAGTGGGCCTGTTCACTGGACGATATTCTCTGGCGCCGCAGCAAGCTGGGGCTGCGCCTGAACGAGTCAGAGCAGCAGATGCTGCAGATCTGGCTCGACCAATACCATCAGGCTCTGCGCAAGGCGAGCTGATGAGTGACGGTGGGCAGTGCGTTGCTGCCCACCGCTTTCCACCGTAAATATGCAACAAACCTCTGATAGAACAATTACCTACACACAATAATAAAGAGCATCACATATGAAAAAACTTGCCGTTTCCCTCATCGCCTTGAGCCTTGGGGCATCCCTCTCATTACCCGTGTTGGCTGCCGATGAAGGCAAGGTGGTGATCGCCCACCGTGGCGCTTCCGGCTACCTGCCCGAGCATACCCTGGAGTCCAAGGCGCTGGCCTATGGCATGGGGGCTGACTATCTGGAGCAGGATCTGGTGATGACCAAGGATGACCAGCTGGTGGTGATGCACGATCACTTCCTCGATGGCATCACCGATGTGGCGGCGCGCTTCCCCGGTCGTGCCCGTCCGGACGGCCGTTACTATGTGGTGGATTTTACCCTGGACGAGGTGCGTTCCCTGCGTATGACCGAGCCGTTCCAGCTGGTGGATGGCAAGCAGGTGCCGGTCTATCCGGCCCGCTTCCCGCTCTGGAAGTCAGACTTCAAGATCCATACCTTCCAGGAGGAGATAGAGATGATCCAGGGGCTCAACAAGAGCACCGGCAAGAACATCGGCATCTACCCGGAGATCAAGGCGCCCTGGTTGTTCCGTCACGAAGGCAAGGATATCTCCAAGGCGGTGCTGAAGGTGCTCAAGGAGTACGGCTACACCGGGAAGGATGACAAGGTCTACCTGCAGTGCTTCGATGCCGATGAACTCAAGCGCATCAACAGCGAGCTGATGCCCGCCATGGGTATGGATCTGAAACTGGTGCAGCTGATGGCCGAGACCGACTGGAACGAGACCATGGTCTACGACGCCAAGGGCAAGGCGACCCCCTACAACTATGACTGGATGTTCAAGCCGGGTGCGATGAAAACCATCGCCAGCTATGCCGAAGGGATTGGCCCGTGGAAACCGATGATCGTCACCGAGCCGGGCACTTTGGGCAAACCGGTCTTCACCGGCATGGTAAAAGAAGCCCATGCAGCGGGCCTGAAAGTTCACCCCTATACCTTCCGTCAGGATGAGGGGCAGATCCCGGCCTATGCCAAGGACTTCACCGATCTGCTCAACATCTTCCTCTATCAAGCCGATGTGGACGGGGTGTTCAGCGACTTCCCCGACAAGGCGGTCGCCGTCATCAAGGCCTATGAAGGGGCGGCTAAATAACCGCCAGGCGCCATTTGAATGCAAAGCGAGGCCAATTGGCCTCGCTTTTTGTTTCAGGTTCCCGTAACGGGAGTGTGCGCCCTGTCAGAAAATAGCCAGATCACGTCATGGTGTGCCGGATCTGCATCATTTTACGCAGTTTTTACGTAGCAGATCGCTGGCATGAAATCGGCAGAGCGGTTAGTCTAGCGGCGTTGAACCAACCCCATGAGGTACAGATGAAAACCGTATTGCGTTTTAGCCTGCTGGGCGCCTTGTTGCTGGGTGGCCATGCCTTCGCCGCCGAGCCGAAAAAATTTGATATCAGCATGTTCCCAGCCGCTGACGTGAATCAGGAACGTGTGGTGATCCGCCTGCCTGAAGTCGAGAAAGAAGCCGACATGATGGTCGAGCTGCAGGTCGGCAAAAAGATGATGGTTGATTGCAACGTACCGCGTTTTGCAGGCAACCTGGAACAGCACAGCGTCAAAGGCTGGGGCTACAACTACCTGAAACTGGGCAAAGTCTCCGACCCCATCAGCACCCTGATGATGTGCCCGGATAACCAGCAGAAAGAGACCTTCGTCCAGATCTACGGTCAGGGCTTCTTCGTGAACTACAACTCAAAACTGCCGTTCGTGATCTACGTGCCGCAGGAGTATGAAGTGCGCTACCGTTTGTGGCGTGCCGACAACCTGGCCCAACCGGCCATGATTGAGTAAGCATGTTTGAACCAAAGGTTCAGCTGGTTCACCTGATGTGATAAATAAAGCGCCGTATGGCGCTTTATTTTTGCCTGCACAGTCCAAAAAGTGACGTGCAAATTGGCTGCACGTTTACATAAGTTTATTATTTATCAACGTTTTTTGTGTGTTATGCCACAAAATCGGCGTCAACGAAGGGGCAAAGTGACTTCGATAAAAGATATTTATTAACATAGTGAGAAAATTGATTTTGCACTCGGCGATGGCCTGATGATACTTGCCCGCAAAGGTCAAACTAACCAGAAAAAAGAGCACTATGAGCTTCGAATCAGACAAGCGTTTCAACGACTTCAAACATTTTCCCCGTGGCCTGCGTCGCAGTGGCGAATTCACTGTGGCCGAAGCGGACAGTCTGGAAAAGTATGGTACCGCCATGCTGGCACTCTACCAGGGCAACCTTGCACCCCGTGACGATGTCGAGTCCGCCTTCGTCGAACAGGTCAAATCCGGCGAAGCCGGTGCCAACCCCCATGCCAAGGTGTGGTTCAAGTACCTCAAGGTGATCGGTCCCAAGCGCGTTCATCGCCTCTGCACCGTCGTTGGCGGCGCCAGCGAAGAGAGCAGCGGTGGCGGCAGCTTTGATGTCGGTGGTGGCAGCGGCGGTGGCAGTGACGAGTCCATCGATTAATGGATACCGAGCTGCTTCGGACCTTTATCGAGGTGAGCAAGACCCGGCACTTTGGCCGGGCTGCTGAAAATCTCTACCTGACCCAGTCGGCGGTGAGTTTCCGGATCCGCCAGCTAGAGCAGCAACTGGGTGTCAGTCTGTTTGCCCGTCATCGCAACAATATCCGTCTGACCGCCTCCGGTGAGCGTCTGCTGCCCTACGCAGACGCCATCTTGCACACCCTTGGTCGTGCCAAGCAGGATGTGGCACTCTCGCCGGGATTCAGCCAGCAGTTGGCCATCGGCGCGCCCGCTGTGTTCTGGGAGCTCGATTTCAACGACTGGCTCAATCACATCTATGCGCTGGCGCCCGGTTTGGCGGTGCGGCTGGAAACAGCCTCCCGCGAGCACCTCTGCCGCCAGTTGCTGGAGCGCTCCCTCGATCTGGCCCTGCTCTCCGAGCCCACCAAGATCGACGAGATTGCCCTGCATCCCATCGGTGAGCTGGTGTTCGAGCTGGTGAGCCGGGATCCGGCCGCCAATGCCGACAACCTGATGCAGATGCCGCACATCCACCTCGACTGGGGCACCAGCTTCGAGCCGCAACCCAGCCGCTTGCAGAGCCTGCAAAAGACCCCGGTGCTGCACTCCAGCTCTGCCAGCATGGCGTTACAGTTTGTGTTGGCCAATGGTGGCGCTGCTTACCTGCCACGGCGGATGGTCAGCCCCTTCCTCGAGAAGGGGGCGTTGTATCTGGTTGAAGGGGGCCAGCCGCTGAGCCGTCCGCTCTATCTCGCCTATCTGGAGAAATCCGATCGCCGGGAGCTGATCGATCAGTTGCTGACCCTGCCACTGGGTTGGCACGACGCCGAGCTGCGTCTCAACGTCGAATAAGCGTCGAGTGTTATCCAAGAAAGAGCCCACCCCACGGTGGGCTCTTCTGTTTGGGGAAAATTGCAGGGAGCGAAGTCACGTAATTGGCGCGGGAGGCTTGGCGTCATCGGCCTGTAACGGTACCTTTTCAGGCTGTTTGTTTATCCGATTGAGCACTGACAGGGATGGATTGTAATTGATCGACTTTAGTCACCCCGAATGGCGGGCGCTGGCGCAGCAGTTGCTGAGCCACTCACCTGTGGTGATCCGTGGCCGCCAGTGGCAACCGCTGGTGGGCCTGCTCAAGGATAACCAGCTGCTGCTCGCCCATGGCAACCACAGCTATGAGCTCACCCCGGCCGGGCGGCGCTATCTCACCCGCGAGCTGATGCTGGCCGAGATCGCAACTGCCCCCCCCGAGCCCGAGGAGTGGTTGCATGCTCAGGGCTGGCAATTGGGGGAGCAGGTCAACGAACGGGTGCTGGCGGCGCTCTATCGCAAGAGCGAGGTGAACTTCACCCCCAATGAGCAGATCGATTTCGAGGACAAGGGGATCCGGCTCTGTGCCGATCAGCTGTTGCGCTTGCGCGCCGCCCAGCCATTCAGCCTCTTTTTCAGCGGCGGCACCCTGATCGATGCTGCCCCCTGGTTGCAGGCGCTGGGGGAGGTGGCGCTGCCCGAGCGCACCCTGGCGGGTCTTGGCAAGATCCTGTGGGGGGAGGGGAGTATCGAGCGGGTGATCACCACAGACAGCGTCGGCGCCTTTGCCGAGCTGCTTCTTGAACCCGGCACCTTGCTGGTGTGGGCCCCTCCATCGGCTCCTCTAGCCTTGCAGCAGGTAGTGGCCGCCTTGCCCCCCAATGTGTTGTGGAGTCATCTCACCGCTCTCGACCCTGCCGGGGTGGATCGGCTGCAGGCGCTGGCCCAGCGGCTGGGTCGTCCGGCCAGCTGGTGGTTGCCCCGTGATCTGGCCCCCATTCTCAGTGCGTATGCCCAGCCTTTGATTGAGGCTAGGCCCTGGGAGCCGAGCCGGATCCCCAAGCCATTGTTAGCAGTTTGTAGCGGTTTGGTTGAGTCCAATGGTGGCTTGTCGGCCGAGGTGTGTGCGCTGGCGCCAGCGTGGCATGCCGTTGGTTGAAATTGGCCTGAAAGCGAGCCAAAAAGCGGTTTTCCCCCATTGAACGCGGTGATATAAAGAGTTGACGAAGCGCTCGCCAGATGAGCGCTTTTGTTTATCAAGCCGCTTTGCCACCCAACGAACTCAACGGAATACAGGGAATACCATGTTTGAAAAGGTTGTTGCCGCCCCAGCGGATCCGATCCTGGGCCTGACCGAAGCCTTCCGCGCTGACTCTCGCAGCCACAAGATCAATCTGGGCGTAGGGATCTACAAGGACGAGTCCGGTGCCACCCCCATTCTTCACTGCGTCAAGAAAGCCGAGCAGAAGCTGCTGACCGACGAGAAGACCAAGAACTACCTCGGTATTGAAGGCAATATCGAATATGGCCGCATCGTGCAGCAACTGCTATTCGGGCAGCACTCTGCGCTGGTTGCCAGCGGCCGCGCCAAGACCGCGCAAGCGCCGGGCGGTACCGGTGCCCTGCGTATCGCGGCCGAATTCGTGGTGCGCAACGGTCTGGCCAAGACCATCTGGATCTCCGATCCCACCTGGGCCAACCACGTCAGCGTGTTCCAGGCCGCGGGCCTGACCGTCAAGTGGTACAAGTACTACGACGCAGCGACCAAGGGGCTCGACTTTGCCGCTATGCAGGCTTCGCTGGCCGAAGTGCAGCCGGGTGAGCTGGTGCTGCTGCACGGCTGCTGCCACAACCCGACCGGTATCGACCCCACTAGCGATCAGTTGCGCGCGCTGGCCAAGCAGAGTGCTGCCGCCGGCTGGTTGCCGTTGTTTGACTTCGCCTATCAGGGTTTTGCCCGTGGTATCGAAGAGGATGCCGAAGGTCTGCGGATTTTCGCCGAGTGCCATGACGAACTGTTGGTGGCGAGCTCTTTCTCCAAGAACTTCGGCCTCTACAACGAGCGGGTCGGCGCCTTCACGCTGGTCAGCGCGACCAAGGAGATCGCCGATGTGGCCTTCACTCAGGTCAAGACAGTGATCCGTGCCAACTACTCCAACCCGCCGTCACACGGCGCCGCTGTGGTCACCGCCGTGGTGAGCGATCCGGCTCTCTATGCCGAGTGGGTCGAAGAAGTGGCCGCTATGCGGGTGCGTATTCGCGAGATGCGCGAACTGCTGGTAGAGAAGTTGGCTGCCCTCGGCGTGAGCCAGGATTTCAGCTTTATCCGCGAGCAGAACGGCATGTTCTCCTTCTCCGGTCTCACCAAGGATCAGGTGGAGCGCCTCAAGAGCGAATTTGCCATCTACATCGTCGGCTCAGGCCGGATCAGCGTAGCCGGGATCACCCGCGCCAACATAGATCCCCTGTGCGAGGCCATTGCCAAGGTGCTGTAATCGCATCGCCTGGTGCTCTGGCACTATGCGGCACTATGCCATGAAAAAGCCCGTCACCTTGGTGACGGGCTTTTTTGATCGCCATGTCCCGTCCTGAATATGGTTTACACCTTTCCCCCCAATAAATGGAGAACCCGATGGGACAAGGTGTGAAACGGACACAGCGCGATTACTCGCTGACTTTTAAACTGGCAC
>NZ_JBGLRC010000014.1:0-94190 GCF_041402345.1 Aeromonas sp. S11(2024) | reverse complement strand
CATAGACATCGAATCTGCAGGGATTGAGAGGGTCTTGAGTCACCTCAAAGATCAGGCAGTCTTTTTCCGCACGAGTTAAACGAATATGGGCATCAAGCTCGCTCTTGACTATCGCAAGCTCGGAGAGAGGCACAATAATAAATCCCTGTAAAATCACTTTGCCCATATTTTATCCCTGAGTTGTGGATATTTATAATAATTGAAAATTGGCTTTCGGCATGTTAACGAGATAATATACCTCACAATATTTTTATTAAATGCAAAGATTGCCTGAGTCGTAAATACTATATAAATATGTAACTAATGTTTGTTGGTTATATGTTTAATTATCATGGATTTAAACGATTCGGCACAAATGAATTAATTTCATGGTTCTAAAATGAATACTTTAATTCGGTTTTACATGTGGAAAACATCTCATTTTAGTTCAGACTTAATATCCATCCATGCTTTTTCAAGCACCTTTTGTGATTGTTCTTCAAGTGCAATACGATAGACATTTAAATCTTTAGTTGTACCGTCTTTTTTTACTGATTCAGAATACACATCTTTAATTAAAGATTTTATTATCTTAGAGTATTCTTTATTGGGGTCAAGCATTAGATGTATCTTTGTTCTGACAGAAATTAATTGGGAGTGATATTGATAAAACGATTCATTGTTTTGAAAATCATCATCCAAATTTTTCCTAACGGCAATCATTGCAGCTATGCTAATAAGATCAGATATGTTTTGTCGTAACTCATTTATCCATGCCTGCCTTAATTCTGCTTTTTTTGCTAGGTTTTGAGCCTGCTGATTTTGTCGGCTTATTCGGCCGACTAAGATAGAAGTAAAAATACTACCAATACCAATTAAACCGGTAATGATAATCATTGGCCAATCAGGAGAAATAGATAATAATATTTCGTGGTCACCACTTGATAATATTATTTTTTCTGCGTCCATTACTTTCCTCATAAGCTAAAGATAGGAGCTTACATTAAGTTATCACTAATAAGTTGTATGTATTTCTAGTTTTCATTTGAGGTCGCTCATATTTTCTATTCGAAACGCTACCGCCCCCAAGTTACAGTTCCCGGTGTGCTGCTTTTAACCCATGTTCTGCGGATAACTCCCTTCTGACAGCGAATGCTCATGGTGTGGCTCCGGAAGCAGCTTTGTGCCGCGCTACCATGATACCGATTGAAGCCGGTGGTGGAAGGGTAGAGGGGCGAGAATCAGTGCCGGATCAATAAATTAAAACAACTTGGGTGGCAGAAACGACAAGGCCCCCGAGGTTGGGGGCCTTGTGGTGGGGCCATCACTGGCTAGGCTGGGTAGGGCAATGCCGATCAGGGCAAGTCCAGGGTAAAGCGGGCGCCGCCGAGGGGGGATTCATCGACCCGGATCTGGCCGCCGTAGCTGTGGACGATTTCGGTCACCACCGCCAGTCCTATGCCCTGACCGGGTGAACTGTCTGCCCGCACGCCGCGCTGGAAGATCTGCTCCGATTTGGCCGGGTCGATCCCCGGGCCATCATCTTCCACTTCGATACGCAGCCGCTCGAGATGGCGGCGCACCGTCACCTTCACTTCGCTGATGGCAAACTTGCAGGCGTTGTCGAGCAGGTTGCCCATCAGCTCCATCAGGTCGCCCTGTTCGCCGTGGAAGAGGGCGTCATCATCGAACTTGAAGTGGGTTTGCAGCTTCTTGTGGCGATAGACCTTGGTCAGGCTGGCCAGCAGTTTTTCAATCAGCGGCACCGGCTCGGTGCCCTTGCTGGCAAGGCGCTGGCGGCCGGTCACGGCCCGTCTGAGCTGATACTGGATCATCTGATCCATGGTGAGGATCTGCTCGTTGATGTTGTCGTGGATCTCCCGCCCCAGCTTCACTTCGCGGGTGGTGATCTGGATCAGCGCCAGCCGGGTTTTCAGGCTGTGGGCGAGATCGTTGAGGGCGTGCTGGTAGCGCTGGGTCTGCTGGCGTTCGTTCTCCAGCAAC
This sequence comes from Aeromonas sp. S11(2024), assembly GCF_041402345.1. Taxonomy (NCBI): domain Bacteria; kingdom Pseudomonadati; phylum Pseudomonadota; class Gammaproteobacteria; order Aeromonadales; family Aeromonadaceae; genus Aeromonas; species Aeromonas sp. S11(2024). The sequence continues at coordinate 92,207 of NZ_JBGLRC010000014.1, read as the reverse complement.
TGGTTGATGGAGTCGGTCAGCGGGGCCAGCTCCCGCTCAAAATCGCTCGAGAGGTCATCGCGCTTGCCGGCCCGGATATCGTCGATCTGACGGGCGATGGTGCGCAGTGAGCTGAGGCTCCAGAAGGTGGTGAGCAGCAGCAGCCCGGCCAGCAGCATATAGGCGAGCAGTGCCTGTTTGGCGGTCTGGTAGAGATAGGTGCGGGACTCTTCGTGATAGCGTTTGGCCGAGTCGATCATCACCACGTAGTAGGCGGTGGTGCCGCTGCCGGGATTGCGGATAAACCGCAGGCTGTAGACGAAGTAGCTCTCGCCGTTCTTGATGGTGTGCTTCTTGAAGAAGTAGTCGAGATCCATCCCCCCCAGATACTTCATCAGATCGCCGCAGATGGTCTGTTTGGCCTTGATCACCTCTGGCATATGGAGGCTCGACCAGACCAGATCGCCATCGGCGCGGCAGATCAGGGTATCGAGGTTGCGATCCCCCGCACCACGGGATATCCGCCCCAGCTCGACGTTCGACCCCTTGTCATCCGGCTCGGTGGAGGAAAACAGCTTGGCCAGGTTCTCCTGCATCCGGGCGCTGGCCTTCTGGGTCTGCTCCTCGACGTGGCCAAGATAGAGGGCGTAGACGGCAAACCCCATGATCAGCGCGATGACCAGCAGCGAGCTGAGCAGCAGTTTGATGTGCAGTGAGCTGCGGATCATCTTGATGGGACGCGGCAGATGAAACTGCATCAGTTACAGGAGAGGTTGAAGATATAACCCTGACGCCGGATGGTGGAGATGGGTTGAATCGTCCCCTCCGGATCCAGCTTCTTGCGCAGGCGGCTCACCATCACCTCGATGGTGTTGGGGTCCCCTTCGCCGTCGCCGTAGAGCTGGTCGAGCAGTTGCTGCTTGGAGACCACCTGACGGGCGTTGCGCATCAGGTACTCCAGAATGAGGTATTCAAAGCTGGTGAGCACCGCCACTTCACCGGCGATGGTCAGCTCCTTGCGGGAGAGATCCAGCTCGTAATCACCGGCCTTCACCTTCGGCGAGATAAAACCGGCGCTGCGGCGCACCAGCGCATTGAGTCGGGCCAGCAGCTCATCTTTCTGGAACGGTTTGACCAGATAGTCATCAGCACCTGCTTCCAGTCCTTCGACCTTGTCCTGCCAGTTGCCACGGGCGGTCAGCACAATGATGGGGAAGGGGATCTGCCGTTCACGCAGTTGCCGGATCAGTTGCAGGCCGTCCATATCGGGCAGACCGAGGTCGATGATGGCCACATCAATGGGATAGTCGGCGGCGTAGTGCAGTGCAATCCCGGCCTGGTCGGTGCTGTAGACCTGATTGTCGGCTTCGGTCAGCAGAGAGGAGAGGTGGTGATTGAGCAGCTTGTCGTCTTCGACCAACAGAATTTTCATGATGTGAGCGGTCATAGGGATCCAGGCTGTCAATTAGAAAGTGTATGTCGCTTCGAGTCAATTCGAATCCTAATGCATCCCGGCTGTATCGGGACTGAATCAGCGGGACTTCAGAGTTCGCACCAACTGGTCGTTTAACCATGGTCCGGGTTGTCGATGGCATGCTGGTCGGCAGCCATGCTGCGAAAGGTTTGATGTGATGAGAGAGATGGCCGGGAGGCTGCTGGCGCGACTGCAACAGCGTGAGCGCAGCGACCTCCTCTATATTGTCTGGCTCTGCTGGGGGGCAGCCTTGCTGCTCTACGTGCTGGGGTCGCCCTGTTTTCTGTGGCCAGTGGCGCCGATGCCGCTGGTTCTGCTTGTGTGGTTGGTGGAGAGAGTACGGATGTTTGGAAGAAACAAAGGTGGTGCGGCTACTGCGTCGGCCGGGGCCACTGTGATTGCAGCCGGTGCCCGCTTCAAGGGCGAGTTGCAGGTGGAGGGGGATCTGGAGGTGCGCGGTCAGGTCAATGGCACCATCCAGCTCATCGGTGGTGTGCTGCGCATCATGCAGGGGGGGAGCGTTGAGGGGGAGGTAAGTGCGCCCCACGTGATCATCAATGGTCTGCTGGAAGGCACCTGTACCTCCGCCGAGGTGGAGATCCTGGAGAGCGGCAAGATGCAGGGGATCTTCAAGGGGGGCTGTCTCTCCATCTGCAAAGGCGGCAACTTTGTTGGCCAGTCCCAGCCCTCCGTGGCCGGCAAGGCCGATCCCGTGTTGCAAGCCTTGTCTGAAAACAGTTCGTCCGGGAGCAAGCAGCCGGAGAACAAGAGCAATGTGAAAAAGCTGCCGCACGAGCCGAAAGGCAAGCCGACCGAGGAGCTGGCCAAGCAGGCGTGATGCTCTTTGCCAGCGTGCTGTTCAGGAAATGCAGAGGGGGCCACAATGGCCCCCTCTGCATTTCCCCGTTACCCGTTAGCTGCGGCGCGGCGGCAGCATATTGGTGAGGGTGTTGTCTTTGAGAATATGGTGGTGATAGAGGGCCGCCACCGTGTGCAGGCCGATCAGGGCGTAACCGATATTGCCCAGCGTCTCGTGCACCTCCTTGATCAGTCCCTTGAGATCCGGACTTGGGGAAAGCAGGGCAGGCAGCTCAAGCCCGAAGAAGGGGATGGGCTTGCCCGCGGCGCTCAGCAGCAGCCAGCCAAACAGCGGGGTGAGAATAAGAAAACCGTAGAGGGCGAGGTGGGCCAGTTTTGCCAGTTTGTGCATGACTGGGGAGAGCTCGGGCACGATACGGGGCGTCGGGCTCATCCAGCGCAGGGCCAGTCTGACAAAGACCAGGGCGAAGATAAGCAGCCCCAGCATAAAGTGCCACTCCTTCATCAGATCCCGGCCAGGGTCCCCTTTGGGGAAAATATCGCGAAATTCGATCAGGGCGTAGACGGCGATCATGGCCCACAGGGTCAGCCAGTGCAGCCCGATATTCAGGGTGCCATAACGTTGTTCACTGTTCATCAGCATAGGTTTGTTCCTTCGAAGTGCTGTCACATCCGTGTGGTATCCCCGTACTCAAACGTGTCGGGGCGAGGCCAGATCCTTTGGCGGCAACAGGCTGGCTGCCATGCTTGCCATCAACCGGCAGCCTGCGGCTGACCTCAGTCAGAGAGGAGATGCCCTCTGCTGTCTGCATGGTATCACTGGCAACCGGGGGGATAGTCTGATCAATGCCACACAATTTACAGGCTCATTAAGCCCCTTGTGACGTGAAGAAGGCGTGAAATAGCATCAGTGATGTCGGCCCGCCCAGGTTCAGGCGGGCTCGATGGCCAGCACCACGCAATCCGGCTCGCTGATGCGAAAACGGACATTGCAGTCAAACAGCCGCACCCCGTACTCCTTCTCATCGGGCTTGCCCTTCTTGTAGGCGGGGCGCGGATCTTGTGCCAGCACTTCGCTCACCAGCTGGCGCAGTTCGGGATGGGCCTTGAGCCAAGGTTGCAACTGCTGCTCGGCCTCAACACTGAAGCTCACCGCCAGCGGCGGGGTGGGGGCGTCGGGGGCAAAGCCGCCACGGGCATCCGGCAGGCTGTCGGCATAGGGAATATAGGGTTTGATATCGACGATGGGGGTGCCATCGAGCAGATCCACCGCCCCCAGCTCCAGCCACAGCTTGCCCCGCTCGCGACCGACCCCGTGCAGCTCGACCACCGAGAGCCCTAGCGGATTGGGGCGGAAGGTGGAGCGAGTGGCAAAGACGCCGACCCGCTCGTTGCCGCCAAGGCGCGGCGGACGCACCGTCGGATGCCAGCCCTGCGCCATGGTCTGGTGAAAGACGAAGCTGAGCCACAGATGGGAGAACTGCTCGATGCCGCGCAGCACATCCGGCTGATCGTAAGGGGGGAGCAGCTCGAGGCGGGCGCGGGCCGATTTGACCAGTCCGGGCTGGCGGGGGATGGCGAACTTCTCCTTGTAGGGAGAGCGAATGATCCCGAGGGTGTCGATTTCGAACTTCATGGCGGATCCTGACTGAAAACCCCGGCAATTTAGCACAGGCGGCCCCAAAACGCAGGCTTGGCCTCAATACGCCCTTTTTTGCGGCGCTGCCGTGATCCCTGTCCCATCCCGGCCAGTCGGGGGCTGTGCCATACCGTCAAGTTGCGTAGGGTGGAGGCAACTGGCGTGTCAGGATGAAATGTGCGCACTCGCGCCGAAGGGGGAGGGAGAGGGATGAAACTGCTGATTATCGGTGGCACCGGCTTTTTGGGGCGCCACCTCACCGCGCTGGCACTGGATTGGGGCCATGAAGTGACCCTGTTCAACCGTGGCCTGCACCAGCATCCGGACTGGCGCGATCTGGTGCAGCTCACCGGCGACAGGGACAAGACCCTGAGCCCCCTGCAAGGGGCCGGGTTGCAGTGGGATCTCGTCATCGATACCTGCTGCTATCGCCCCGAGCAGGCGGCGAGCCTCTCGGCGGCCTTGCTCGAGTGCTGCGCACGGCTGATCTTTATCTCCACCATCAGCGTATATCGCGATTTCTCAATGCCCGGGATGGATGAATCTGCGCCGCTGCACCTTATCCCCGAAGGCGAAATGCCCACTGACTATGGCCCGCTCAAGGTGTTGTGCGAGCAGGAGTATCGCGCCCGCTGGGACGAGCGGCTTTGCATCCTGCGCCCGGGCGTGCTGTGCGGTCCCCATGATCCTACCGGGCGCATGGCCTGGTGGATTAAGCGGGTGCAGCAGGGCGGGCCCTGGTTGCTGCCGGGCAGTGGCGAGGATCGCTTGCAGTATCTCGATGTGCGCGACTGCGCCGAGTTTGTGTTGCGCGCGGCCGAGCAGCAGTTGGGGGGCACATTCAACTTGCTCAAATCCGGTATTACCTTGAGTGACTGGCTGGAGCGGCTGAGCGCCCGGTTGCAGCCAGCCCGCCCCATCCAGCCCGAGTGGTTGCCCTGGTCGACCCTGATGGCGGCTGGAATCGAACCCTGGCAGAGCTATCCCACCCTGCTGCCCTGCGCGCAGGTGGAATTTGCCGGTTACGGCTCTATAAGCGCCGAGGCGGCCATCGTTAAGGGATTGAACTTTCGGCCGCTGGAGGAGACCGCCGCCGACCTTGCCCACTGGCTGGCCATCGAGCCTGCCGTCGGGGGGGCGGAACATGCCATGACTCAGGCCGAGGAGACTTCGCTACGGCAGCAGTTGCTGGAGCCCAGTCTGCATTAGGAGGGGGGGCATCGAGCCGCTGCTGCGGAAAATTGCTGCGATAGCGCGAACACAACGAGAGAGGGCATCCCGCGGGATGCCCTCTCTGTCTATTCATACCTGATGGCTACTGAAGATCGGCTGACGCGATTCCCCATCCCATCGTTGTCGCTCGCCGAGTTAGCGGATGGCGGCGCCTGCGGCTACCAGCAGCTCTTTCAAGATGACGCGATGGCAGCGGGACTCCTGCTCGCAGTAGCAACCGACCGAGAGGTTGGTGGTATGAGAGAGGGCGGCCAGCAGCGCCAGATCGTGCCTGGCGGCAGGTTGCGCCATCTCGGCCTTGTACTGTTTGCCAAACGCTGCCCACTGGGCGGGTGTCTCGGCTGCCTGCCCCAGCTTCATGGTCTCGCTGCTGGGGGCCAGGTTGGGAAACCAGACATCGTACCAATGCTGGCTGGCAAATTCGCTCTTGGGTACGCCGCGGGGCGGGCGGCGCACCGTGCCGATCCGCAGCCCCTCATCGGGCAGGCGCGGGCTGCCAAGGCGAACGATAGCGAGGGCCATGACAGCGGGTTACTTCTCTTCGGCCACTTTCAGCGCCTGCCCGTAGCAGATCACCTGTTTCAGGCAGCCCGGGGTGTCGCTTAATTCGGCGCACTTGTCGATGGTGACCCCGTTGCCACCCATGTCGGCGGCACGGCGGCGGGCCAGGGTGCGCGCTTCACCTGCGTTGGGCACCGGCTGGTTGGCATCGGCCTGGCAGGATTCACCCTCGATGGTGCCGAGGTAGAGGTAGTTGAGGTCAGCCAGCTCATCCTGTTCATAGATGCGCACGCTACCGGGTTTGAAGTATTCGTCAAAGTTCTCTTTATCCAGATTGCTGTTGAAGGCGTAGTTGGCACAGCCGGAGGCAATCAGGGGCATCATCAGGATCAGGCGTTTCATCGTCTCGTATCTTGTGTCGGTGATGAGGACAGTAGAAATGCGCAGGCGCTCCATGTCGGCATCTTGTTGAATAATGAGGGGGACATTATAGGGGCCAGCCGCCTGCGGCGACCAGCCCCGTTTTGCGCCCGGTTGTCAGGGTGTGACCCCTATCAGCCCTGATATCAGCCTGATATCAAACCGGAGCCAGCCTCTGATAGAGGCTGCGGTAGTAATCATCCCCCAGCAGCTCGTCATGAGGGGCGCAGAGGCGGATCTGTCCCTCTTCCATCAGGGCAATCCGGTCCATCTGCTCCATCCCCAGCAAGCGGTGGGAGATGAGCAGCAAGGTGCGATCTGCCCCGAGCCGGAACAGCAGATCCATGATCTCCCGCTCGGTCTGACTGTCGAGCCCTTCGGTCGGCTCGTCCAGCAGCCAGAGCGGCGCATCGTGCAGCAGGGCGCGGGCGATGCCGATACGGCGACGCTCACCACCGGAGAGGGGGCGGCCGCCGTCACCGAGCCAGGCGTCGAGGCCCGCCTCATCTTCCAATAGATTGGCCAGCCCGACCTGGGTCAGTACCGCAATCAGCTGCTCGTCAGAGGCGGTCGGGGCGGCCAGTTTGAGGTTGCCCCGCAGGGTATCGGCAAACAGATGCACCCGCTGGCTCACCACCGAGATGGAGGCGCGCAGCGCCCCTTCGCTGTAGTCGGTGAGCGGCTTGCCATCGAGCAGGATCTTGCCAGCCTGCGGGCTCCACTCCCGGGTCAGCAGCCCCATCAGGGTCGATTTACCGCAGCCGGTCTGGCCCAGCAGCGCCAGCTTCTCACCGGCGTGCAGTTGCAGGGTGCAGCCACGCAGCACCGGCTGAGGGTTGCCGGGGTAGCCAAAATAGAGGTCATTGATCTGCAGCGCACCAGCGGTGGCGTGGGTCTGTTCGTCGCCCCACACGGGGGCTTTTGCCTCTTGCAGGATCTCGTTCAGGCGGCGTGCCGAGGTGAGGCTGGTGGAGAGGTGCTGGAAAGCCCCCGCCAGCGGCATCAGTGCCTCGAAGCTTGCCAGGGTGGCAAAGACCATCAGCGCGGTGATGGGGTCGGGCGCAGCACCCGCTACCCCATGACCGGCCAGCCAGAGCATCAGGGTCAGGGTCCAGCCGCTCAGCAGTTGCACCGAGAAGTTGGCCAGCCCGCTCACCTTGGCCATCCGGGCCTGCGCGACGAGCAGCGCCTGTTCGGCTTGTTGCAGCTCAACCAGCGCCTTGGGGGCGGCGGCAAACATCTGCAACTCGGCCTGACCATCCAGATAGTCCACCATCCGGGTGCGCAGGGTAGATTTTTCGGCAATCAGCGCCTGACCGGGGCGACGGCCGAGGAAGTAGAACACCAGCGGCAGGGCAATCATGCCAAACAGCAGAATGGCACCCAGGGTGAGGGCGAGGCGACTGTCGAAAAACGACAGGAAGAAGACCAGTCCGGCGGTGCTGAGCAGGGCCGCGCCTATGGGGGTGATCAGCCGCAGATAGACGTGGTCCATCGCATCGATGTCGGCCACCAGCCGGTTGAGCAGATCGGCCTGGCGAAAACCGGCCAGAGTACCGGTGGAGAGCGGCGAGAGTTTCTGCCAGAACCAGACCCGCAGTCGGGTCAATACCCGGAAGGTGGCGTCGTGGCTCACGACCCGCTCACCCCAACGACCGGCGGTACGGACGATGGAGAAGAAGCGCACCCCGCCCGCAGGGGTCATGTAGTTAAAGGCATGGGTCGTCGCAACTGTCATCCCTGCCACGGCGGCGGCGGAGAGGAACCAGCCGGAGAGGGAGAGCAGCCCCATGCCGGCGGCCAGGGTCACTAGCGCCAGCAGCAAACCAATGGTGAGGCTGAGCCAGTGTTGGCGATAGAGACGCAGAAACGGCAACAGATCACTCATCGAGAGAACCTCCGGAACGTTGGGAGAGCAGGCGGGCAAAATGCCCCTGCCCAGAACTAAGTTGCTGGAAGCTGCCTTGCTCCACCAGCTGGCCGTGGGCCAGCACCATTATCTTGTCCATCTTGGTAAGCTGGTCGAGGCGGTGGGTGATCATCAGCAGGGTCTGGCCAGCCATCGCCTGCTCGAGGGTGGTCATGATGGCGCGCTCGGAGTGGCGATCCAGACTGGCGGTCGGCTCATCGAGCACCATCAGCTGGGTCGATTTGAGCAGGGTTCGCGCCAGGGCAAGACGCTGAGCCTGACCGACAGAGAGGCCGCCGGCCTGATCGCCGACCGGATAGTCGAGCCCCTTCTCCATGGCAAATTCCCACGCCTGCGCCCGTTTCAGGGCATCTTCCAGCTCGGCATCGCTGGCCGTTGGTTTGGCCAGCAGCAGGTTGTCGCGCAAGGAGGCGTGGAACAGCTGCGGGTTTTGCGAGAGCCAGCCCAGTTGCAAGCGCCACTGGCTCATGTCGAGGGTGGCAAGCTCCTGCCCGTTGACCTTGAGCTCACCACGATAGGGGGCAAAGCCGAGCAGGGCGTTGACCAGCGAGCTCTTGCCTGCGCCGCTGACGCCGATGAGGGCGGTACGTGAACCGGCTTCCAAAGTGAAGTCGATGGGGCCGACCAGCACCTTGCCCTCGGCGCTCAGCACTTCAAGTCCTTTGGCTTCTACCTTGACCGGGCTGTCGGCATGGAACGGCGCCGTGCCTGCGGCCGGTTCGCTCACCTCGGCTTCGAGGAATTCAAGTAACTGCTCGGCAGCGCCGATGGCCTGCGCCTTGGCGTGGTAGTGGGCACCCAGTTCCCGCAGCGGGGCGTAGAACTCGGGGGCGAGAAACAGCACGAACAGGCCGGTAAAGAGGGTGACCTTTACCCCATAGCTACCAAAGTTCAGATGGTCGATATAAGAGAAGCCGAAGTAGACGGCAACCAGCGCTACCGAGATGGCGGCGAAGAACTCCAGCACGGCGGTGCTCAAAAACGCCAGGCGCAGCACTTCCATGGTGCGCTCGCGAAAATCTTCCGAGGCATCGCGAATGGCGTCACCTTCTGCCTGGGTACGCATAAAGAGTTGCAGGGTGCGCAGCCCCTTCAGCCGATCGAGGAAGTGGCCGGAGAGACGGGCCAGCGCCTGAAAGTTGCGGCGGTTGGCATCGGCGGCGCCCACACCTACCAGGATCATAAAGATAGGGATGAGGGGCGCAGTGCCCAGCAGGATCAGGCCCGCCGCCCAGTTGACCGGGAACACGGCCACCAGAATGACCACCGGAATAAAGACGGCGATGGCCATCTGCGGCAGATAACGGGAGAAGAAATCCTGCATGTTTTCAATCTGTTCCAGCAACAGGCTGGCCCAGCTACCGGCCGGACGGCGCTGGATATAGGCAGGGCCGAGACGACTCAAGCGAGTGAGTACCAGCTGGCGGATGGTTTGGCGCACCGCGCTGCCCGCCTTGAAACTGGCCACTTCGCGGCCATAGGCCAGAGCGGCCTTGCCAAGCGTCACCAGCAGCAGGGTAAGAAAGAACGTGATGGATTGCTCGGGCGTTGAGCCTTCGATGATGAAGCCGTGCAACAGGGTCGCCAGCAGCCAGGCTTGCGCCACCATCAGAATGCCCTGGCCAAGGCCAAAAGCGATGGATATCGTGATCCAGCGGCGACCGTGACTCGATTGCTTGCGCAACCAGCCATAGAGACGTTTTTGCGTTTTTTTATCCATTACCACCATCCTCGCGTCGAGTGGCGCAAGACTATCCTTGCCGTTTGGCCTTGGCAACCTTGTAAATTATCTGTGTTGAAAATGTTTGATTGAAAAAGCAACCGTCTGTTCAATCCTTGTCCGAACAGATTGATTTATTGAAAAAAGTGGCAAAGGCGCCATTGCGCTCGGCGGCAAAATGCATATAGTAGGAGCCCTGACGCGGGTGTAGTTCAATGGTAGAACGGTAGCTTCCCAAGCTGCATACGTGGGTTCGATTCCCATCACCCGCTCCAAATTTCAGATGCCAGGCGGGCATCGTATAATGGCTATTACCTCAGCCTTCCAAGCTGATGATGCGGGTTCGATTCCCGCTGCCCGCTCCAGCTTCAAAACAAAAAGCCCACTCCTGAGAGTGGGCTTTTTGTTTTTCATCTGTCGTGTGCGGCGTTCGACGTCACGCTCACGGTTTCTCAGCTTTTAAGGCAAACCGCAGAGACAGAAAAGGCGCCCAAGGCGCCTTTTCAGATCAACAGCGTTGCGGGAGCTTATTCCTGCTCCAGCTCACCACAGAAACGGTAGCCTTCGCCGTGGATGGTGGCGATGATCTCCGGAGTATCGTTGACGCTTTCGAAGTGCTTGCGAATGCGACGGATGGTCACATCGACGGTACGGTCGTGGGGCTTGAGCTCACGGCCGGTCATCTTCTTCAGCAGTTCGGCACGGGTCTGGATCTGGCCCGGGTTTTCGCAGAAGTGCAGCATGGCGCGGAACTCGGAGCGCGGCAGCTTGAACATGTCGCCAGTCGGGCTGACCAGTGCGCGGCTGTTGATATCCAGCGCCCAGCCATTGAACAGGTAGCGCTCAACCAGCTTCTTCTCTTCGCCACCGGCAGCCACGTTCATGGTGCGGCTCAGCAGGTTGCGGGCACGGATGGTCAGCTCGCGCGGGTTGAAGGGCTTGGTGATGTAATCATCGGCGCCGATCTCCAGACCCAGGATCTTGTCCACTTCGTTGTCACGACCGGTCAGGAACATCAGGGCGATGTTGTCGTTCTCACGCAGCTCACGGGCCAGCAGCAGGCCGTTCTTGCCCGGCAGGTTGATGTCCATGATCACCAGATTGATGGTGTGGGAAGTGAGGGCCTGGTGCATTTCGTCGCCGTTGTTGGCTTCGAGCACGATGTAGCCTTCGGCTTCAAAAATGCTTTTCAGGGTATTGCGTGTGACCAGCTCGTCTTCGACGATCAGAATGTGTGGTGTTTGCATGAGTATTCCCAGATTCTTATCAGTTAATTATCTTAAATTTAACACTCTTTGGCGTTTCAAACCGATTTCCTGACTGATCCTGAAAATTTATTACGTCATCCTGGGTATGAGAGTCAGGTCGGAATATCGCGAATTAGGCATCAGTACCGGCAAGTATCCCTGTGCCACTTATAGGTTCCCGACAAGTCTGGTCGAGCAGAGCCTGGAAAGGTCGTCCATTACGAAAGTGGCCGCATTTTATCAGTTAACAGGAGCATAACAACACTCTTTGCCGTCAGATAGCAACTTTTTAACTCTGATTTGATATAGGTCAAACCCTGGTACAGCAGCATCATACTTGGCCTGAACCGGGTTTTCGCCCCTACAAAATGTAATGGAATGTAACATGTGATTGACATGAATTTGTGGGAAAACTACAAGAAAATCTGCTTTATCGCGCCATTTGAGCCACCAGACTGGTCTGCCTTTGCCATCATCACAGCCTGGAATCCGGCCAGTCAGTGGGTCACAGAACGACGCAATATGCGGCGGGAACGGGCGCTGTGGCGCCATCTGACAGTGGATTTGCAGGTGCCCGTGGTGGGGCCGTTTTGGGGATCAGACCCGGACGAACGCTGGCAGGAGTCATCGCTGGCGGTGGCGCTATCCCTGCCACAAGCCCGTCAGCTGGCTGCGCGTTTTGGCCAGAACGCCATCTACTGGGTGGAGGATGGCCAGCTCTGGCTGACACCAGTATTGATGGATAAATCAGCAGTTTGTCTGGACAATATTGAGTCCTTCTGGATTGCCAGAAACCTTGCCTGATGAAAGAATGAACACCTTCATGCATCTGAAAGGAATCAAATCATGCTGGATCTCCTGCCCGACCTCTGCGATCAACATGGCGACTTGCTGCAAGTGGCCGACCCGGTGTTTCAGGATTTTGGCGGCAAGGCCATCTTCTATGGTCGCGCCGTAACGCTCTCCTGTTATGAAGACAACAGTCTGGTGCGGGATCTGGTGACCCGCCCCGGTCACGGCAAGGTGATGGTGATCGACGGCGGCGGTTCGCTGCGCCGTGCGCTGCTTGGCGATCAACTGGCGGTCAAGGCGGTGGAGCAGGGGTGGGAGGGTATCCTGATCCACGGCGCGGCGCGGGATGTGGGCACCCTGGCTACATTGGCACTCGGGGTCAAGGCGTTGGCGGCCTGTCCGGTCAAGACCGAGAAGCGGGGATTGGGAGAGCTGGGGGCCGTGGTCAGTTTTGCCGGGGTGACCATCCACGAAGGGGATTACGTCTATGCGGATCGCAACGGCGTGGTGGTGAGTGCCACGCCGCTGATCTGATTCAGAAGTTGAAACCGACCCCCAGGCTCAGTGCCTGATCGGCAGTGATGGCGCTGACGCCGTAGTTGGCGGTGAGGGAGAGTCTGGGGGTCAGCAGCAGGCTGGAGTTGAGCTCCAGCAGGGTGCTGGCCTTGTTGAGATCAAGATGCTTGATCTGGCTGCCGATATTGAATGCTGGAGAGAGTTGGTAGCGTATCCCCGAACTCATATTGAAACCGGATGTGCGATTCTGGTCCGCCACCGCCGGGCCCGCTTCCATAAAGAGGGCCACATCATCCACCACCGGATACTGATAGCCGCTATTGACCAGCCAGAGATCAAAACTGTCGCTGTGATGGCTATGGCCATTGAGCAACACACCCGAGTAACTTTTGACATAGAGAGACGGGTTGGATTGCGGCTGAACCACTGCCCAGTCGGCGGCCTGTGCGGCCATGCTGGCGCAGGTTGCAAGCAGTGTGATGATGAGTGATTTGACCATTCGTTTCCCCTCCCTGGGTCCGGAACTGAGCCTAAGCATGGCACATGCCAGCTGGTAGTAAAGTGAAGGGAGATCACAATAAAATCCTTTGGCATGGGCGTCAGCCATGTTAAACAGGCTGCCGTATTGATGGCTCTAATCATTAAGAGGTGAATCCATGAACAAGAAACTGACTCTGCTGGCCGCGCTGGCACTGGGAGGCTGCGCTATGGCAACAGGTTCCAGCATGGCTCAACTGCAAGCATCCAGCTGGCAGCTGCAAGGCGCCACCGGCGATACCTTCACCCTGCAAGTGGTCGACGGCAAGGTGGCGGGCAAGGGCGGCTGCAACCGTTATTTTGGCGGTATCACCAAGCAGGGTGACGGTGTCTTGACGCTGGGCGCCATGGGCTCCACTCGCATGATGTGCATCGGCGACGCCATGAACAAAGAGACCGAGTTCCTGCAAAAGCTGGAGAAGGTGGCAACCTACTCCATCAACGGCAACCAGCTGACTCTGAGCGATGCCAACAAGGCGGCCCTGCTCACCTTTAACGCAGTGCCTGCTACCAAATAAGGCACGCGTTCGTCTGATTGCCCCGACAGCGCTGACTGTGCTGGCGGGTCAAACGCTCTGATACGCCCTCCCTCTGGAGGGCGTCTGTTTATCTGCGATGAACCCTGTGTGGCCGTCCGCAACGGTTGTTCACTTGTCGATTCCCCTTTCTGCCCGGTTTGATGCCAGAATCTCGTATCTTTGCTTCGGTACGTATCTTGATCATTTCAATGATTCTTGTATAGTTGAAATGAAAGGTTGCACCAAGGGGAGTGAAGATGAACAAAGAGATGGCCACCAAGGTCTTTGAATCGCTGGCATCCGGCATCCGGCTCGATGTATGGCGGCTGTTGGTGAAGGCCGGGCTGGAGGGGCGGGTCGCCGGTGAACTGGCCAGCGAGCTCGATATTGCCCCCAATACCCTCTCGTTTCACCTCAAGGCGATGCTCAACACCGGTCTGCTGTCGGTGGAGCAGGAGGGGCGCTTTCTGCGCTACCGCGCCAATATCCCTTTGATGCTGGATGTGATCGCCTACCTTACCGAGGAGTGCTGTGCCGGTCATCCCGAGGCGTGCGGCGTGATGCGTGCCGAGTCAGCCTGCTCCCCCCATGTTCTGCCTGCGCAGCCCTGCTGCAACAAGGAGTAATGCCATGTCCTCCATTCAGATTTTTGATCCCGCCCTCTGCTGCTCCAGCGGTGTCTGCGGTACCGAGGTTGATCAGGCTCTGGTCACCTTCGCAGCCGACCTTGCCTGGGCCAAGGAGCAGGGCGTTGCCATCGAGCGTTTCAATCTGGCCCAGCAGCCGATGCAGTTTGCCGAGACACCTGCCGTCAGCGCTTTTCTGACCCACGCCGGGGAGGAGGGGTTGCCGCTGGTGCTGGTGGAGGGGCAGGTTGTGTTGACCGGCCGTTATCCGAGCCGCAACGAGCTGGCCCGTTATGCCGGGCTGCCTGCGCCGCAAGCGGCCATCAAGGGGATCGTCAAGGGCGGCTGCTGCTCTGGCAGCGGTTGCTGCTGAGTTGCGACGCACCATTCGGGAGAGGCTATGTACCATTTTCTGACCAATCCACCGCCGTTTCTCTTCTTCACCGGCAAGGGCGGGGTGGGCAAGACCTCGCTGGCCTGCGCCAGTGCGGTGGCGCTGTGTGATATTGGCAAGCGGGTGCTGCTGGTAAGCACCGACCCTGCCTCCAACGTGGGGCAGGTGTTTGCCACCGAGATCGGCAATCGCGTCACCACCATCGCCGCTGTGCCCGGTTTGTCGGCGCTGGAGATAGATCCCCCCGCGGCGGCCAAAGCCTATCGGGAGCGGATCGTCGGGCCGGTGCGCGGCAAGTTGCCCGAGAGTGTGGTGCGCAGTATCGAGGAGCAGCTCTCTGGCGCCTGTACCACCGAGATCGCCGCCTTTGACGAATTCACCGCCCTGCTGACCGACCAAACGCTGCTGGCCGAGTATGACCACATCGTCTTTGATACGGCCCCAACCGGCCATACCATCCGGCTGCTGCAACTGCCGGGCGCCTGGAGCGAGTTTCTGGAGCAGGGCAAGGGGGATGCCTCCTGCCTCGGCCCGCTGGCGGGGTTGGAGAAACAGCGCAGCCAGTATGGCGAGGCGGTCGCCGCGCTGGCAGATGCCGCTCGCACCCGGTTGGTGCTGGTGGCGCGGGCCCAGCAATCCACTCTGCGGGAAGTGGCTCGCACCCACGAGGAGCTGGCTGCTATCGGCTTGTTGAACCAGCAACTGGTGATCAATGGCCTCTTCCCCGAAGGCGCTATTGCCGGAGATCCGCTGGCAATGGCGCTCTGGCAGCGCGAGCAACGGGCTCTTGCCGATATGCCGCAGGGGATAAAGGGGCTGGCGCAGGATCATATCCCGCTGCTGGCCACCAATCTGGTGGGGCTCGACAGTTTGCGCCAGCTACTGCAACCACAGGATGCTGGTGCGCAGGTATCACTGGCAACGTCAGCTCATCTGCCAACCCAGCCCGAGCTGAGTTCACTGGTGGACGAGCTGGCCGCCGATGGTCATGGCCTTATCATGCTGATGGGTAAGGGCGGGGTAGGCAAAACCACCCTGGCAGCCGCCGTGGCGGTGGAGCTGGCGAGCCGCGGCCTGCCGGTGCACCTCACCACCTCGGATCCTGCCGCGCACCTGAGCGAGACGCTGGCAGGTAGCTTGCCCCATCTGGAGGTGAGCCGCATCGACCCCCACGCCGAGACCGAGCGTTACCGTGCCCAAGTGCTGGCCACCAAGGGGGCTGCGCTGGACGAGCAGGGGCGGGCGCTGCTGGAGGAGGACTTGCGCTCCCCCTGTACCGAGGAGATCGCCGTGTTTCAGGCCTTCTCGCGCATCATTCGCGAGGCGGGCAAGCGCTTCGTGGTGATGGATACCGCCCCCACCGGCCACACCCTGCTGCTGCTCGACGCCACCGGCGCCTACCACAGGGAGATCGCTCGCCAGATGGGAAACAAGGGGCTGCACTTCACCACCCCCATGATGCAGTTGCAGGACCCCAAGCAGACCAAGGTGTTGATTGTGACGCTGCCCGAGCCCACGCCAGTGCAGGAGGCGGCGAGTCTGCAGGCCGATCTGCGTCGGGCCGGCATCGAGCCCTGGGGCTGGCTCATCAACCACAGCTTGCAGCAAGCTGCGGTCAGCTCGCCGCTGCTGCAACTGCGGGCCGAGCGCCAGTTGCCCCATATCGAAGCGGTCGAGCGGCAACACGCCAGCCGCTACGCCGTGGTGCCGCTGCTCGCCGAGGAGCCGGTGGGGCCCGATGCCCTGCGCCGCCTCTGCCAGCACCATTGAGTCGCCGCCCCGGCCTGCTGCCGGGGCGGCTTGAATATGCAGTTACTTGTTATAAACCCGTGTTTTGAACCAATAGAAGATGCGAAATTGCGCCGCATCGGGAGCTGTGATGTCTGCAACATGTGATGCCAAGGCCGTGCCTGCCATCGGCTTTTTTGAACGTTATCTGACCGCCTGGGTCGCCCTCTGCATTCTGGTGGGGATCGGGCTCGGGCAGGGGTTGCCGGATCTCTTCAAGGCGATCGGCGCTATGGAGGTGGCCAAGGTCAACCTGCCGGTGGGGCTGCTGATCTGGGTGATGATCATCCCCATGCTGCTCAAGATCGACTTTGGCGCCCTGCATCAGGTGAAGGGCCATATGAAAGGGATAGGCGTCACCCTCTTTATCAACTGGCTGGTCAAGCCCTTCTCCATGGCCTTCCTCGGCTGGCTCTTTATCCGCGTGCTGTTTGCCGACTGGCTGCCGGCAGATCAGCTCGACAGTTACGTAGCGGGGCTGATCCTGCTGGCGGCGGCCCCCTGCACCGCCATGGTGTTTGTCTGGAGCCGCCTCACCAACGGCGATCCCTACTTCACCCTGTCGCAGGTGGCGGTGAACGACCTCATCATGGTGTTTGCCTTCGCACCGCTGGTGGCGCTGCTGCTCGGGGTCTCCAGCATCATAGTGCCGTGGGATACCCTGCTTACCTCTGTGGTGCTCTATATCGTCATCCCGGTGATCATCGCCCAACTGCTGCGCAAGGCTTTGCTGAAAAAGGGAGAGGCCCATTTTGACGGCGTCATGACTCGCATCCAGCCCTGGTCGGTGGCGGCCTTGCTGCTCACTCTGGTGCTGCTGTTCGCCTTTCAGGGCAACGCCATCATTGAGCAGCCGCTGGTTATCGCCCTGTTGGCGGTGCCCATCCTGATCCAGGTGCTGTTCAACTCTGGCTTGGCTTACTGGCTTAATCGCAAGGTGGGGGAGAAGCACTCGGTCGCCTGTCCTTCCGCCCTGATCGGCGCCTCCAACTTCTTCGAGCTGGCGGTGGCCGCCGCCATCAGCCTGTTCGGCTTTCACTCCGGCGCGGCGCTCGCCACCGTGGTAGGGGTACTGATCGAGGTGCCGGTCATGCTACTGGTGGTGCGGGTGGTTAACGCCAGCAAACCCTGGTACGAAGCGGGGCTGAGCCGCTAACTGACAGCCGTTAACAGATGGCCGCGAACTGATGCTATCCATTTTCTATTCACTTGATTAATGAGAGACACGCAAATGAGTGCAATCACCATCTATCACAACCCGGAATGTGGTACTTCCCGCAACACCCTGGAGCTGATCCGCAACAGCGGCGTGGAGCCCACCGTGATCCACTATCTGGAGACGCCCCCCTCCCGTGACCAGCTGGTGGCGCTGATCGCCGCCATGGACATGCCGGTGCGCGATCTGCTGCGCAAGAACGTCCCCCCCTACGAGGCGCTCGGTCTGGCGGAAGATCGTTTCAGCGATGATGAACTGATCGATGCCATGCTGGCCCACCCTATCCTCATCAACCGGCCTATCGTAGTCACCCCCCTCGGTACCAAACTGTGCCGTCCGTCGGAAGTGGTGCTCGATATTCTGCCCGATCAGCAAAAAGGGGCCTTCGCCAAGGAAGATGGCGAGCAGGTGGTGGACGCGAGCGGCAAGCGCCTCAAGTAATCATCTGAGTGCTCAAGTACGGATTGAAACAGGGCCAGCGTCACGCTGGTCCTGTTTCGTTGTGTGAACAAGTTGAAAAAGTTATTCCGGCCAATCGTTTTACCGCTTTTTCTGTGACGATGATCACTGTACCATCGCCGCCCGACCTGCCACCCGGCCGCATCTCCCCCTGCGACGGCGCTGGCGTCACCCGATACATGCTGTCACCCGGAACGTGAATGACCCCAGGATGGGACCCGCCACTAACCTGTAGGTTTGTGGTCTGCGTGTCGCGTGGGTCGGCACTTCTCCCGCCGGATCGCCCGCGACGCCTGTCTGCAGACTTGCCATATGAAACTCCTCTCTTCATAGGTGCAAGATGACACTGTTATTGAGTCTGGTCGGTATGCTGGCCCTGATGTTTATCGCCTGGCTGGCGAGTGAAAACCGCCGAGCCATCCGCTGGCGAACCGTGCTGGGCGCGCTCACCCTGCAAACCGGTTTTGCTGCGCTGGTGCTCTATTTCCCCCCCGGACAAATCATGCTCGGTGCCATGAGCAATGGCGTCTCCGCCCTGCTCGGCTTTGCCGACAGCGGCATCCGTTTCGTGTTTGGCGATCTCGCCAGCAACGGTTTTATCTTCGCCGTGCGGGTGCTGCCGCTGGTGATTTTTATCAGCGCGCTGATCGCCGTGCTCTACCACTTCGGCATCATGCAGTGGGTGATCCGGGTACTGGGCGGCGCCATTCATCGCTTGCTCGGCACCAGCCGCGCCGAGTCACTGGTGGCCACCGGCAATATCTTCCTCTCGCAAGGGGAGTCGCCGCTGCTTATTCGTCCCTTCCTCGCCGGTATGACCCGCTCTGAACTCTTTGCGGTGATGACCTGCGGCATGGCCTCGGTGGCGGGCTCGGTGCTGGGCGGTTACGCCGGTCTGGGTGTGGATCTTAAATACCTGATTGCCGCCTCCTTTATGGCGGCGCCGGGTGGCCTGCTGATGGCCAAACTACTGGTGCCGGAGCAGCAGCAGGTGAGCGATCAGACCGAGATCACCCTCGACAAGAGCGACTACAGCAACGCCATCGACGCGCTGGCGGGCGGTGCCATGGGCGGCATGAAGATCGCCGTAGCCATCGGTACTATCCTGCTGGCCTTTGTCAGCGTGATCACCATGATCAACGCCGGTCTCACCACCGTCGGCGAGTGGTTCGGCTGGGCCGATCTCTCCCTGCAGCAGCTGCTTGGCTATCTGTTTGCTCCGGTGGCCTGGCTGATTGGCGTGCCCGCCAGCGAGATGATGGCGGCAGGCTCCCTGATTGGTCAGAAGGTGATCATGAACGAGTTCGTCGCCTATCTGGATTTTGCCAATATCAAGGCGGATCTGAGCGCCCACACCCAGATCATCATCATCTTCGCGCTGTGCGGTTTTGCCAATCTGGGCTCCATTGCGGTGCAACTGGGCTCCATCGGCACCATGGCACCGGAGCGCCGTCACGATGTGGCCAATATGGGCTTCAAGGCGGTGCTGGCGGCGACCCTCGCCAACCTGATGAGCGCCACCCTGGCCGGGATCTTTGTCTCCCTCTGATGAGATAAGGCCAGGCTGCACCAGTAAAAAAAGCGCCCGCCCCATCTGGGGCGGGCGCTTTGCTTTATGGGCAGGGTACTAGCGAGCGTTCGCTTCCCCCAGCCTTGGGTTGAGGGAGAGAATGCGGGTCTTGCTGACCCGGTGGCGATAGATCTCCCGCAGATAGAGCAGCGCCTTTTTCACCGATTCACGGCTGAGGCGAATATCGTTGATGGAGACGAACTTCTCCTTCTCGCGGATAAGCTCCCGATATTTCTTCTCATACATGGGCTTGATGGCGTACCAGTTGGTATCGAGGATCTTGGCCGGGTTCTCGAACTCGTTGAGCATGCTGTCGAGCAGTGTGTCGTTCCACTCCTCATTGCAGATCATCTCGATCACCGCCTTGTCCAGATGCTCATCGAAGCGATAGTGATCCTTGGCAAAGCAGCGCTTGATAAAGGCCACGATCAGGGTCAGGAAGTCATCGCTCAGGCAGGGGCTCTTGACGATCAGGGTGGTGAGGGAGATATTGGCCGACGCACCAATGACCAGTGCATAGCGCTTGAGGGTGGTATTGGGGAAGAGCCCGTTGAGGTGAGACTTGAGCCGGTTGAGATCCATATAGGAGAGTTTGTACTCCTTGGGCAGGGAGATGATCGACACCACCGATGAGCAGTTCTTGAAGAAGTGCAGCTCGTTGAGGTGGGCCGGGTCATGGCCACTTTTCACATAGTCGTCCAGATACTCCCGATAGTTGCCCGCCTCGATGGGCAGCAGACTGATCCCCTCTATGGCCTGGGTCATCTTGTTGAAGTGGGGCAGCTCGATGGAACGGGTGAAGAGATCGTCCACATTGAGCCCGTCCTCCTTGTCAAACAGGCCGCCGGGGGGGGAGATGGACTCGGCATACGCCACCGCCACCGGCCCCGCCAGACTCATAAAGAGGTCGTTGGCATCGAGCCGAATGGTCTCGCTGATGTCGATGCCCGCCCGGCGAAAGTAGTTCTCGTCGTAGTCGGTGGTGACGGCCTGGGCGGTAAGAATGTTGAAGATCTGCTGGGAGATGTACTGGTTGGCGTACTTCTCCATGGTGTTGACATCAACATGCTGGATCTCGCCATCGTCGCTCTCTTCGGCGTAGCGCATGATGTCGTTGGAGATCAGCATCATGGCATTCCAGGGTCTGATCCGCTTGAGCATGCTGGCATCGCACGCCTGCTCGTTGTCGAAGTGATAGGAGAAGTCCCACTCCTCGGCCAGATACTTGCACAGCAAACGCCCCGCGTTGATGTGCAGGGCTTCCGAGATCTCGATCCCCCGATCACAGATATTGGGCAGGATGCAGATGCCGCTGGTGAAGATGGGATCGAACATGAAGTGCTCCCCGAGGGAGAGGTGCTCCTCCTCTTCTGACGGGGGTGAAAAGGTCTTGCTCATGTAGGAGTACTGCTGGGCCAGCCCGAACTCGGAGGCCATGCCGGAGCCGGTGCCGCCCCCGGCACTGAAGATGTAGAAATAGAGACGGGACTGGTTGGCCTTGATGCCGCAGGAGTCCACCAGATAGGTATGAATGGCCTGCCACTCGGAGTTGGCGAAGTAGTGGGGGCTCTTGTTGAGGATGATCTTGGCCAGATACTGGCCAAGGATAGGGGCGTTACCTGCGCCTCCCGCGTGGATCTCCGACAAGTCCATCACCCGCATCTTGGCGTAATCACGCAAGGAGCCACCTTCGCCGCTGCGATTGGAGTGGCGGATGCGGCCATCGATGTCCTTGTCCAGATCCCCCAGCATCACCATGGGCTCGATCAGAAAGACCGGTCGGGCCCCGTTGTTTGGCAGCCGCAGGTTGCGCCGGATCCAGCTCACCGGGCCAAACTCCTTCTCCCGCTTGCGTTGCTCTTCACTGTTGAACTCATTGAGATAAAAGCTGCGGGCGTTGTAGACCAGCGAGGCGACATCCTGCGCGATGTTGGAGCCGCAGCGTCCCAGCCCCACCAGACAGACGGACGGAAAGTTGTGGGGCACGGTGGCGCCCGTTTCACTCTCTCCGATGGCGGCCGGAAACACCGCGTGGCGCAACTGTTCCAGATTGGCGAGAATGCGGGCCAGATCCCCTTCGGTGTAGTAGAGGTAACGGTTGCCTGCGTCCTGCTCATCATCCGTGCTGATAGGTAGCAGATCGATATGCTCGGTCATGAAAAAAGATCCCTCTTGGCGGCGAATGTATATAAATCAGCAGCTTTGGACTGCCCGCTAACTCTAGATGATAAAAAGCGGGGGCGCGGTGAGCGGAGGGCGAGAGTTGTGACTGTGTGATCATGGGCACAGCAACATCCCGGAAATCTGCCGGTACCCCGCTCTGGACGGATGGGGCAACGGTGCCCCATTCCCCTGAAAAGGGGGACTCCCACACTCAACAACGTGTTGGCCGCGTGCCGGATTATCCCGCTCTGAGCAGCCTGTTTCCCTTGCGCTGGCGTGGAGGAATAAACACGAAAAAGAATTTTTAGATTGGTTTTACTATTTCCAATCGATTATTTGATTGGGCAGTAACGGCATTAGCGATGTCAGATTAGGGGAGCAGGTTGGCCAACGCGCCGTCAGCCAGTCTTTATGCGGTCACACAAGGAGACACTCTGATGGAAACACTTGACCAGAAAATCGACACCATGCGAGAAGCATTTATGCAGCAGGAGCGTAAACAGGCCCACGACAAGTGGCAAGCCAGGGTCGAGGAGCTGCTACAGATACGGGGTGAGGAGAGACAACCGGAGGAGCAGGAAGAGTAGTGCTCGTTCCCGGGCGAAAGTTGAGGTAGCGAACGCTTCGTATCGGCTACCCGTTATCTACCACCGATAAAAAAACCACCGACCTTTTGCTGGTCGGTGGTTTTTTTATGGATTGCGGCTGATTGGGTGGCCTGACTTCCGGGCCGAGCAATGGGGTCACATCCAGGGCGTAGGGACGCGCCTACTTCGAATGGGTGACGGGCTCTTCGGAGAGCAACTCGTTAACGAGTCCTGCAGCCAGATGAATATTCGACTCCATCTTGTCGCCGTCCACCGCGTTCTCTTTCCACGACTCGGGGGCTTCGGGGTGTGGCCCGGAAACGGCCACCTTGCCTTTGCCGTATGAGCTGATCAGCGCGGCAATCTGATGGTTTTGAAAATGGGCGATGACCTTGACCTGCTCGGGGCTTGGCACCGGCGTAAATTGCGGGCCGGCCTGGTAATACATCTGGCGCGCTTCACCAAGCCAGCTGATTGGGAAGATCCTGGCGCTAAAGTCGCCGTCATAATCATCGGATGTGGCAGGAACAAGGCCCAGCGCCGGCACAAAGCCCTCTTCTTCAGACCAGCCGGTGGATGCCACAAAGGCACCCCCACAGATCCCGAGGTAGCGGCCACCATTCTGCAAATAGGTTTTTAACGCCGAGCGCGCGTCCGCGGTGAAGGCATTGAGGAGCGGCTCAACATCGTCCTCAGTGCCGCCAACGATAAACACCCTGGCATGATCGAGCTCTGCAGGCAGCGCTTCGATATTGGAGAGATACCTGACTGGCAACCCCACCTGCTTGACCACATCCGCAATCGCCTTCGTGCTATCCCCATCAGAAACAGGCCCGTTATAGATCAGCGCGTACTGCTCTTGTTTCGGCTGCGCAGAAGCGGCCTCTGCCATGCATCCTGTCATTAACCAAAGGCTGATAACGCTCGCAATCAGCCTGATGCTTTTTGAAAAATTCATCGCTGCCACTGTCCCTGTGATGTGAATCGAAGAGACTACTTATCACGATCTCGTTCTGCATGTCAGCCGCAGTTAAATGAACATTTCAAGTTAATGCGCTAACGCTGATTAGGCCTGCGTTCGACACACAACGAACGAGCCAATACAGAGGGACAAACCACAGGATTTCGGCCCCTGCTTCGGAGTGCGTGCAACAGCTTTCCTGTGTGACGCCTCTTCTGGCTGATGGCTAAGGATTTGAGGGGGAATACAGCAACATAAGAGGGGGCACTTCACCTTCACTTCACCGAACGGGGGTAGGGTAGGCTCACGTTTTCAGTTGGAGCTTCACCCTATGCCCACCATAGTTACCCACGCCGCCGTACCTCTCTGCCTTGGATTGGGGCTTGGCAGCCGGATTATCCCACCGCGCTTGCTGCTGGCGGGGGTTGCCATCGCCATGCTGCCCGATGCCGATGTGCTCGCCTTTAAACTGGGGGTCGCCTACGGCCATGTCTTTGGTCACCGCGGCTTTACCCACTCCCTGTTGTTCGCCTTTGCCCTGCCCACCCTTGCTATGCTGTTTCACCGCCAATTTCGGGCCAGCGCCGCCACCGTCTGGGCGTTTCTGCTGGTCTCTCTGCTCTCCCACAGCCTGCTCGATTCCCTCACCACCGGCGGCAAGGGGGTTGGCTGGCTCTGGCCGTGGCGTGACGAGCGTTTCTTCGCCCCCTGGCAAGTGATCCGGGTCGCCCCCTTCAAGCTGGAGGCCTATCTCACCGCCCGAGGTGAGGCGGTGATCCTCTCCGAGCTCTACTGGGTCTGGCTGTCGGGGGTTGTATTGATGCTGGTGTTGATGGGATGGCGGGTGTGGAGAAGGAAGTGGTAGGAGCGAGGTTTGCCAAATATTGGGCATTAATTCAACCGAAAATTGCTCTTTATATAACTGGGGGATAAATCAAATTGTGTAAAAAGAATACTCACCTTCCGGTGCATGAGCCATACAGCTGCTTGCTCAGAAAGGTGGGTGTCCTAAATTCTTACTCAACATCAATATTGACAAAGTGAAGTTCTTGAGGAGGACGCGTCTTGTTCCAAAAACGACCAAATGACCACTGTCCTTCTGGATTAAAAGAATTATCAGACGCTAGAGTAACTGAAATCCTATTTACATTCAGTACTAAACCGTCGAAAGAATCGAATCCTCCTTGAAGCCAATTCGGCCTATGTAAGGGGAATTTTTTAAACTCTACGTTATATTCTGGCTGAAAGTAAGAAATAAGGCTGGCTTCCATTGCCTCAAATAAACTGTTCATACCGCCTTTAATTAAGTTCGGTATTAATCCTGGACCAGTAATAACTATCCCTCCAGGCATCTGCGAATGAATTAGAAAACCAGGGTCATAAGCAAATATAAATAAGTTTTTATTGCCATGGCGCTGTTGAAAATCACCTTGAATTTCTACGACCTTCTCATGTGCCAGTGCGCGTTTGAAAACATTACTGTTGCCATTCGGTCCACACGCAATTCCTACGTATTCTACGTGAAAGTCAGTCAGTTCTCGATACTGATTAGGGTACTTAATAAAATGTAGAAGGTCGGGGGCTAGCATAAATCCATATTTACTCCCATCTTTGTGTGTAAATGTCATGCCCATTGGAAAACCACCACTCTCTGGTGGCTCAATTGCAACTGATAAAATTTCTTTTGGTCGAAGGTTCGAAGGGAGAGAGTAAGGTGATGTTCCATCAAAGTATAATTCAATTGGTACTTCTATTCTATCGGGGTAAGTCTGAAAAATTAAACTTGCAGAGACAATGAGTTTGTCACTATTCCAGTGAGCCTCTGTTCCAAAAAAGCTTGATGTTCTAGATGCTAGGATGTATAAGTGATAATCTCGAGTTAGTTCAGAGACTTCAATTGTATTTCCTCTATGGTCCTTATATATATCTTTTTTTCGACCATCCAGTTTTGCTTTTTTAAGCTTTGCTGCGGAGTTTGGGGAAAGAAGTATAGGGAACCCAGAGAAAAACTCCAAAGTTTGCTTCATCATCATAATAAACTCCTTGCCATATTGATTAAATGTGGGTTGCTATTTCGTGATGTTTTTTCGCCTAATCTATACGTTTATATTTCGTATAGTGTGAATATGGAGAAACTTAATTTCGTCCCTTCAATTTTCTGTGTTTTTAATTTTCTATCATTAACCCATTCATTTAACTTGGCTTCTTGTTTAAATGTTTTGTCAAATACGTTATGATATGCAGTCTCAGATGGATGAAAACCAACCATCCAAAAACTTCTAACCATACTTTCTGACTTTTTTATTTTCCTCAGTAACGCACCGTCATCGATCATTTGTTTTACGCAGTCATTGATACTTTTTGCTCGTTTGAACTCAATAAGAATTTCGCCAGGATATTTTTGATATCTCCGCTTTAACCAAAAATCAACAGTTGTAGTTCTTCTATGTTTGATGCGAGATTTCAGTCGTCTGTCGAGTGGATAAATTTTTTCTCTTCCCCAGTCAGAAACTTCGCTGTTTTGACGTTGGTATAGAAACATTGCAAATTCAATCTGTAACCACTTCTCATAGTCGTGGACTCTTTTATCAGGTGTTTCAATAAGACTTTCTATAAGTTGAAATTTATTTATGGCTGATAAGGACACGACAAAATCAGAGATCAATTTATAAATGAAATTAAAGTCCATATTTTAAACCTATCTCGTATGTTGGGCTAAAAATCGTAGGTTGGTGCTGAACGAAATGAAGCCCAACGTTTAATGCGAATATATCTGAAACTCTATTTTATGGTTTTTCCACATCCTTTTTTACTCCGCTTCGGTTGGCGAAATAATGCTCGCCTGTTGGGCTTGGCTACACGCTGCGCCAACCTACAAAAACCACGCTACCGCCCCTGAGTGACAGCTCCCAGTTCGCTGCTGTTAACCTGCGAGATAGCAACAATCGCAGCCATGGTGCGCTCCCGAGAGAGGGATTGTCGTTTGGCTATCTTAAGGGGGAGGGCTGAGTGTTGAGAAGCGGGTTTTGGCGGGAATCTGTGTTGGATCAATAAATTAGTCATTAAGACGTGCGCTAAGTGAGCAAATAGGGTTGCCGTAGACTTCCCTCACCCCAGCCCTCTCCCAGAGGGAGAGGGGGGTAAAAGAAAAGGGAGCCGGTCAGGCTCCCTTTTACATAGTTATGCGAACTGGCATATCAGGGCCACTGACAGTTGACCCCATACCCGACTTTAGCGGTTTGTCGCGGCCTTCATCCCTTCCACAAACTCTTTCAGACGAGTGAGCATATGTTCCGGATTCTGGTGGTGAGTCTCGATGATCTTCACCACGGCGGAGCCGGAGATGGCACCGGCGGCGCCAGCTGCGATGGCTTCACGCACCTGGGCCGGTTCGCTGATGCCAAAGCCGAGCAGGGCGGGGGGGGCATTGAACTCGCGCAAGGTGTTGATCAGTCCCTCCACCGGCATACCGGCCTTGGTCTCGGTTCCGGTGACGCCGGCGCGGCTCACCAGATAGGTGTAGCCATTGCCAAGCTCCGCCACCTGTTTCAGGGTCTCGGCGTCGCCATTGGGCGGGGCGATAAAGATGCTGTCGATGCCAAACTTGTCGGCGGCCGCCTTGTAGGGGGCGCACATCTGCACCGGCACGTCGGCGACCAACACCGAATCCACGCCCGCCTGCTGGCACTTCTCGTAGAAGCCGTCGATTTTGCGCACATAGACCAGGTTGGCGTAGACCAGTAGGCCAATGGGCAGCTGCGGGTACTTGGCGCGGATGCGGCCAAGCAGCTCGAAGCAGTCGTCCGGGGTGGTGTGGCTGGCAAAAGCGCGCAGAGCGGCGCCCTGAATGGTGGGGCCATCCGCCACCGGATCGGAGAAGGGAATGCCGAGTTCGAGGGCATCGGCGCCCCCTTCGACCAGCGCATCGACGATGGCCAGCGAGAGTTCAGGAGTGGGGTCACCCAGCATCACGAACGGCACAAAGGCGCCCTGATTGGCTTCGTCCAGACGGGAGAAGAGTTGTGCGTAACGGTTCATGACAAGGTTCCTTCTTTCTCGAAAATGTCGGCAACGGTGAAGATATCTTTGTCGCCACGGCCGGAGAGGTTGACGATGAGCACCTGCTCTTTTTCCGGTTCACTGCGGGCCATCTTGAGGGCGTGGGCTAGCGCGTGGGAGGACTCCAGCGCGGGGATGATGCCTTCGGATTTGGCCAGCTCCTGGAAGGCGTCCAGCGCCTCCTTGTCGGTCACCGAGGGGTACTCGGCGCGGCCGATGGCGGCCAGGTGGGCGTGCTGCGGGCCGACGGAGGGGAAATCCAGCCCCGCCGAGACGGAGTAGGACTCCTGAATTTGCCCCTGATTGTCTTGCATCAGGTAGGAGTGCATGCCAAAGAAGACCCCCTTGCTGCCGTGGCCGAGCGGCGCACCGTGTTCGCCACTCTCGATACCGTGACCACCCGGCTCGACGCCGATCAGGCGCACTGAAGGCTCATCGATAAAGTCGGCAAACATGCCGATGGCGTTCGACCCGCC
Organism: Aeromonas sp. S11(2024); assembly: GCF_041402345.1. Lineage (NCBI taxonomy): Bacteria > Pseudomonadati > Pseudomonadota > Gammaproteobacteria > Aeromonadales > Aeromonadaceae > Aeromonas > Aeromonas sp. S11(2024). The sequence continues at coordinate 64,583 of NZ_JBGLRC010000014.1, read as the reverse complement.
GCCGACGCAGGCGATCACTGCGTCGGGCAGCCGCTCCTCTTTCTCGAAGCACTGGGCCTTGGCCTCTTCGCCGATCATCTTCTGGAACTCCCGCACGATAGTGGGGAAGGGGTGCGGGCCGGCGGCGGTGCCGAGCAAGTAGTGGGCCGACTCGTAGTTGGCAGCCCAGTCGCGCAGCGCCTCGTTGCAGGCATCTTTCAGGGTGCTGGAGCCGGAGTGCACCGGGATGACGGTGGCGCCCATCAGCTTCATGCGAAATACGTTGGGCTTCTGGCGCTCGCAATCCTTGGCACCCATATAGACCCGGCACTTGAGGCCGAGCAGGGCGCAGGCCAGCGCGGTGGCGACGCCGTGTTGACCGGCGCCGGTCTCGGCGATGATCTCGTTCTTGCCCATCCGCTTGGCCAGCAGCGCCTGACCCAGCACCTGGTTGGTCTTGTGGGCGCCGCCGTGCAGCAGGTCTTCACGCTTCAGATAGAGGCGGGTCTTGGTACCCTTGGTCAGATTGCGGGTCAGGGTGAGCGGGGTCGGGCGACCGGCATACTCGGTCAGCAGGGACTGAAACTCGGCGATAAAGGCCGGATCATCCTTGGCGTCGACGAAGGCTTTTTCCAGCTGGAGCAGGGCCGGGATAAGGATTTGGGGTACGTACATACCGCCAAATTCACCGAAAAACGGGTTGAGCAGGGTCATGGCTTCTTCCTTGTATTAGCTAAATCGAAACATCAAAAAGGGTTGCGTTACAGGTTGCGCAGTGCGCCGAAGGCGGCTGCAATCTTGTGCGCATCCTTCTGGCCCGGGGCACTCTCTACCCCGGAGTTGAAATCAAGGCCGAGGCAGCCCACTTGTGCCGCTTGCAGGGCGTTGTCGGGGTTAAGGCCGCCCGCCAGCATCAGTTTGCTCTTGTCGAGCGTGGCCAGCAGGGCCCAGTCAAACGCCTGACCGGTACCGCCGCTCTGGCTGCCCACTTTGGTATCGAGCAGCAGCCGATCGGCCGGATAGTCGAGGGCGGGCAGCGGTTCGCCGCTTTCTTTGCCGAGAGAGACGCCTACGGCTTTCCAGATCTGGCAGCCAGCGGGCAGCAGCGGCCGCAGTTCCTCGATATAGGCAGCATCTTCATCCCCGTGCAGTTGCACGGCGGCGAGTCCCAGCGCATCCACCGTCTTGGCGATGGTGGCGGGCTGGGCGTTGCGAAATACCCCGACGTAGGAGAGCGGTGCGCCCGCCATCACGGCGCGGGCGGCGGGGATGTCTACATAGCGCGGGCTTTTCGCCACAAAGATAAGACCCCCGAACACCGCGCCCGCCTGATGGGCGGCGGCGGCATCTTCGGCTCGGGTCAGGCCGCATACCTTGTTCTGGCCCAGTACCAGCTTGCGCACCGCCGCTTCCAGATCCGGCTCGGCCATCAATGACGAGCCCACCAGAAAGCCCTTGGCGTGGTGGCGCAGATCTGCCACCTGAGCGCGATGGTTGATGCCGGACTCGCTGATCACCACCCGATCGGCTGGGATGTCTTTAGCCAGCTGTTTGGTGCGGTTGAGATCCACGCTCAAATCCCGCAGATCCCGGTTGTTGATGCCGATGACCGGCGCCCCCAGCGCGATGGCGCGGGTCAGTTCTTCCTCGTTGCTCACCTCGGTGAGCACGCCAAGGCCCAGATCCTTGGCGACCGCGAACAGGGCACGATAGCCCTCGTCGGTGAGTACCGAGAGCATCAGCAGGATGGCGTCCGCCTGATAGTGGCGGGCTAGATAGACCTGATAGGGGTCAATCATGAAATCCTTGCAGAGCACCGGCTGGCTGACGCGGCTGCGTACCCGCGGCAAAAAGGCAAAATCCCCCTGAAAGAACTTCTCGTCGGTCAGCACCGAGATGGCGGTGGCGTATTTGCCATAGATGTCGGCGATCGCCTCCGGGCTGAAGTCGTCGCGGATCAAGCCCTTGGAGGGGGAGGCCTTCTTGCACTCCAGAATAAAGCGGGTGGAGCCCGCCTTGAGCGCCCCGACGAAATCCCGATCGCTTGGGGTCAGCGCGCTCTGGAAGCTATCCAGCGGCTGGGCCAGCTTGCGGGCGGCAACCCACTCCTGTTTGGCCGCCACGATTTTGCCGAGAATGGTCTGGCTGATGGAGGCCATGTTCAGAAAAGCATGGGGGGCAATACGGTCTGACATCTCGTTATCCTTGCGAAACTGGCTCTTGCCCTGCGGGCGTTCTGAATGACTGCTGTGCAACGTGGTGGCTGACATCATGCCTCCTGATGGCCCGCATCCTGATGGCTTAAAGTGGCGAGCCGGGCGGCCAGATCCGCAGCCTTGCCGCTCGCCAGCACCGCCAGCACCTCGGCCGCTGCGCTCTTGAGATCGGTCGCCTTGCCTGCCATCAGCAGCAGCGGTGCCACGTTGGCGGCGATGGCGGCGTTGTGGGCCGGGGTGCCACGCCCTTCCAGAATGGCGGCGGTGATGGCGCGGTTCTCTTCAGGCTCACCGCCCTGAATGGCGCTGACCGGATAGGTCTCCAGGCCAAAGTCAGCCGGGGTGATCATAAATTCACGGATTTCGCCGTCACGGATCTGGGCCACCTGGGTCGGGCCGTGGATGGCAATCTCGTCGAGCCCAGCGCCGTGAACCACCATACCGGTTTTCAGCCCCAGTGCCAGCAGGGTTTCTGCGATGGGACGCACCAGCTCGGGGGCATAGACCCCCATCAGCTGATAGGTGGGGCGAGCGGGGTTGATGAGCGGCCCCAGCACATTGAACAGGGTGCGGGTCTTGAGGGCCTGACGTACCGGCATGGCGTGGCGCACGCCAGCGTGGTACTGGGGGGCAAACAGGAAGCAGATGCCGAGTTCATCCAGACAGCGACGCGCCTGCGCCGGGCTCATGTCGAGCTTGATGCCCATCTTGTCGAGCAGATCGCTCGAACCCGACTTGCTCGATACCGAGCGGTTGCCGTGCTTGGCCACTTTCAGGCCGCAGGCGGCGGCGACCAGTGCCGAGGTGGTGGAGACGTTGATGGTGTTGAGGCCATCGCCACCGGTGCCTACGATGTCGCAAAACTCGTAATCCGGACGCGGGAAGTCGCGCGCTTCAGCCAAGAGAGCCTCGGCGGCGCCGGCGATCTCCTCCGGGGTCTCCCCCTTGATCTTGAGGGCAGTCAGCAGGCTTGCGAGCACGATGGGATCCACTTCGCCACGTACCACCTGACCGAAGGCGTCGCGGGTACTTTCACGGCTCAGAGACTGACCCTGATAGAGGGTGTTGAGATGTTGATGCATGTTGGTCTCCTTACCGCACACTGCTTTCTGGACGGGTGATATGGGCGAGCGCCTGGGTCAGCAGACGGGCCCCTTCCGAGGTCATGATGGATTCGGGATGGAACTGGAAGCCCAGCACCCGCTCATCCTGCTGCTCGATGGCCATGGGCATGCCCTGATAGTGGGCAATCACAGTCAGCTCTTCCGGTACATAGGTAGCGACTAGCGAGTGGTAGCGGGCTACCGGCAGCGGGCTCGGCAGACCGGCGAAGGCGCCGTGGCCATTGTGCTCAATCAGCGAACGCTTGCCGTGGACGATCTCGCCTGCCGCGCCGACGGTGCCGCCGTAGGCTTCGCACAGAGCCTGATGGCCGAGACAGATACCGAGGATGGGCACCTGACCACGAGCCAGCTTGATAAGGTCGATGAGGCAACCCGCCTCGTGGGGGGCGCCCGGCCCCGGCGAGAGCACCAGCACGGCGTCCCCTTCACAGGCTGCGATCTCGCTCATGATGCGGCTGGCCGGCAGGCTGTTGCGGTAGATCCGCACCGGATAACCGAGGGAGCGGAACTGATCAACGAGGTTGTAAGTAAATGAATCGAAGTTGTCGAGCAGGAAGATGTTAGTGGCTGTTGATCCGGTACTCATTGGCTCACGTCCTTATGTTGCTCCTGCTGGGCGCTCAGGGCTTGCAGAGAGGTGCCATGGCTGGCAGCGATGGCAGCTAGCACGGCGGCCGCCTTGGCACGGGTCTCGTCCGCTTCGGCTTGCGGCTTGGAGTCATAGACCACCCCGGCACCGGCCTGCACATGGGCTATGCCATCTTTGACAAACGCCGAGCGGATGACGATGCAGGTATCCATCTCGCCTGCGCCGTTGATATAGCCAACCGCGCCGCCGTAGCTGCCGCGGCGCTTGCCTTCCACCATGCGAATAAGCTCGCTGGCGCGGATCTTCGGTGCGCCGGTGAGGGTGCCCATGTTCATGCAGGCCTGATAGGCGTGCAGGGCGTCAAGATCGGAGCGCAAGGTGCCGACCACCTTGGAGACCAGGTGCATCACGTGGCTGTAGCGATCCACTTTCAGCAGCTCCTTGACGTAACGGGTACCCGGTTCCGAGATGCGGGCGATGTCGTTGCGGCCCAGATCTACCAGCATCAGGTGCTCGGCCACCTCTTTCTCGTCCTGACGCAGCTCCAGCTCGATGCGGCCATCGAGATCCCGGTTGATGCTGCCATCGGGGTTGAAGCCGCGGCGGCGGGTACCGGCGATGGGGTACATCTCCACGTCGCGGCTGGCGGCGCAGAATTTCACCGCGCTCTCCGGCGAGGCGCCAAACAGGGTGAAGCCCTCATCCTGCACGTAGAACATGTAGGGGCTGGGATTGGTCTGCTTGAGGCGGCGGTAGGCGGCCAAGGGGCTGGGGCAGGGCAGGGAGAAACAGCGGGACGGCACCACCTGGAAGATGTCGCCACGGCGGATAAAGCCCTTGAGCTTCTCCACCTCGGCGCAGAACTGCTTGTCGCTCTTGTCCACGCTCATGCCACCGGTCAGGGGCTGGGTGGTCAGCTCGGCGCTTAGAGGTTGCTGGCAAATCTGTTTAAAGTCGGTGAGCCGTTCGGTCAGGCGGGTGTATCTGTCTTCCACCAGGCTCTCGTCGCTGTCGCCGCCGAAGATGCAGGCCAGCAGTTGAGTGGTGCGCTCGATATGGTCGATGGTGATCAGGGTTTCGGCCACATAGAAGCAGTAGTCGGGGCAGTCGTTGCTCCCCTGTGGCACTTCGGGCAGATCTTCAAAAGAGGCGATGAGGTCGTAGGCAAAGCTGCCCGCCATAAAGAGGGCCTCTTTGCCGAGCTGGCAATCAAGCTCCCGCTGCAGGGTGCGCAGCACGTCCAGCACGCTGCTCCCCTTGAGGCGGGAATCTTCGTCCAGCTCCCGATCGGAGGCCGGGAAATCGAGCTGCAGCTCGTCATCTACAAGCGAACGAGCCACCACCACAGGCAAGCGCTCGGCCAGCAGGCTTTGTAACTGGGCGCCGTTATCGTTCAGGCTGCGAACCCGCACGGTGCGACCACGGCACTCGATGCGCAGGCAGGCGTCTACCAGCAGCAGGCTCTGTTTGCCCGCCTTGGAGTCGATCTCCACCGATTCCAGCAGCAGGTTGTTGGGGCGGCCCTGACAGAGGCGGGTATAGAGCGCCAGCGGATCGGCCACATAGGGGACGTTGAGCTTGAGGGTATCGAATTCACCCAGAGGAAGGCGATGTGTGGCTGTCATAGTGCGTTCCCTTGCGTGTGATGCGTGTTACCGATGTTCATGACGTTGAATTCCTTGAAAATTTAATGGGGCCGGGGTGGCTGGTTCAGGGGCGCCATCGCCAGGTCAGCTTGCTTGTCTGAATTCTCGGTTTCATCACAGGTCCATTTGCCGGATAATAAAAAAGCCCGCTGGGGTCAGCGGGCTTTTTCTTTGGGTTCTTAATTTGCTGTCAGATTACAGGTACAGCAACGACCACACGCCCGCATGTCAGGGAGTGTGCCACCACCAGATGGTCAGGATGGAAGTCGTTTGCATGATAAAGTCCTGTAAAAAGATGTTTGCAATGAAGTGCCTACAGAAAACGATAAAGCCGCGGCCAAGTCAAGTCGCTTTTTAGCCTTCTTTCACCGATTTGCCATGAATGGTGACCTGACCACGAGAGCGGAATAACCTGATGAGATTCGATCTTCACTGCCATACCACTGCCTCCGACGGGGTGCTGAGCCCAGCCGAACTGGTGCGCCGCGCCGCCGAAAAACAGGTCGAAGTGTTAGCAGTTACTGACCACGACACCCTCGCCGGGCTTGATGAGGTGCGTCGCACTATCGAAGCCGAGCAACTGCCGCTGCGACTGGTGAGCGGGGTCGAGATCTCCACCGGCTGGGAGCATCACGAAATTCATATCGTGGCGCTGGGGGTGGATGAAAAAAATCCGCAGCTGTTGGATTTTCTGGCCGGTCAGTTGGCACGCCGTGAGGCGCGCGCGCTGGAAATCGGGCGTCGTCTTGAGAAGTGCCTCATTCCTGGCACCTATGAAGAGGCCAAGGCGCTCGCCGGTGATGCTGCCGTGACCCGCGCCCACTTTGCCCGGGTGCTGGTGGCGCGCGGGGTGGCCGACAACATGCAGAAGGTATTCAAAAAGTACCTGAGCCGTGGCAATAAAGGGTATGCCCCGGCCGAGTGGCCCGAGATGAGTGAAGCCATCACCGCCATTCACGCCGCTGGTGGGCTGGCGGTGCTGGCCCACCCCAGCCGTTACGATCTCACCGCCAAGTGGATCAAGCGGCTGCTGGTGGCTTTCAAGGCGGCCGGTGGCGATGCCATGGAGGTCTCATTGCCTCAGCAGAGCCCGCAGGAGCGGGCCAATCTGGGCCAGTGGGCCAAGGATCACGACCTCTATATCTCGGTGGGATCGGATTTTCACTTCCCCTCCAACTGGACCGAGCTGGGCCGCCACCTCTGGCTGCCCAAAGAGGGGATGCCGGTCTGGTTGGCCTATCCCGGTCACTTTGGGCTCACCACCGAACAGCATGCCGAGCTGCTGGCGAGTCGCTAACGGCGCAAGCGAAATAGGGAACAAACCGGGCAAGAGGGGATTCCCATAGTGTGGCTGGCCTATCCCGGTCACTTTGGGCTCACCACCGAGCAACATGCAGAGCTGCTGGCAAGCCGGTAACGGCATCAGCGAAGCGGCCACAAACAGGTTAAGGTAGTGTCATGGGTCTTTGACCCGTGACCATACGAGCGGGCAGGTATTGCTGCCCCCATTGCGAGAACAAGCTATGAGTCAGCATTTTTACGTACATCCGGAAAACCCCCAGGCCCGTCTGATCGGTCAGGCGGTACAGATCATCCAGAACGGCGGCGTCATCGTCTATCCGACCGACTCCGGTTATGCGCTGGGTTGCCAGATGGGTGACAAGGGCGCGCTGGAGCGCATCTGCCGCATCCGTCGCCTCGACGCCAACCACGATTTCACCCTGGTGTGCCGCGATCTCTCCGAGATCTCCACCTACGCCAAAGTCGACAACAGCGCGTTTCGCCTAATCAAGAACAACACCCCGGGCGCCTACACCTTCATCTTCAAGGCAACCAAAGAGGTGCCGCGCCGCCTGATGAACGAGAAGAAGAAGAGCATCGGTATCCGGGTGCCGGACAACAAGATTGCCCAGGCACTCTTGGAAGCCCTCGGCGAGCCGCTGCTCTCCACCACATTGATCCTGCCGGAGTCAGAGATGGCTGAGTTTGACCCGGAAGAGATCTTCGACAAGCTGGGCAAGCAGATCGATCTGGTGGTCAACGGCGGCTATCTGGGCGAGCAGCCCACGACCGTGGTCGATTTCTCTGACGACGAGCCGGTATTGCGTCGTCGCGGTGCCGGAGACCCGACCCCGTTTGAGTGATGTCGCTGAACCGGTGACAGTTCCTTCCGCCGAGGCGGAGACTGGCGCCGCACTACCCATCGCGAAAGTCCTGGGGCAGCCCTATCACGAGCTGCCCCAGGACCTGTTCATCCCGCCCGATGCGCTGGAGGTGTTCCTCGATACCTTCGAGGGGCCGCTCGATCTGCTGCTCTACCTCATCCGGCGCCAGCAGCTCGATATCCTCAACCTGCCGATCCTGCAGATCACCGCCCAGTACATGGAGTACGTGGAGCTGATGCAGGGGCTTAATCTTGAGCTGGCAGCCGAATATCTGCTGATGGCGGCCTGGCTGGCGGAGATCAAATCCCGCCTGCTGCTGCCGAAGGCGCCGGAGCTGGAGGATGAAGATGAGGGGGAAGACCCGCGGGTGACGCTTATTCGCCGCCTGCAGGAGTACGAGCGTTACAAGGTAGGGGCGGAGAGGGTCAATGAGCTGCCACGGGTAGAGCGGGAGATTTATATCGCCGCTGCCTTGCCCCCCGATTTTGGTGCCCTCAAGCCACTTGCGCCCGATGTTTCGCTGGTTGAGCTCGCCCTTTACATGCAAAGTGTGGTAAAACGCGCGACTCATTTCGAACATCACCAGATCCGCCGCGAACAGATCCCGACCCGGGTACGCATGGCGGAGATCCTTGCCATGCTCACGCTGGGGCAGACCCTGCGCCTTGAGCAGGTGCTGCGCGCCGAAGAGGGGCGCATGGGGGTACTGGTGACGTTTCTGGCCCTGCTGGAGCTGTGCAAGGAGCAACTGATCTGGATCCTGCAGGCAGAACCGCTGGGACCAATTCATTTCGCATTGGCCGAGCAGAGCGAGGAGGGCAACCGTGGCGCTGCCCACTGAACGACTCAAGACCTTGATCGAAGCGGCGCTGTTCGTGGCCGGTCGTCCGCTCAATGTCAGCGAGCTGAAAAGCAGCGTGCTGGCCGATTATCCGGTGACCAGTCGCTATGTTCAGCTGCTGTTGGCCGAGATCAGGCAAGATTACAGCTCGCGAGGCGTCGAGCTCAAAGAGGTCGCCTCCGGCTGGCGCTTTCAGGCGCGTCAGGAGTATGCCGAAGAGCTCTCGCGGCTCTGGAGCGAGCGGGCGCCGCGTTATTCCCGCGCCGTGATGGAGACACTGACCCTGATCGCCTATCGCCAACCCATCACCCGGGCCGAGATCGAAGCGATCCGCGGGGTGGCGGTGTCGAGCCAGATAGTGAATACCCTGAAAGAGCGTGGCTGGGTGCGCAGCATCGGCCACAAAGAGGTGGCCGGTCGCCCCGAGCTGCTCGCCACCACCAGAGAGTTTCTGGATTACTTTAATCTGCAGAGTCTGGAGCAGCTCCCCGAGCTGGATCCTGAGCTGCAACCCCTGTTGCCCTCTGCGGTGGACGGGGAGAGCGATGCCCGGTGAATGGCGCCCAAGTGTACCGATTTCACCGAGATATACATTTTTCAACTGTGGCGAGTGCTCCAACCGGCGTTTGTTACAGTTAACCCCGTTGCCCCTTTCACCAGTGGGCAGCGATCAACAATCAGGTAACCCCGATGAGTGAAAAACTGCAAAAAGTGTTGGCCCGCGCGGGTCACGGCTCCCGTCGTGAGATGGAGGCCCTGATCACCGCAGGTCGGGTCAGTGTGGATGGCAAGGTCGCCACACTGGGGGATCGCGTCGAAGTGAACGCCGTGATCCGGGTGGATGGTCACCAGGTCAAGACCCGTGCCGCAGAGGAAGTGATCTGCCGCGTACTGGCTTACCACAAGCCGGAAGGGGAGATGTGTACCCGTCACGATCCGGAAGGTCGTCCCACCGTGTTTGATCGTCTGCCCAAGATGGAAGGTGCCCGCTGGATCGCGGTCGGCCGCCTCGACGTCAACACCTCCGGTCTGCTGCTGTTCACCACCGACGGTGAGCTGGCCAACCGCCTGATGCACCCGAGCCACGAAGTGGAGCGGGAATACGCGGTACGTGTCTTTGGCGAGATCACCGAAGCCATGTTGCAGCGTCTGCGCAAGGGCGTGCAGCTGGAAGATGGCACCGCCAAGTTCAACAAGATCAAACCGGCTGGCGGTGAGGGGCTGAACCAGTGGTTCAACGTCACCCTGACCGAAGGTCGCAACCGTGAAGTGCGCCGCCTGTGGGAATCCCAGGAAGTGCAGGTGAGCCGCCTGATGCGGATCCGCTACGGTGATGTCAAGCTGGACCGCGGCATCCCGCGCGGCGGCTGGCAAGAGCTGAAACTGCCAGAAGTGAACTACCTGCGCGGTCTGGTCAACCTGCCGCCGGAGACCGAATCCAAGGTCGATCTGCAGCAGGATGGCAAAACCAGCCGTCACAAGCAGGCCGCCCAGATCCGTCGCGCCGTGCAGCGTCACAAAGAGATGCAGGGCAAAGAGCCGCGCGCCCGCGCCACCACCGCCCGTCGCAAGCCGCAAGCCTCTACCCGCAACTCCGGCACCGGCAGCAAGTAAGCCGATAGCCCGTTGTGAACTGCGCGCCGTCAAATAGCGCACAGTCGGCCAAGCAAAGGCCCGCACCAGATGGTGCGGGCCTTTTTGTATCAACCCCCCTGGCTGGTAAAAGGGGGGTTGGTGAGACGTTGAGGGGAATTTCTGTCGTCTGTTTGCCCGCAGACTCGCCGCTGCGGTTGCTCTGCTCCGGTGAGCTTGTTAGCCTGTGCGGCTCTGATAGAGGAGTGAACGATGAGCAAGGTACTTGATGAGCTGCTGGCGTTGCTGGCGCTGGAAAAAATCGAGGAGGGCCTGTTTCGGGGCCAGAGCCAGGATCTCGGTCTGCGGGCCGTGTTTGGCGGACAGGTAATGGGGCAGGCCTTGTCAGCTGCCAAGCAGACGGTCGAGACCGGCCGTCAGGTTCACAGTTTTCACTCCTACTTCCTGCGTCCGGGGGATGTGACCCGTCCCATCGTCTATGACGTGGAGAATATCCGTGACGGCCAGACCGTCTCCACCCGCCGGGTCAAGGCGATTCAGGGCGGCAAGCCCATCTTCTATCTCAACGCCTCGTTTCAGGTGCCGGCTGATGGTTTCGAGCATCAGGCGCAGATGCCCACCGGCATCACCCCGCCGGAGGAGCTCAAGAGCGAGCTGGAGCTGGTGCGCCCCTACGAGAACCTGATCCCGGCCTCCCTGCGGGACAAGATCCTCTGCGAGCAGCCCATCGAGATGCGTCCGGTGACCTTGGTCGACCCTATTCGGCCGACGGTGCAGGATCCGGTGCGTCACGTCTGGTTCAAGGCTAACGGTCAGATGCCGGACGATCTGCGGGTGCACAAATACCTGCTGGCCTACGCCTCCGACTTCAACTTCCTGCTCACCTCGCTGCAGCCGCACGGGGTGTCGTACTGGGAGCCGGATATGCAGGTGGCCACCATCGATCACTCCATGTGGTTCCACCGGGATTTCCGCTTCGACGACTGGCTGCTCTACGTGGTAGACAGCCCGAGCGCCAGCAGCGGTCGCGGTCTGGTGCGCGGCCAGTTCTTTACCCGTGATGGAGTGCTGGTGGCGAGCACCATGCAGGAGGGGGTGATCCGCCGTCGCGGCAGTTAAGGCCTCAAAGCGGATAGCAAAACGGGGTAGCTTGGGCCACCCCGTTTTCGTTGCTGCGATGTGGGCGGGCGCTGCGGGATCAGCCGCCGCGCTGGTACTTGAAGCGCTTCTTGCGCCGGTAGGGATAGACATCCTCGAACACCCCCACCTTGATGTTGCTCTGCAGCATCTTCCAGTAGTTGGCGTCGAACATCTCCTTGTGCAGTTGCAGCATGATCTCGCGCACCTGTGGCTTTTGCAGCAGGAAGGTGGCGAACTCCTCGGGGAAGATGTCGTTGGGGGCCACCGAGTACCAGGGCTCGGCGCTCCACTCATCCTCGGGGTAGCGAGGCGGCGGGATCTGGCGGAAGTTGCACTCCGTCATGTAGCAGATCTCGTCGTAGTCGTAGAAGACCACCCGGCCGTGGCGGGTGACGCCAAAGTTCTTGAACAGCATGTCCCCCGGGAAGATGTTGGCCGCCGCCAGCTGCTTGATGGCGTTGCCGTACTCCTCCAGCGCGAGGCGGGTCTGCTGCTCGTCCGCCTTGTCCAGATAGAGGTTGAGCGGGATCATCTTGCGCTCGGTGTAGAGGTGCTTGATCACCAGCTTGTCGTCGCTGATGGTGAGTGCCGAGGGGGCCACCGTCTTGAGTTCGGCAAGGAGTTCGGGCGAGATTCGGTCCAGCGGAAACTCGAAGTTGGTGAACTCCTGGGTATCGGCCATGCGGCCAACCCGGTCGTGCTGTTTTACCAGCCGGTATTTCGCCTTCACCTGCTCGTGGCTCACATCCTTGGGGGGCGTGAACTCGTCTTTTATCACCTTGAACACCACATCGTAGGAGGGGAGGGTAAACACGCTCATCACCATCCCCTTGATGCCCGGCGCAATGATGAACTGATCCCGACTCTGGGCCAGATGATGGCGGTAGTGACGATAGAGCTCGGTCTTGCCGTGCTTTTGGCAGCCGATGGCGTTGTAGATCTCGTAATCGGGCTTGTGGGGCATGATCTGGCGCAGGAAGGCGACAAACAGCGCCGGTTCACGGGCATAGACCATAAAGTAGGCGCGGGCGAAGCCAAACACGATGGAGGCGAGATCCGGCTCGAAGATCACCGTGTCCACATAGATGCTGTGGCCGGTGCTGAGCAGGGGCAGGATAAAGGGGAAGACCTGATCCCGGGCCCGGATCAGCCCCACCAGATAGGCCCCTTTGTTGCGGTAGAACACCTCTTTCAAGAGTTCGATGGCAAACGGTTCATCATGGAGTATTTGTGGGCCGTTCTCCGCAAGATGGCGGTGGATGTCGACAATATCCCGCTGCTTGTCCTCGTAGGGGAGGGTGAAGCTGTAATCCCCCAAAAGCTGGCTCAGGGTCTGCGGCAGGTGGGCCAGATCGGTGCGATAGATGCGCAGCAGGGCGCTCAGGTCCGGTTTTTCGCCACGGCTGACAAAGGGGTGGATATAGAGGTTTTCGTCGCGGATATTGCGATGGCGAAAGATCCGGCGATAGACGGAGTTGAAGAAGGACTCCGCCACCTCGAAGTTGTCACAACGGGGCAGCAGATCGCTGAAGGCGCTCTTGACCCGCTTGAGCAGCTCCTGGGTGGCGTGGTGCTCCCCCATCATCTGGCGGATGGAGCTGGCGGTGGCCCCCACATGGTGGTCATAGAGGCGAATACGCTCGCGCCCGGCGAGCTGCACCCCCAGCCAGTCACTGTTCTCGAAGCGGCTCTTGCTGCCCTGGGTTATCTCGAGAAACCGGCTGTAAAACGACTCGAACCGTTGCAAGATGGTCTCGGCGACGGCCTGTTCCAATGGCTGCTGCATCTCTCTCTTCCTTGTGATCTGTCGGGCCGATAGCGCGAAGGATTGGGTGTAATTTGTTCACACGTCAGGCCACTATCGCAACATTCAAACGTCTGTTCAAGTGGCAATTTTCGGGGATAAACGGTAGATTGCGCCCCTGTTTTGGTGATGGTTTAGCGACTGTTTGCTGTCTGTTTGAGAGGCCGTCCGGCCTGTGAGGAAACCCGATGAAGCTCTATTTTGTCCTGGTGGCACCTGCCCGACCTGCGAACGTGGGGGCGGCTGCCCGCGCCATGAAAACCATGGGATTCGATGCCATGCGACTGGTGGCTAGCCGGGTACACGAAGAAGAGGAGGCGAGCTGGGTGGCCCACGGCGCCCAGGAGATCCTGGCTCAGGCCGAGGCGTTCGAGACTTTGCCCGAGGCGCTGGCGGACATGGATCTGGTGATCGCCACCACTGCCCGTGAGCGCGGTCGCTACCAGCACTACCTCACCCCGGGGGAGATCCGCGAGCAGATCCGCAGCAAACCTTCACTCAACAAGGTGGCCATCGTCTTTGGCTGCGAGGAGTCGGGACTCTCCAACGAGCAGCTGGCCGAGGTCGATCTCATCAGCTATCTGCCCCTCAAGGTGAGCTACCCCTCCCTCAATCTGGGGCAGGCGATCATGCTCTACGCCTACGAGATGAGTCAGCTGATGGATGAGCTCAATGCCGACGGCGGCGCGGCAGTAGCAGAAAATTTTGATAACGCCGGGCAGGTTCGGGTGCTTAAATGCAAAACAGCAGAATTGCTGGGTGAACTCGGAGTTTCGCAGGATGAAAAACTGCATCAGTGGGTGATGGACCGGGTACCCATGCTGCCGCAGCGGGATTTGAACATGCTCCACCTGCTCTGCAAAGACCTTGCGCGCAAACTTGGCAAAGAGGTTTAAGTTGACAGCCTATCGCCCGCCGCGGTATTGCTAAAAGCCAGCTTCGTCAACGAGTGTTCGTCATGCAGTTATTCACCAACGTCATCACCACCACCATTATTACCGGTACCACCACAGGTGGCACTGGGGCCGGTTGATGCGCTGACGAACAAGCACAGAAATCAGAAAAGGCCCGTACCCACCCAGTACGGGCCTTTTTGTTGGATTGGTTTTTAGATTGAATTTCATAGATTTACAGGGAGAGAAAGCGATGAGAGTGTTGAAATTTGGCGGGTCTTCACTGGCCGATGCAGAGCGTTTTTTACGGGTGGCCGATATCGCGGTCAACACCCACGGCCAATCTCAGGTAGCCCTGGTGCTGTCTGCACCTGCCAAGGTGACCAATCATCTGGTGGCGCTGGTGGAACAGACCAGTCGCGGCATGGATGCCAGTTCCACCCTGTTTGAAGTCAACGGCATCTTCTCCCGCCTGCTGGCCGGGTTGAAGGCGGCCTATCCGGCGCTCGATGACAAGGCGCTGCTGGCCCGTCTCACCGCCGAGCTGGATCAGGTGGAGCGGCTGATGCAGGGCATCCGTCTGCTGGGCCTCTGCCCGGACAACGTGCAGGCGCGCATTCTGAGCCGTGGCGAGAACCTCTCCATCGCCTTTATGCACGAGCTGCTGCGGGTGCGCGGTCTGGATCTGGAGCTGATCGTACCGGAAGAGCTGCTGGTCACCGACGGCGGCTATCTGGAAGCCCATGTCGATATCGAAGCCTCCCGCCTGCGCTTTGCCGCCAAGGGTCTGCGTAGCGATTGCCTCTACCTGATGCCGGGCTTTACCGGTGGCAGCGACAAGGGTGAGACCGTGCTGCTGGGTCGTAACGGCTCCGACTACTCCGCAGCCGTATTGGCCGCCTGTGTCGATGCCGAGTGCTGCGAGATCTGGACTGACGTCGAAGGCTGCTACAGCTGTGACCCCCGTCTGGTACCGGATGCCTACCTGCTGAAAACCCTCTCCTACAAGGAGGCGATGGAGCTCTCCTACTTCGGCGCCAAGGTGCTGCACCCGAAAAC
The DNA here is from genome assembly GCF_041402345.1 of Aeromonas sp. S11(2024). Taxonomy (NCBI): domain Bacteria; kingdom Pseudomonadati; phylum Pseudomonadota; class Gammaproteobacteria; order Aeromonadales; family Aeromonadaceae; genus Aeromonas; species Aeromonas sp. S11(2024). The sequence goes on along the minus strand of NZ_JBGLRC010000014.1, from coordinate 49,534 downwards.
CATCGCGCCGGTGGCCCAGTTCCATATTCCCTGCCTCATCAAGAACAGCTTCAACCCGCAAGGGCCGGGCACCCTGATTGGTCCCGAGAGCGGCGATGATGACCTGAAAGTGAAGGCCATCTCGGATCTCTCCGGCATGTGCATGTTCAACGTCTCCGGCCCCGGCATGAAGGGGATGGTCGGCATGGCCGGTCGTATCTTCTCAGCCGTCTCCCGCGCCGGGGTCAGTATCGTGCTGATCACCCAGTCATCTTCCGAGTACAGCGTCAGCTTCTGTATCCACAGCTACGACCAGGATAAGACTCGCAAGGTGCTGGAGCGCGAGTTCGAGCTCGAATTCAAAAACCAGCTGCTGGAGCCGCTGGATATCATCAGCGATCTGGCGATCATCTCCCTCATCGGTGACGGAATGCGCACCAGCAAGGGGATGGCGGCCCGCTTCTTCACCTCGCTGGCACAAGCCTCCATCAATATCGTCGCCATCGCGCAGGGGTCGAGCGAGCGCTCCATCTCCGCGGTGGTGCGGGATCGCAAGGTGGCGGAAGCCATCAAGGCGTGCCACCAGAACTTCTTTGGCAGCCAGCAGTTTATCGATCTCTTTGTGGTCGGGGTCGGCGGCGTCGGTGCCGCGCTGGTGGATCAGATTGCCCGCCAGCAGCCGGTACTGGCCGAGCAGGGCACTGGCCTTCGCGTGGTCGGCATCGCCAACAGCCGCCAGATGGCGGTCAACAAGGATGGCTTGAACCTCGCCAACTGGCGCGAACAGCTGGTGGAAGCCCGCGACAGCTTCTCGCTGGAAGGGGTGAAAAAGCTGGTGGAAGATAGCCACATCATCAACCCGGTGATCGTTGACTGCACCTCCTCCGAGGCAGTAGCCGTCCAGTATGCCGACTTCCTCGCCGCCGGTTTCCATGTGGTTACCCCGAACAAGAAGGCCAACACCGGCTCGCTCGATTACTACAAGGCGCTGCGCCGCACTGCCCGCCAGACTCGCCGCAAGTTCCTGTACGAGACCAACGTCGGTGCGGGCCTGCCGGTTATCGAGAACCTGCAGAACCTTATCAAGGCCGGTGACAAGCTGCGTGCCTTCGATGGCATTCTCTCCGGTTCCCTCTCCTTTATCTTCGGCAAGCTGGACGAGGGGATGGCCTTCTCCGAGGCGACCAAAATCGCCCGCAGCAACGGCTTTACCGAGCCGGATCCCCGCGATGATCTCAACGGTATGGATGTGGCGCGCAAGCTGCTCATTCTGGCTCGTGAAGCCGGCATGGCGCTGGAGCTCTCCGATGTGGAAGTGGAGCAGGCGCTGCCGCCGGGCTTTGACGCCAGCGGCGATGTAGAAGCCTTTATGGCTCGCCTGCCGGAGGCTGACGGCTGGTTCCGCGACCAGTTCGCAGCCGCGCAAGCTCAGGGCAAGGTGCTGCGCTATGTGGGCTCCATCGAAGGTGGCAAGTGCAAGGTCGCCATCAAGGCGGTCGGCGCCGACGAGCCGCTGTTCAAGGTCAAAGACGGGGAGAACGCACTCGCCTTCTTCTCCACCTACTACCAGCCGATCCCGCTGGTGCTGCGCGGCTATGGCGCCGGTACCGAAGTGACCGCGGCGGGCGTCTTTGCCGACGTGCTGCGCACCCAGAACTGGAAGCAGGAGCTATAAGCATGAGTTCAGAGATGAACCCCTATATGGCGGAAGGCGCCATGGGTAATGACAGAAGCGTGGTCGCCTACGCGCCTGCCTCCAGCGCCAACCTGAGCGTGGGATTCGATGTACTGGGGGCGGCGCTCGCCCCCGTTGATGGTTCCCTGCTCGGCGATCGGGTGCAGGTGAAAGGGGCAGATGTGCCGTTCGCCCTCTCTGCCGTGGGCCGCTACGCCCACAAGCTGCCGGACGATCCGAAAAAGAATATCCTCTACGACTGCTGGGTCGCCTATGGCGAGGCGCTGGAGAAGCGCGGCCTTGGCCTCAAGCCGCTCGAAATGGTGCTGGAGAAGAACCTGCCGGTCGGCTCGGGTTTGGGCTCCAGCGCTTGCAGCGTGGTGGCGGCGCTGGAGGGCCTCAACGCCTTTCACGGCGCGCCGCTCAATGAACACGACCTGCTGCTGCTGATGGGGGAGATGGAAGGCAAAATCTCCGGCTCCGTTCACTACGACAACGTGGCCCCCTGCTATCTGGGCGGCATGCAGCTGGTGCTGGAAGAGCACGGCGTTATCAGTCAGGGTATTCCGGTGTTCGATCAGTGGTACTGGGTGGTCTGCTACCCGGGTACCGTGGTTTCGACCGCTGCTGCCCGCGCCATTTTGCCGGCCCAATATCGCCGTCAGGATTGCCTCACCTATGGCCGTCGCCTGGCTGCCTTTGTCCACGCCAGCTACACCGGGCAGGAGGGGCTGGCGGCGAGCGTCTTGAAAGACGTGATTGCCGAGCCCTACCGCGCGGCGCTGATCGAAGGCTTTGCCGAGGTGCGGGCGCAGGCGGCCCAGAACGGGGCGCTGGCCACCGGCATCTCCGGCTCCGGCCCCACCGTGTTTGTGGTGATGAAGGATCTGGCGCAGGCCGAGCGGATGAAGGATTGGATGGAAGCACATTTCGTGCAGAACGAAGATGGATTTGCCCGGGTCTGCAAACTGGACATGGCCGGGGCACGGGTAACAGGAAGCGAGCTATGAATCTCTACAACATCAAGGACAACAGCGAACAGGTGAGCTTCGCGCAGGCGGTGCGTCAGGGCTTGGGTCGCGAACAGGGGCTCTTCTTCCCCGAACAACTCGAACCGCTCGCCGATGTGGATGCCCTGCTGGATCTGCCGCTGGCCGAACGCTCTGCCCGCATCCTGAGCCACCTGCTGGGGGACGAAGTGCCCGCCGCCAAGGTGAGCGAGCTTGTCAACGCCGCCTTCACCTTCCCGGCGCCGCTGGTGAAGCTCAAGGACAACACCTATGCCCTCGAACTGTTCCACGGCCCGACTCTGGCGTTCAAGGATTTCGGCGGCCGCTTTATGGCCCAGTGCCTCGCGGCGTTTAGAACCGTCTCTGCCGAAAAGAGTGACAAGATCACCATCCTCACCGCCACCTCCGGCGATACCGGCGCCGCCGTGGCCCACGCCTTCTACGGGCTGGAGGGGATCGAGGTGGTGATCCTCTATCCCAAGGGCAAGATAAGCCCCTTGCAGGAGAAGCTCTTCTGCACCCTCGGCGGCAATATCCGCACCATCGCCATCGACGGCGACTTCGATGCCTGTCAGGCGCTGGTAAAACAGGCCTTTGACGACGAGGCGCTGAAAAAGGCCATTGGCCTCAACTCCGCCAACTCCATCAATATCAGCCGTCTGTTGGCGCAGGTTTGCTACTACTTCGAAGCGGTGGCCCAGTTGCCCAAAGCCTCCCGCGCCAAGGCGGTGATCAGCGTGCCGTCCGGCAACTTTGGCAACCTCACCGCAGGCTTGATTGCCAAGGCGCTGGGGCTGCCGGTGAAGCGCTTTATCGCCGCCACCAACGCCAACGATACCGTGCCGCGCTACCTGAAAACCGGTCAGTGGGAGCCGCACCAGACAGTGGCAACCCTGTCGAACGCCATGGATGTGAGCCGCCCCAACAACTGGCCGCGAGTGGAAGAGCTCTGCCGTCGCAAGGGTTGGGCGCTGGAGACCCTGGGTTCTGGCATGCGTAACGACGCCCAGACTCGCGATGCCCTTAAGTGTTTGCACCAGCAGGATTACCTCTGCGAGCCTCACGGCGCCATTGCCTGGGATCTGCTGGGGGAACAGCTGGCCGAGGACGAAGTGGGGGTGTTCCTCTGCACCGCCCATCCAGCCAAGTTCAAGGAGTCGGTGGACGAGATCCTGAATCTCGATGTGCCGCTGCCCGGCCCGCTCGCCAAACACGCCGAACTGCCGCTGCTCTCTGTTAATTTGCCTGCGGAGTTTGCCCGGTTAAGGGCGTTTTTGGTGGGTTAAGCTGCTGAGCTGAGATAATCGATAGAAATAAAAATCCCCCGGTAAACGGGGGATTTTTTTACATAGATAGATTGGTTTTAAACATGTTTTGAGATTTTTTAATTAAATTGGGGTAAGAAATACTACGCCCACAACCTTACGGTATTTGAAGAATACCATACAATATCATTTTCTGTGCTTATTAGTAAAAAAATCATTTCCTCTAAAAAAACCAGCAAAAACTCTTCCAAAATTAGCTTGCAGCCGAGAGGGTAATTCTGACTGGATATATGAAGTTCAGTTTCTTTATTATGAACTATCGAACATCTAGTTTGATATGTGACTCTTGATATAAAATCACAGAAGCTTCCTTCTGTAATAGCATTCATATCTTTAATTGTTAGTGATCTTAAAAAGTTATCAATTTCGCCTTGATTCGCATGGTTATGTGTTAAAAAATCTACCCACAGTTGATGAGAATATACTTTGAAAGTATTATTTCCAAATCGCATGTTAAATACACGTTTAAATAACTTGTTCAATGCTCTTGATTCATCAACATCGACAGACTTATAAAGTCGCTTGAAGTCTCTTATTGAAAACATCGAGCCAGGTGTAGATCTTTCAAGGCTGACTATTGGCTCCTTGAACATAAAGTTTTCTATTACATGGAATATTGAAAGATATTTCGATAGAACATCACTCCTATTATTGTATTCGCCTAGTATACCTATTACATCCATAAATTGGAGGTATTTTTGACTTGGACAATATAGATTCAATGAAGAGTTAGATGGTTTTTTTGAATAAATTGGCGAGGGTATTATCTCAAGTCCAGATGAAGCCATGTGAATTTTTAATAAGGCTAAAATGTTTTCCTTGGTAACGCCGTTGTCATGATGTCTTTTTGAATAAAACAGCAATTGCTGTGAATTAATAAAATCAATGCTCGCGGCTGCCATCAGTAATGAGTACCAACACTCAATATTTGTATTAGTATTGACTAATTCATTAACTGACTCTTTTGAAGAGGGGGAGAACCAAGCAACTGTTTTCTCTATATCTAATACATTGGATATATAGGCGGATATATTGAAATTCTGCTGCGTCTCAGTATGCCAAAGTTCTAATGCAACATTCTCATCCGGGATTACTGAGCTATTATGAAAAATATTTTCCGATATGGTTATTATATAATCCATTTTGAATGAGTTAAGACCTGGATAGGTTTGGAATTTATCATGAAAATCAGAAATTAGTTGTTTTAATAAATCGTAATCATCATATATTGATAATTCTCTCTTACATTTGGCTAGCTCCCTTTTTTCTTTGGAAAGCTTTTCTGTTAGGTCATCGAATAAGTTCTTATCCTCATCCCCAAGCAAATTCCAATATGCTTCCATCTGCTCAACGTTCTCGCATAGCTGATGGAGCTCCTCTAGCAGGAGACAGTATAAGGCATCAACTTTTTTCATTCGAATACCCCTGAAAATACACGATCCCAATCAATAGGATTATCCATGTTACTTTCTAGAAAGTCAGATAAAGCATCATAGATATTTTTCTTATTGACATTTCCAATGTTTACTTTAGATAGATCAACATTGTTTCTGCAGCGCTCGTAATCTTCTAGGTTTAATTTCTGAAAGTTTGCACAGAGAGAATTAATTAAAAATGACAAGTCTTGCTCAGTTTTTGATTTTTTTCCTAATGCAGCAAAGACCGATACCAATGATACTTCTCTACCTATCCATTGAACACCTATATCATTAAAACATTCGTCTGCCGCTTTGTCTAATTTATATATTGATTGGATGAATAGCTCTAAGAATGAATATGTGAACAACGTGGACAACTCATCTAGCTTTGTCTCATCATCTTGTATTTTTGAAATGAAGTTGGTATTTGTTGATATAGGTTTGCATTCAATATAGGAGATTAGAGAGGATATTAAGTGAGAGAAATGATAGATTCCAACCTCACGTGTTTTGCTAAACTCGGCACTTGATATGTTTTTTTCCCTTACAATTCTCACATCGCCGGATTTAACCCCCTCAAAAATTGGTAATAGATTTTGGAATAATAACTCAAGTTGATGTTTTATATTGACAGGTTTATGTCCTGCATTTAGTACTAACATCTTTCTTACTTCATCATCCGGTGATAAACCACTCCATATTTCAAACCACTGGTAGTTATCAACAAAACAACTATTTAGTTCATCGCCACCATGTTTCTCATAATAATCTTTTATTGCAATGAAAATGTTTCCTGATGAGCCTATCTCAGATAATTCATTTCTAAACATTCTTTTTATTTGAAAGTCGCTAATATCACTGGTTATGTATGCTTTCTTTTCCAAAAAAAGATTTTTGGTCTCAAAAATAACCTTTAATCTATGTGTTCGCTGTAAACCATCCAATATCTTAAAATCTCTAACATAACCATTTTCAATGCTTTCCGCGCTCTCATCTGTTATGAGAGTGATAGATGGTATATGCCCTTTATTTAATACGGTGTATACAAGTCTATCTAGGTATGAGTTATTTACAATAGATCGTTGTATTTCATAATCGTCATAATTATTAGGGATGTGTGATATATAGTTTTCCAGCGATGAGCGCAATAGAAAACAAGTGCTGTTCTTTTCACTTTTCTTGTCTAGAATTTTGAATTTCATATCTTTACCAATATAAAGTGTGGGGTAGGGAGGCTCTTATATTCTAATAAGAAGAGTAAAATCTGGGACACCCACATTATTGGGTGAGGCGTAACGCCACCAAATCCCACGCTACCGCCCGTGGATTACAGCTTCCAAATTGCTCCATTAACCAGCGGGGCAGCAGCCCATCGCAGATGAATAGGCACCAGATGGCTATGTTAAGCCAATCGAATCTGGTCGCACCAGTCAAAAAGTGACGTAAGTGTCAGTAATGACTGATTTTTTGCGCTGGCTCAATAAAAGGATGTGGCCGGAGGCGGGATTCCCATGACCCTTGATTTTATTGGAGTTGGCGTGCGTGGGTTGGAATAACGTGGCTGGCTTGCCGCTGAGGAGGGGCTGGCTGGGGGCAACCCAGCTCCGGCAATCGGCGCTATAGTGCGGGCGATGGTTGCCCTGTGCTCCGCTCCCAAGCTGGCGAGGCGGGGGATCTGCGACAACAATCAGCTGTTGCAATCACAGCCATTTGCAACACACCGTCATGCAAATATGACCATGCAAACACATCACCAGATAGAGAGGAGATCACCCATGAAGCGTACCATCCTGTTCGGCCTGCTCTGCGGCAGCGTGCTGCTGGCCAATCCGGTCTTTGCCAACGACGCAGCCCAGTTGCAGTGCGAGGCGCAGGCTGCGGCCAAAAAGCTAAACGGCGCCGCCAAGACCAGCTTTGTCGGCAAGTGCGTGAAAGATGCCGCTGGCGCCGCGACCGGCGAGTGCGAGAAGGCGGCCGCCGACAAGAAGCTGGCCGGTGCGGCCAAGAACAGTTTTATCCAGAAGTGCGTGAAGACGGGCGCGGCAGTGGATCCGGCGGCCAAGTGCGAGAAGGCGGCGGCCGACAAGAAGCTGGCTGGCGCGGCCAAGAACAGCTTTGTCCAGAAGTGCGTGAAGGATAGCGCCGCCAAGTAAGGCATTTTCTCATCCGGTGTGTTTGCGGGGGGCCATCAGGCCCCCCGCGCTTTTTGGGCGCACTGATGGCGCAACGCACAAGCCTTGTATCGGGACGGCAATAGCGACACTATTGACTCCTTTTATGGGTTCCGCAGAGGCGCAGCCATAACCTGCCGTGACCGGACGAGGGGTTGGTGAGCCCCATTTGTGCGGGATTACGCGCGATAAGGGAGCAAAGCAGGATGATGGAAGGGATGGAATGGCGCTGGCTCAATGAACCGGCCCAGTGGCACAAGACAGAGGGCGGTTTGCAGGTGGTGACAGACCAGCAGACCGATTTTTGGCGTAGCACCTGGTATGGCTTCGAGCGCCACAGCGGCCATGTCTATGGCTGCGAGGTGGCGGGTGAGTTTACCTTTCAGGTCTGCGTCGAGGGGGAGTTCACCACCCTCTACGATCAGGCGGGGCTGATGCTGTTGCAAGACGACGCGCACTGGCTCAAGGCTGGCATCGAGTACAACGACGATCAGCCGATGATCGGCAGCGTGCTGACCAATCCGCGCTCTGACTGGGCCACCGGCATTTTCCCCGGTAATCCGCGCCGCTTCTGGCTGCGGTTGACCCGGCTGGCCGATTGCCTGCGTTTGCAATACTCCACCGATGGCAAGGTGTGGCCGCTGCTGCGCCTCGCCCCGTTTCCGCCAAGCGAGCGCTGCTTTATCGGGGTGATGTGCTGCACACCGGAGCGGCAGGGACTGGCGGTGCGTTTCTCTGATTTGCGCCTCACAGCGCCCCTTGGCAAGGCGCTCCATGATTTGAGCTAGGTCAGCGGTTTTGCCTGCGACATTGAGCCAATAAAAAAGCGCCCGCAGGCGCTTTTTTCATTTGGCTGGTAGAGCCTCAATTAGCTGATCAGGCTGGCCCACAGGTCATATTCGTCGGATTCGTCGATCCGCACCTTGACCATGTCGCCCGGCTTGAGGCCGGTTTCGCCGTTGAGGTAGACCAGACCATCGATCTCCGGTGCATCGGCAAAGGAGCGGCCAGTGGCGCCCTCTTCGTCCACTTCGTCGATGATAACGGTCATCTCCTGACCCACTTTGCGGGCCAGCTTGCGGATGGAGACCTGCTGTTGCAGCTCCATAAAGCGCTGGAAGCGCTCTTCCTGAATCTCTTCCGGTACCGGATCCGGCAGCTCGTTGGCCAGCGCCCCTTCGACCGGGCTGTATTTGAAGCAGCCGACCCGATCCAGCTCCGCCTTGTCGATAAAGTCCAGCAGCATCTGGAAATCTTCCTCGGTCTCGCCCGGGAAGCCGACGATAAAGGTGGAGCGCAGGGTGATCTGCGGGCAGATCTCGCGCCACTTCTGGATCCGCTCCAGGGTGCGCTCGACCGTACCCGGGCGCTTCATCAGTTTCAGGATGCGCGGGCTGGCGTGCTGTAGCGGGATGTCGAGGTAGGGCAGTACCTTGCCATCGCGCATCAGCGGGATAACGTCATCCACGTGCGGGTAGGGGTAGACGTAGTGCAGGCGCACCCAGATGTCGAGCTTGGCCAGCTCTTCGCACAGGGCGACCATGCTGGTCTTGACCGGCATGCCGTCGTAGAAACCGGTGCGGTGCTTCACATCGACGCCGTAGGCGGAGGTGTCCTGGGAGATCACCAGCAGCTCCTTCACGCCCGCCTCTTTCAGGCGCTTGGCTTCGGCCAGCACGTCGCCGATGGGGCGGCTCACCAGATCCCCGCGCATGGAGGGGATGATGCAGAAGGTGCAGCGGTGGTTGCAGCCTTCGGAAATCTTCAGATAGGCGTAGTGGCGCGGGGTCAGCTTGACGCCGTGGGCTGGTACCAGACTGGTGAAGGGGTTGTGCTGCGGCTTCTCCACATATTTGTGGACGTGACCCAGCACCTCTTCATAGGCGTGGGGGCCGGTGATCTCGAGCACCTTGGGGTGGATCTCGCGGATCTGATTCTCTTTGGCGCCAAGGCAGCCGGTGACGATCACCTTGCCGTTTTCGGCCAGCGCTTCGCCGATCGCTTCCAGCGACTCTTGCACCGCGCTGTCGATAAAGCCGCAGGTGTTGACGACGACCAGCTCGGCATCGTCATAGCTGGGCACCACATCGTACCCTTCGGTACGCAGCTGGGTCAGGATGCGTTCTGAATCGACCAGGTTTTTGGGGCAACCCAAGGAGACGAATCCTACTTTGGGGGCCTGTTTTGTGTTGGACATCGCTCAATCACTCTTAGGTGGCTCTTCTTTAAGGGCGCGGATTTTACCGGAATGGTTAACCAAAAACTATACAGCCAGCATGGCAGAACCGAACAATATCTCCGACCAGGCAAGATTGGGCCGCACCAACAGTCGCTGATGGCGCGCCCTTGGTGGGGCTATTGCCTCTGCCGTGCAGGCTTGTTGTGGGGACGCTGCTTTGTTGATTTTTCTGTCAATTTTGACGCTGTGGCGGGGAGAGCGTCAAAGGGAGTCACTATACTTCCATCACGGGGTCCCGTTGGAGAAGGCGATGGAAAGTTCATTTGGCGAAAAAATGCAGAGCGTACATGCCACGCTCAGGCAGCGCTTTGACAAGCTGAGTCGGGTGGCCATCGCGATTTACGATCCCCATACCGATCAGCTCAAGACCTTTGCCCACAGCACCGAGGGGCCTTCGCCACTGGTGCAGTATGAGGTGAAGCTGAGCGATGTTCCCTCCCTGAGTTATCTGGCGGAGCACAAGCTGCCCCGGGTGCTCGGCAATCTGGATGCCCTGCGTGGCTCGGCGTCAGAGCACAGCCGCAAGGTGCTGGAGGCGGGTTATGCCTCCAGCTATACCGAGCCGCTGCTGTTCAACAGCAAGCTGTTTGGCTTTCTGTTTTGCGATGCCATGGAGCCGGGATACTTCGAGGAGCCGATCCGCAGCGAGCTGTCGGCCTATGCCCAGGTGCTCTCGGCCATCATTGCGGTTGAGTTTTTCTCCATCCAGACCCTTGGCGGCGCGCTGACCACGGCGCGGGAGTTCAGTCGCTATCGGGATGAGGAGACCGCCAACCATCTGCACCGGATGTCGGCCTACTCCCGGCTGATCGCCAAGACGCTGGCCCCGACTTGTGGGCTGAGCGATGAGGAGGTGGAGTTTATCTACCTCTTCTCCGAGCTGCACGACATCGGCAAGATCGCGGTGCCGGATGCCATTTTGCTCAAGCCGGGCAAGCTGACACCGGAAGAGTTCGAGATCATGAAGATCCACCCCGGCAAGGGGCGGGAGATGATCAGCCTGATGATCAACGAGTTTGGTCTCGATGGCATTCATCATACCGACATGCTGACCAATATCATCGCCAGCCATCACGAACGCTTTGACGGGACCGGCTATCCGCTGGGGCTGGCGGGGGAGGCGATCCCGCTGGCGGCACGCATCGTGACGGTGGCCGATGTGTTTGATGCCCTGACCAGCGAGCGCCCCTACAAGAAGGCATGGCCGTTCGAGACGGCGTTTGCCTATCTGGAGGAGCATGCCGGCAGCCAGTTTGATCCCGCCTGTGTCGCCGCAGCCCTGCACAACAAGGTCGAGTTTTATGCCATCTATCAGCAGTATCAGGATCCGGCCTGCTCTGCGAGCGTGGCGGCCAGCGGCGCCGAGCCGAGTTGAGCGTGTGTGATGAGCTTAAGGGGCAATACGGAGGATCATGCATGAATGGAAAGCGTAACAAGAGAGGGGGCACCAGCAGGTGCCCCCTCTCTTTTATGCGCCTCTCGATTCCACGCGCCCTTATTTTGCCGACCTTATCTCTGCGGCTATGGCGTTTACGGTCAGGTTACTTTTTGGGCGTCGGCTCGCTGATCTGGTAGAAGTGATCCGCGCAGGCGCTGGAGCAGCCGCAGGGGCGTACCTCTTTATCTTCCCGCTTCTGGGCAAGCTGGTATTGGCGCCACCAGATGATGGTGCCCATGGCCAGGATCAACACGAACGAGGCGAGCAGGCTTAACAACCAGATGGACATGGTCTCTTCTCCTTGATGGTGATGACATGCACGGCGATGGCATCAGTGATGATGGCAGCAACCGCCCTGCTGGTTGGCGCCTTCACTGCCATGACAACAAGTATGGCCTTGTCGTGAGCTCTCTACCTGATTGCCACTACTGGCGCAACAGTGATCGGAGCCACTGTTGCAATCACCATGACAATGGCTATGACTCTGGCCTGCGCCGACGGGCTGGATGGCACGGATAGTCGCCTTGCTCTGATGACGGCGAGACGGACGCCCCTGACTGGCCTCGGTGAGAAGTTGCAGATTGGCGGGGGCCAGCAGCGCGGGCAGCGGCAGGCGGGCAGAGCGGCACTGCAGCACCCGGATATTGGCCGCCAGCAGGCGACCCAGCATCCGCTCGCCGATATTGCGCACCACCACCTGACCCACCTGATAATGGGCGAGGGCGTCGAGCAGCGCTTGCTTGCCGTGGCAGCCTTCGGCGGCGGCCGGGTTGGTCAGAGTGGCGATAACGTTCCCTTCGGGGTTAAGAATTTGCAGCTGCTCGGCACGGGTAAAGTGGCCAGCCAGCAACCCCTGACTCAGCATCAGGGCGCTGTTGCTGGGGTTGGTGGTCATGGTTGTGACAGCATTCATGTCGGCTCTTCTCCACTGGTTGGGTGGTCGGGCTCGGCGGGTTGCATCATCAATGCCTTGCCCAGACTCAGACACTCCACCACCTTGTAGCGCCCTTTTTTCAGGATATTGGCCAGGGTCTGGCGGGAAACCCCCATCACCAGGGCGGCCTCCTGCTGCTGCATTCCTTGAAGGTCGACGAGGCGCAGTGCCTCGAACTCGTCAGGGGCCAGCGTGACCTGTTCCAGCTGATGCATGGGGCGGCCGTTGGGTTTGAAGCAGCTGTTGGCGGGGCGGCCACAGATCTGGCGGGCAATCTTGGGTCTTGGCATGGTGGCTCCTAATTAGCATAAGCCATTTATACGCTCATATGTAGCATATGCCAATAATTTTGTCGGGTGTAGAGAGCTGTGCCAGTGCTGTTTACGGCAGAGAGGGGTAAAGAGGGGGAATACGTACAAAAGCAGTGAAGGTGGCAGAAACGACGCAGGCCCGAACAGAGGTTCGGGCCTGCGGTTTTGCAGAGGATGGTCGGGCCTTCCCGGCGAGCTTATGCCTGTTCGGCCTCGGCCACGGGGGCGGCACTCTCGCTACTGTTGGCGAAGCGATCCGCCCACAGGGCAATCACGCCGTCACCGGTGACGTTGCAGGCGGTGCCGAAGCTGTCCTGCGCCAGATAGAGGGCGATCATCAGGGCGATGGAGGCTTCACCAAAGCCGAGCATGGAGGTGAGCAGGCCCAGTGCCGACATCACGCCACCACCCGGGGCGCCCGGGGCGGCGATCATGATCACCCCCAGCATCATGATGAAGGGGAGCATGGTTTCGATGCCCGGAATGGCCAGATGCTCGGAGAGGAACATCACCGCGGTGGCACAGGTGACCAGGGTAATGGTGGAGCCACAGAGGTGAATGGTGGCACACAGCGGCACGGTGAAGTTGGCGATACCGTCGCTCACCCCGTTGTTCTTGCTCGATTGCAGGGCAACCGGAATGGTGGCGGCGCTCGACATGGTCCCCAGCGCGGTGAAGTAGGCGGGCAGCATGTTCTTGATGAGCTGGGCCGGTGAGCGGCCAAGGGCCAGACCGGTACCCACGAACAGTACGGAGAGCCAGATCCAGTGCATCAGGATCGCCATCACCAGCACCACGCCGAAGGTTTTCAGGGTGGCGAATACGGTGCCTTCTACCGTCATCTCGACAAAGACGCCGGCGATATAGAACGGCAGTAGCGGAATGATCACCTTGGCCAGCAGGCGGTCGATGATGTCACGACCCTGATCGGCGACCCGGCGCAGATCGGTGGCCTGGGTGGCGCTGATGCCAATGCCAAACACGAAGGCGGCGGCCAGTGCCGACATCACGCCAAACAGCGGCGGGATCTCCAGATTGACGTAGGAGGCGAGCTTGACCGCCTCGGCGGTAGTGGGCTCGGCAGCGGTGGTCAGCTGCGGGATCAGGTGGCTAGCCACGGTAAAGGCGAATAGCCCTGCCAGAATGGTGGAGCAGTAGGAGAGGGCCACGGTTTTGCCCAGCAGCTTGCCGGAGTTTTTCGGCAGGCTGGCGATGCCGCTCATGATAAAGAACAGAATGATGAGCGGAATGGTGAAGGTGATGAGCTGACCTATCACTGTCTTGGCCGTAAACAGCACGCGCGCCACCCACTCAGGGGCGTAGAGACCGAGCAAGAGACCGGCAAGGATGCCAGCAATGAGTTTCAGGACAAGTTTCATAAGGAAATCCGGAGTTGGTTGTATTGTCTGTTTTGTTATTAAAATTTGATATTAATCACACTTTTTAACACGTAAGCCGTGTTATGTCTGCCTTTTCTGCGTTAACGCCGAGTTAAATATTGTCGAAAGCCAGGATCGCCGACTAGCTGTCGGCTTGGCGTTGAACTGGAAAATCCGTGATGAATTAGCCCGTTAGGTGGCCTGATGATCGCCACGTAGCAACATGACGTACTGGTTGGTGTGTTGACTTGAGGAATCTGACGTACTGGCTGATACGGCTTCCATCGGCGCCAGTTGCAGCGCTATCCCGGATGTGGTGACCAGTTGCTGTAGCTGAGCGTGACTTATCTTGCCGCTTGGGGGCAGGGGGAAGCAGATCGGAGCACCCGCTTTGAGCAGGGTCGCCAGCTGTTGCAACAGGGGGACAAGAGTGGCCACGTCGCTATCAAGCGGGCGGCTCAGCCAGATGCCATCGTAAGGGAGCACCGAGTACATCTTCACCAGCGGGCAGACCCGCACTGCTTGTCCGGATTGCTGCGAGGCAACTCTGGCGTCGGCCAGTACCGCTTCACAGGCGGTGACCACATACCCTTCCGCACGCAGCCAGCAGAGATCCTCCCCCATACCGCACTGACCATTGAGCAGGTGAGCACCGGGTTTGAGGTGCGCCACAAAGGCAGCCCGAGCGTGGGCGTGCTGGTCGTTAAATGGCCGGGAAGCGGGCATGGCGTCAGAGTGTGGCACAGGGGTTACCTCAAGCAGGGGGCGCACAGGGTAACAAATCGGGGCCTGACTGCCAAAGCGCGCGGTCAGGCCCCGATTTGGGTGGGTGGGAGTTGCCGGAGCCGGTTAGCGGCCGCAGGCAGGCCCGTGGGGCTGGGCCAGCATGGTGAACATGCTCTCTATCATAAAGGCTGATTCGCCCTGCAGGTCGATCCGCCCCGGAAAGTGGAGCCAGTTGATGATGTAGCCATCCAGAGTGCAGTGGAGCAGGGTGGCGGCGCGCTGCAGGTTGAGGTTGGCGGGCAGCTGCCCCCGTCGTACCGCATTGGCCAGGGTGGTCTCCAGGTCCCGAAAGAAGTTGGCGGACTGGCTGCGGATATGCTCGCGCAGTGAGATGGCTTCCCCCTCCAGCGATTCGAGATTGAACAGTATGGTGAACATCTGCCGTTGGGCCGGATTGTGAATGAAGCTGTGGAGCACCCCTTCGAAGAAGAGGCGCAGTTGCCCCAGCGGATCCGGCTCATCTGGGGTGAGGCAGGCATCGAGCTGGTGGGCGAGGGGGCTGCAGAGCTCCTGCCAGAGCGAAATGAAGAGTTCATCCTTGTTCTTGAAGTGCCAATAGATGGCCCCGCGGGTCAGGTCTGCCGCCCTGGCGATGTCGGTCAGGCTGGTCTTGGCCAGGCCCTGAGAGCAGAACAGATCCAGCGCCGTGCTCATGATGTGGCAGCGGGTTTGCTGCGCCTCTTCTTTGGTTCGTCTGGCCATCGAAATTTGTGCCTCATGCAAGCAAAAAGTCACTTACATACATTTATGAATGTATGTATATTGCCTCATCTTTCGACTATTTACCAACAGGGCCCATGCGGCCCTGATTGTTCATTGACTGGCAAAGGCTCAGGTGTTTCATGCATAAACATATTCTTGCTCGTTCAGTTGGTCTTGCCTTGCTGGCTACAGGCTTGCTGGCAGGTTGTGGTGACAAGGGGGGCGCACCCCAGGGACAGGGCGGCATGCCGCCCGCGGCGGTCAACGTGGTGACCCTGCAGAGCGGTCCGCTGATGTTGACCACCGAGTTGACCGGTCGCAGCGCCCCGTTGCGGGTGGCCGAAGTGCGTCCGCAGGTGAGCGGCATCATCCTCAAGCGCCTCTTTACCGAGGGAAGCGATGTGAAGGCGGGCGACCTGCTCTATCAGATCGATCCGGCTGTCTATCAGGCGGCAGTCGCCAGCGCCAAAGCCAATCTGGCCAAGGCCGAGGCCAACGAGCAGAGTGCCCGCCTCAAGGCGCAGCGCTATCAGGAGCTGCTCAAGGTCAAATCCATCAGCCGTCAGGACTATGACGACGCCGACGCCAGCTGGAAGCAGGCCAAGGCGGAGATCATGGCGAGCAAGGCGGCCCTGCGCACTGCCGAGATCAATCTCGGTTACACCCGCATCACAGCCCCCATCAGTGGCCGCATCGGTAAATCCGCGGTGACCGAGGGGGCGCTGGTGACCGCCCAGCAGGCTGACAGCCTGACCGCCATCCAGCAGCTCGATCCCATGTATGTGGATGTGCGTCAGTCCACCGCTGATCTGCTGCGCCTGAAGCGACTGGTCGCCGAGGGCAAGCTGACCCAGGACGAGCAGAAAGGGGCCAAGGTGACCTTCCAGCTGGAAGATGGCTCCACTTATGGCGAAGAGGGCTCGTTGCAGTTCTCCGATGTGACCGTGGATGAGACCTCCGGCATGGTGACCCTGCGGGTGATTGTGCCCAATCCTCACCAGCTGCTGCTGCCCGGCATGTTTATGCGCGCCACCCTGCAAGAGGGTGAGCGGGCGCAAGGGCTGCTGGTGCCGCAAACTGCCGTGACTCGCACCCCCAACGGCGGCGCCACCGTGATGGTGGTAACCGCTGACAACAAGGTGGAGCTGCGCAACGTGCAACTGAGCCGTGTCGTCGGCAGCAACTGGGTGGTGGAGTCAGGGCTCACCTCCGGCGAGCGGGTGATCGTGGCTGGCTTGCAGAAAGTACGACCGGGCGCCGTGGTCAATCCCGCCGAGCAGGGTGCTGATGCACCGTCTGCTCAAGCTGCGTCCAACACCCCGGCCAACAAGTAGGATGGAGTAGTCGCTTCATGGCTCGATTTTTTATAGACAGACCCATTTTTGCCTGGGTGATCGCGCTGGTGATCATGCTGGCGGGCAGCCTGGCCATCATCAAGTTGCCTGTCGCCCAGTATCCGAGCATTGCGCCGCCCGCTGTCGGTATTTCTGCCAGCTATCCGGGCGCATCCGCCAAAACGGTGGAAGACTCGGTGACCCAGATCATCGAACAGAACATGACCGGGCTGGATCACCTGCTCTACATGTCCTCTCAGTCTGACTCCGCGGGGCGGGTGTCGGTGACCCTCACCTTCCAGCCGGGGACCGATCCCGATATTGCCCAGGTGCAGGTGCAGAACAAGCTGCAGCAAGCGATGTCGCTGCTGCCGCAAGAGGTTCAGCAGCAGGGGATCCGGGTACAGAAGACCTCCAGCAGCTTCCTGATGGTCGCGGCCTTCATCTCCAGCGATGGCTCGATGAACAACGACGATCTGGCGGACTATGTGGTCTCCAACATCAAGGAGCCCCTGAGTCGTCTGGACGGGGTAGGGGATATCACCTTGTTCGGCAGCCAGTACTCGATGCGGGTGTGGCTCGATCCCAACAAACTCAACCGGGTGCAGATGACCCCGGGGGATGTGCAGGCGGCCATCAAGGCGCAGAACGCCCAGGTGGCGTTCGGCAAGCTGGGTGGCACCCCGTCGGTGGAAGATCAGCAGTTCACCGCCACCATCATGGGGCAGACCCGTCTCTCTACCGTGGAGCAGTTCAACGACATCCTGCTGCGGGTGAATCAGGATGGCTCCAAGGTGCGGCTGAAAGATGTGGCCCGGGTCGAGCTGGCGGGTGAAAGCTATGACGCCGATGCGCTCTACAACGGTCAGTCTACCGCCGCGGTCGCCATCAAGCTGGCGACCGGCGCCAACGCGCTGGATACCGCCGAGAAGGTGCGTGCCAAGCTCAATGAGCTGTCGGATTACTTCCCGGCCAATATGGAGATCGTCTACCCCTACGACACCACGCCGTTTGTGAAGATATCCATCGAGGAGGTGGTGCAGACCCTGATCGAGGCGATCTTCCTGGTGTTCTGCGTCATGTATCTGTTCCTGCAGAACTTCCGCGCCACCCTGATCCCGACCATTGCGGTGCCTGTGGTGCTGCTCGGTACCTTCGGGGTGATGGCGGCGTTTGGTTTCTCCATCAACACCCTCACCATGTTCGGTATGGTGCTGGCTATCGGCCTGCTGGTGGATGACGCCATCGTGGTGGTAGAGAACGTAGAGCGGCTGATGAGCGAGGAGGATCTCTCCCCGCTGGAAGCGACCCGCAAATCGATGACCCAGATCACTGGTGCGCTGGTGGGGATCGCGTTGGTGCTCTCCGCCGTGTTCGTGCCGATGGCCTTCTTTGGCGGCTCGACCGGTGCCATCTATCGCCAGTTCTCGCTGACCATCGTCTCGGCCATGGTGCTGTCGGTGCTGGTGGCGTTGATCCTGACTCCGGCCCTTTGTGCCACCCTGCTCAAGCCGATGAAACATGGCGAGTTTGGTGCCAAACGCGGCTTCTTTGGCTGGTTCAACCGCGCCTTTGATGCGGGTACCAACCGCTATCAGAGCGGCGTGCGCAAGGTGATCAAACAGGGCGTGCGCTACAGCCTGATCTACGGTGCCATGCTGGCGGTACTGGCAGTGCTCTTTATGCGGATGCCTACCTCCTTCCTGCCGGAAGAGGATCAGGGGGTCATCATGTCCATGGTGCAACTGCCGGTGGGGGCCACCAAACAGCGCACCGAGGTGGTGCTGGCAGACATGCGCGACTACTTCCTGAAAAACGAGAAGGATAACGTTGATTCTGTGCTGACCGTATCGGGCTTCAGCTTCGCCGGTAGTGGCCAGAACGCGGGTATGGCCTTTATCAAGCTCAAGGACTGGAGCGAGCGCAAGAGCCCGGAACGCAGCGCCAATGCCATCATCGGCCGCGCCATGGGCTATCTGTTCAGCATCAAGGAGGCGCAAGTGTTCGCCTTTAACCTGCCTCCGATCCCGGAGTTGGGTACGGCGACCGGTTTTGACTTCTTCCTGCAGGATCGCGGCGGTATCGGTCACGACAAGCTGATGGCGGCGCGTAACCAGCTGCTCGGTATGGCGGCGCAGGATCCTACCTTGGTGCGAGTGCGTCCGAACGGGATGGAAGATACGCCGCAGCTCGATATCAAGATCGATTACGAGAAGGCGCTGGCGCAGGGGCTATCCATCGCGGATATCAACAACACCCTGGCTACCGCTTGGGGATCGTCCTACGTCAATGATTTCGTTGACCGTGGCCGGATCAAGAAGGTCTATATGCAGGCGGATGCCCCCTTCCGGATGAACCCGGAAGATCTGAAACTCTGGTATGTGCGCAACAGTGCCGGTCAGATGGTGCCCTTCTCCGCCTTTGCCAGCACCGAGTGGAGCTTCGGCTCACCGCGTCTTGAGCGTTACAATGGCGTACCGGCGATGGAGATCGTCGGTGAGGCGGCGCCCGGTAAGAGTACCGGTGATGCGATGGCCGCCATCGAGCAG
The DNA here is from genome assembly GCF_041402345.1 of Aeromonas sp. S11(2024). Taxonomy (NCBI): domain Bacteria; kingdom Pseudomonadati; phylum Pseudomonadota; class Gammaproteobacteria; order Aeromonadales; family Aeromonadaceae; genus Aeromonas; species Aeromonas sp. S11(2024). Next base: position 30,284 of record NZ_JBGLRC010000014.1, on the reverse strand, counting down.
ATGGTGAAACAGCTACCGGAAGGGGTGGGTATCGAGTGGACCGGGCTCTCCTTCCAGGAGCGTCAGGCCGGTTCACAGGCACCTGCGCTCTACGCTATCTCCTTGCTGGTGGTGTTCCTTTGTCTGGCGGCCCTCTACGAGAGCTGGAGCATTCCGTTCTCGGTGATGCTGGTAGTACCGCTCGGGGTTCTGGGGGCCATTGTGGCTGCCACCCTGCGCGGGCTGGAGAACGATGTCTACTTCCAGGTCGGCCTGCTCACCACCATAGGCCTGTCGGCGAAGAACGCGATTCTGATCGTGGAATTTGCCAAAGAGCTCTACGACAAAGGGATGGGCTTGGGTGAGGCGGTGGTGGAGGCGGCACGCCTGCGCCTGCGTCCGATCCTGATGACCTCGCTCGCCTTTATCCTCGGGGTGCTGCCGCTGGTGATCAGCTCCGGCGCCGGTGCCAGCAGTCGTAACGCCATCGGTACCGGCGTGATGGGGGGGATGATCAGCGCCACCGTGCTGGCCATCTTCTTCGTGCCGCTCTTCTTTGTGTTGGTGATGCGCTACTTCACTAGCCACAAGAGTAAAGAGGCGCGCATGGCTGCAGCAGTTGAGTCAAAAGGTGACTGATGGCATGCAGGTTTAGCTAATTTGAACAGAGTTCAATAAATCGCCAACCTGCTTTGGTTTGGCTGATAAAAAACAGGGCAACCCTATGGGTTGCCCTGTTTTTTGTTCAAAAGAGCAACAGACGAAACTAGGTAACAACTTGAAGCTCATGTGATGGGTAAGCATTATGCGATGAGTGGTTTCAAGTTAACCCTTCTCAGGCACACTTTTAGCTGTTCATCTTCGGGGAAAACGGGATAGAATTTGGCATCAAATCGGGCTGAATCGGTGTGGCAAGCAGTTTCCATTAGCTACTGTTTACCTTATCCACACCGCCAAAAACACAATAATGCTGGAGGACATGATGACCAACAGCGTGGGCAATGTGGTGAAAAGCAGCAAACTGGGGGCTGTAACCCAGTGCGGTAGCCATGACATCTTTGAAGTGTTGTATGAAAAGCAACCAGTTAGTGCTTGTTGCTATCTGGAATAGTTTTGACCTCTTTGTTGGGGGGAACGGGGCTGCTGCTATGTTTTACTGATAAAATCTCGTGAGGTGCACTGCAGTTGCTTTCTCCATCATGTCGCCACCGATTATGTCAATAAGAGATAAGTATCTCATTAGGTTTTATATTGAGGTCACAAGCGAAATAATTTCAACGGAATAACCGTCGAGCTTGAGCAGAGATCGCATTGTTGGATTTTTTTTTGGTTCAATAATTAAAAGTGTAATGCTGTAAAACTCAGAGATTAATAATTCTAGTTATTTATTAAACCTAATTGGTTAACTATCACATAAAGTTATTTTTGATTGAGTTGGTTTTTAGGCACATTTTTGATGGGTATAAAATAATATGGGTAAAAAAATAAAAATAGCGGTTGTCGGTTGTGGTCGTATATCAAAAAACCACTTTGGCTCTATCGAGCAGCTTTCTAATGAGTATGAACTGGTAGCTATTTGCGACAATAATGATGAAGTATTAGAAGCACATCGCAAGCAATATCAAGTACCAGCTTACGCATCATTTGATGAGTTGTTGGAAAATGAAAAGCTCGATCTTGTTACGCTTTGTACACCGAGTGGCATTCATGCTAGTCAAACAATCAAGGCTGCAAAGGCTGGTGTACATATTATCACCGAAAAGCCCATGGCCACCAAGTGGGAAGATGGCTTGGCGATGGTTCGTGCATGTGATGAAGCCGGTGTTCGCTTATTTGTTGTTAAACAAAATCGCCGCAATTCAACCCTGCAACTGCTCAAGCGTGCAGTAACAGAAAAACGCTTTGGAGCAATTCATATGGTACATATGAATGTATTCTGGACAAGACCACAAGAGTATTATGACCGTGCAGCATGGTCTGGTACTTGGGATATGGATGGTGGCGCTTTTATGAACCAGGCGACTCATTATGTAGATTTATTGCATTGGCTGATTGGGCCAGTTGAAAAAGTGCATTCAATGTTGTCAACACATCGGGATATCGAGGTGGAAGATACTGGTGTCGTTAACTTGAAATGGCGCAACGGCGCTCTTGGTTCGATGGCCGTTACCATGTGCACCTATCCAAAAAATTTGGAAGGCTCTATCACCATTCTTGGAGAAAAAGGCACTGTACGTATTGGTGGAGTGGCCGTTAATGATATTCAAGAATGGAGTTTTTCTGAACCCAAAGACTATGATGCAGAAATTTCAGCAGCTAATTATCAAACTACATCAGTATATGGGTTCGGTCACCCGCCTTATTTTCAGAATGTGGCAGATGTATTGCGTGGCAAAGCGGAACCAGAAACCGATGGACGTGAAGGGTTAAAATCACTTGAGTTGCTTATCTCTATTTATCGTTCAGCAAGAGACAATAAAGAAATTGGTTTGCCTTTAAACGTATAATAGTAGGATTTTGAGATGAATCTGGAAAACTTGAAGATCGGTATAATAGGTTTGGGTTATGTTGGTTTACCGCTGGCAGTTGAGTTTGGCAAAAAATTTGCGACATTGGGATTTGACATAAAAACAGATCGAGTCAATGAACTACGTAGTGGCCAAGATTCAACATTGGAATGTTCAGCTGAAGAGTTGCTAGAGGCCACTCACCTTAGCTACACAGATTGTCTCGATGATATCAAGCATTGTAACTTTTATATTGTTACTGTACCGACTCCTATCACAGAGGAAAATACACCAGATCTGACACCATTGGAGAAAGCATCTGAAGCACTTGGAAAGATCATTAAACAAGGTGATATCGTAGTTTTTGAGTCAACTGTATACCCTGGTGCAACCGAAGAAGTATGTTTACCGATTATTGAAAAATTATCTGGTCTGAAGTTTAATCATGATTTTTATGCAGGTTATAGCCCAGAGCGGATCAATCCGGGTGATAAGGTTAATCGTCTAACTACTATTGTAAAAATTACTTCTGGCTCAACACCAGCAGTGGCTGATTTGGTTGATAAAGTGTATCGCCAGATTGTAATAGCAGGTACTTACAAGGCCTCCTCCATCCGTGTAGCAGAAGCAGCAAAGGTTATTGAAAATACACAACGTGACCTTAATATCGCTGTTATCAATGAGTTTGCCAAAATTTTTAATCGGTTGGGTATTGATACTGAAGAAGTGTTAAAAGCTGCTGGAACAAAATGGAACTTCTTGCCTTTTAAACCAGGGTTGGTTGGTGGCCATTGTATCAGTGTTGATCCCTATTATTTGACCCACAAAGCCCAAGAGGTGGGATATCGTCCGGAGGTTATTTTAGCTGGTCGTCGCATCAATGATGGTATGGGTGAATATGTTGCAACGCAACTTGTGAAAAAAATGGCTCGTAATAAAATAAATATTGATGAGGCAAAAGTTTTGGTTATGGGATTCACCTTTAAAGGGGACTGTCCAGATGTGCGTAATACCAAAATAATTGATATCATCAAAGAGCTCAAAGAGTTTAATATGTCAGTTGATGTTTATGACAGTTGGGCGGTAAAACATGAAGTCCAAGAGGAATATGGAATTATTCTGATTGATCAGCTTGAGCCTGCTAAATATGATGCCATTATTCTTGCTGTAGACCATAGTGAGACCAAAGAGATGGGAGCTGCAGCGATTCGAGCATTGGGTAAACCAGCCCATGTGTTATATGACGTTAAATATGTACTGCCATTGGGCGAATCTGATATCCGCCTATAAATTACATTGCTTTCAATAATATAATATGGCTCGTGTAGATATAAATATTAGCGCGGGTCTATATATTCTACTGTATGGGTAGCAATAATGAATTACTTTAAACACGATACCGCTATTGTTGATGACGGCGCGCGAATCGGTGAGGGCAGTCGAGTGTGGCACTTTGCTCACATTTGCGGTGGCGCCCAGATTGGTGCTGGTGTATCACTCGGCCAGAATGTTTTTGTCGGTAATAAAGTGACCATTGGTGACCGTTGCAAGATCCAAAATAATGTATCGGTTTATGACAATGTATATTTAGCTGAAGGGGTATTTTGTGGCCCCAGCATGGTGTTTACCAATGTGTATAACCCGCGTTCACTAATTGAGCGCAAAGATCAGTATCTTGATACCCAAGTGGGTAAGGGAGCAACGTTGGGTGCAAACTGCACAATAGTGTGTGGTGTGACTATTGGTGAGTTTGCCTTTATCGGCGCGGGGGCAGTTGTGAACAAAGATGTTCCTGCTTATGCAATGATGGTGGGTGTACCAGCTAAACAAAAAGGTTGGATGAGTGAATTTGGTGAGCAGCTAGACTTGCCATTGAGCGGAGACGCTGAAGTGATTTGTCCTCATACAGGTGCTGTTTATACCCTCAGTGGTGACACTGTGATTAAAAAACATCAGTGCTAATAAATAATTCTTCGATGTAAATATATTTACAAGTTGCTGAATATTCACTTGGCTATCAGTCTAGGAGCTAAAAATGCAGTTTATTGATTTGGGTGCGCAGCAGGCGCGAATTAAAGAAAAAATTGATGTCGGAATTCAGAAAGTACTCGCCCATGGTCAGTATATTTTGGGGCCTGAGGTGGCTGAACTAGAGCAAAAGTTAATTGCATATACTGGCGCTAAGCACTGTATCACGGTTGCTAATGGTACTGATGCATTGCAAATCGCCCAAATGGCATTAGGTGTTGGCCCAGGTGATGAAGTGATAACCCCTGGATTTACTTATATCGCTACCGCAGAAACCGTCGCCCTTTTAGGGGCTAAACCGGTTTATGTTGATGTCTGCCCGAAAACTTACAATTTAGACCCGGCTAAACTAGAAGCGGCTATTACGCCAAGAACCAAAGCAATTATTCCAGTAAGTTTGTATGGTCAATGTGCTGACTTTGATGTAATTAATACGATTGCCGCCAAGTATGGCATACCAGTGATTGAAGACTCTGCGCAAAGTTTTGGGGCCAGCTACAAAGGTAAAAAATCGTGCAATTTAAGCACCATTGCCTGTACCAGTTTTTTTCCTACTAAGCCATTAGGCTGCTATGGTGATGGCGGTGCTATTTTCACCAATGATGACGAGCTGGCATTGGTGATGCGCCAAATTTCTCGTCATGGACAGGACCGCCGTTATCACCACATTCGAGTTGGTGTCAATAGTCGATTAGATACTCTACAAGCAGCAATTCTTCTGCCAAAACTTGAGATTTTGAATGAGGAAATCGAGTTAAGAAATCAGGTCGCCAATACATATACGAGTTTATTAAATGATGCAGGTGTTTTCTCAACCCCATTTGTGGAAGCACATAATATCTCGGCTTGGGCGCAATATACCATCAGTGTTAAAAATAGAGCTGAAATTCAGCACATGCTGCAAGAGGCTGGCATTCCAACTGCGGTACATTATCCAATTCCCTTGAATAAACAACCAGCAGTTGCTGATAGCAGTATTCAATTGCCGATAGGCGATGAAATTGCAGAAGAAGTGATGAGTTTACCTATGCATCCTTATATGGGACATGATGAACTTGAGAAAATAGTTAAGGCTGTTAAATTAAATTATGCATAAAAAGAGTGTTTACAATAGCATGAGTTATGGTTTTATTCTGATAATCATATCTCTCTTTGTTATGCTTTTGATTAAGTCTGATGTTAAATATAAAACTGTATTATTATCAGAAGATGGCAACTTTCTTTTTTACAATAACCCGGTTGGTGTGAAATATAGGAATGGATTTCTTATATCTTACCTAAAACGAAATGGAGAGGTTATGTTGAAGTATATGGAAAGTGGCAAGGTAATAAAAAGGGTTGTTGTACATAACTATAAAAACAGAATAACTAATAATGTAGGCGGTGCTGATGATCATGCTGCCCCAGCAGTTATCTATGACGAGAGAAGGAATAGAATACTTGTAGCAACCGCATATCATGGTGACCCTATGTATATTTATGAGGTTGATATAGATAAGGCTGTTGTTAGTCTTGTTTCAGAATGGAATGGACTTTATACATATCCTAGATTTATCAAGCATGATAAAAATGTAATTCTTACAGCAAGAAATCAAAGTAAAGCTTATGAAGGTGATTTTGTATATAGGAGTTCAATTGATGGATTTAAAAATGAGCATGTCATAGCTCATTCAGGTAAAAATAGTGTTATATATGCCGGAACGCCAGATATAAAAAAGGATGATTTATATTTCACTTATTCAACACATAGCTATCAAGAGAAAAGGTTGAAAGGGTTTAATATTTCTAGATATAATCTTAAGAATAATGAGACTATCAGTACTTGTGATTTATCACAGCATATTGATAGAGATTACTTCTCTAATCGCCCGACAGGGTTGAAAATTGTTGGGAATGAGATTTTTTTTGGAACGTCATACTTTTTAGCGCCAGTATCTTATTCGTCAGCGGAAAGTGAAAATTATTCAGGGGTAAATACAGTAAAAGTATTTAAAGCGAATCTGAATGATTGCGAGTCTATAGATGTATTACATGTTAATAAAAATGTATCGATGCCTTATTATGATGTTGATGTGGCAATAAATAATAAAGGTAAGTATTTGTATTTTGATGAAAAAAATGCAGTGACGAATGATGGCTATTATGGATGCTTTAATCAAAATAAAATGATGTATCCAAATTTCGTTGATAATATTGGGGTTATTTATGCGACTATGAATGCCAGATATAGTATTCGCAACTTTAATAACTCTATTTATGGATGTCTTATTCAGTGAGCCAAGCGAAAACTTTTAGAAATGATATTCAGGCGCTGAGAGCTATAGCGATACTATCTGTAATAACTTTTCATTTAAACCCAGCTTGGTTGCCTGGAGGTTTTATTGGTGTCGACGTTTTTCTGGTGATTTCTGGGTTTTTGATTACTAGCATTTTGCTGCATAAAAGATCCGGAGTGGATTTCAGTCTTACTGATACTCTGAAGTATTTCTATGTGAGTCGCTTTAAGAGGATTGTTCCAGCATACCTTTTGATGCTGATAATAGTAGCTCTAGTGGCAGCAGTATTGTTTCTACCAAGTGATTTCAATACGTTTCGAAAAGGGTTGGAAAAAGCCGCTTGGTTTACCAGTAACAGTTATTTTGCAAGCTTTGGTGATTATTTTGCACCGGCTAACTATGAGCAGCCACTACTGCACACATGGTCATTAGCTGTAGAAATTCAGTTTTATCTTCTGGCTCCTTTTCTGGTGTTGCTACTTCCTGTTAAGTGGCTTAAGTGGGGGTTTACGGGGTTATTGGTTGGTTTAACAGGGTTTGCAGAATATCGGCTACGATTCATAGGGGCGGAGCAAGCCACCTATTATAGCCTTTATGCACGTCTACCAGAGTTTTTTGCTGGTGGTTTAGCTGCGTTATGCGCTCTAAATTCCCAGAGTTTTGGGTATTACAAATGGTTTAGTACTGTTGGATTGCTATTAATTTGTATTGCAGCGATGGTTCAGCCGCAGTTAGGCCCATTTCCTGGTATTACGGTATTGTTGCCAGTGGTGGGCAGTGTATTGTTGCTTATCCAGCCAGCCAACCAAAATTTGGTTGAAAAGTTACTCAGTAGCAAAATATTAGTGTGGATTGGTGCTTTATCTTACTCTCTTTATTTATGGCATTGGCCAGTGCTAGCTCTATTGCGCTACTACACCGGTTGTGAAGTGCTCAATGTTGAGTTCACTCTACTATTTATTGGGCTGACATTGCTACTGTCGATAATTTCTTATTATGGAATCGAAAGTGCCTTTAGAGGTTCCTATCTAGCTAAAAAGCAGCTTGTTGCTTGGTTGCTTTTGGTTTTAAGTGTACTTGGCACTTCACAGAGTATGGCGAAAGTGAATGCTGTGTTAACACCTGAACAATTACCAATTGAATATCGCCGCTATGCAGATCCTGCCACGATTTGCCATGGCAAACTGGTGGGGGATTGTTTAAAGGGAGACTTAAACAGCAATAAAGAAATATTGGTATTGGGCGATTCACATGCTGCGATGCTCAATCACTTCTTTGATTATCTTGGTAAAGATTTAGGCTTTAAAGCACGAATTATTACAGCCAGTAGCTGTGTAACAATTCCTGGATTTGATTATCAAAGATTGCCAGATTGGGCGCAACCTGCTTGTCAGAGACAAATTCAAGAGGCAAATAAATATATAGACAATGCTGGGTTGATTATAGTTGCTGGAATGTGGTCTTATCAATTTGAATTTGATAGCTTTTATTATTCATTAAATGAATTTATCAAATCCAACCATTATGTACCTATTTATTTTATGCCTCAGATTCCCCTGTTGGATGGAAATCATCATAGGGTGAGGAGGTTCGCTAGCTTAGGTTTGCAAAGTGTAGTTTCTATTGATGCCGATTACATTAAAGCAAACGAGCTTTTGCACAGAATGATCATGCCATATACAGGTATAAATATGGTAGATAGTCAGGTTAGTGAAAAGGTTTGGTTTTCAAAGGTGTCTGACCTTTATAGTGATGAAAGCCATTTGAATGAAAATGGTGCTGTAGAGTATGCTCAAATCAACCTAAGCGTTTTTCAATCACTAATTGAAGAGTACTTTAAATAGTAGTTTATAGAGTATGAGCATCTAAGGAAAATATGGGTAGTTATTGGAAAAATGTTAGTGTTGTATTTTCTGGTGCGGTTGTTGCTCAGATAATACCAATTATTGGCGCGTTATTCATAGCTAGAATTTATACGCCATCTGATTACGGTGCATATTCATTGTGGTTAGCAGTTGTTTTCATTCTTGGCGTAATATTTACACTCCGTTATGAAGCTGCATTGGCTTTAGAAGGGGATGGTGAAGAACGTTCCAGCGCTGTCGTTGCTACATTAATTACAACATTGTTAGTCGGTGTGCTATTCTCAGCTATTTTGGCGATCACTTGCGTAGTATTTCCATCTTTGCTTCAACAATTTTCTTATCTGGCACTTATTAGTTTTATACCTGCCGGAGTTTTGCTATCATTTAATATGGTGTTGCAAGGTTGGGCTGCAGCAGATGGACGTTATAATCAGCTTAATATACTGCGTTTAATCTTTGCGAGTTCAGTAACTTTGCTTCAAATCGTTGCTGGTATGTTTTTTGCTGGCGAGCTTACTCTGTTGTTAATGCATACATTAGGTCTATTTATTTCATTCTGCTTTGCTCTATGTCTATATCCTATTCCAATAAAATCGATTAGATCCATTAGATATACAATGATCTCATTTTGGCAGCGAAGAAGGCGATTTCCAATTTTTTCTTTGCCTGCTGATCTCACTAGCACAGTAACAGCACAGCTCCCTTTAATCATTGTTACGTCAAGATTCGGAAGCGAAATTGGCGGGCTTCTTGCCTTAACACTTAGAATTCTCAGTGCTCCGCTTGGAATTTTAGGAAAGGCTGTGCTTGACGTATTTAAACGTTATGCCGTTGTTGAGATGAACGAAACGAGAAGTTGTAAGAATATCTATATAAAAACATTTAAGATCCTGTGTTTAGGTTCAATTGGGCTTATAGTTGGTGTTCTACTCTTTGCAGAGTGGTTTTTTATACTTGCATTTGGTTCTGAATGGGCTGATGCAGGCTTGTACGCGATCTGGCTCTTACCTCTATTTGCACTTCGGTTTGTTGCAAGTCCATTGAGTTATACGATTTATATAGTAGAAAAGCAAAGTTGGGATTTGGTTTGGCAGGTTAGTTTGCTAGTTGTTACTCTTTTGGCATTATCTATAAGTGGTGATTTCCGCTCTGTTATGTTGGTTTATACTTATGCTGCTTCACTAATGTATTTAATTTATTTGTATTTAACATATAGGCTAAGTAAATGATTCCAGTGTATAGGGCTTGTGTTGTTTTTCTTGTTTTCATTTTTTTTGTTGGTTTGATGTTTATTTATGTGGATTTTATTCAAATTTCAAATGCATATCTTGGGTATAGGGAGCTGATATTTGATGCTAAATATTTTTTATGGTTGCTTGTTTTTTTGTTATTGACTCTTCCGTTTCTTTCTAGTCGTTTTAAAACACCTTCAGATGTTTATATTTTCTTTCATATTATTTTTGTTGTTTTGCCATTCTCGTTGCTTGCTTTGTCAGGAACGAATCATTTAAGTTGGAGTGTTTTCTTATTTTTTTTATTGATCATATTTCCGGTTTATCTTATAAGAATTTTACGTGGGTTGAACTTAAAATTTATCCATATTCCAAGAATCATTGATAGAGATTTTGCATATTTCGTTATCTTGGCTGTCACATTTGTACTGGTAGGTTTGGCATTCATGAATGCACCTCAGTCATCTAGCCTAGATATCAATTCTGCATATATTCGAAGAATAGAGGGGCGGTCATCATACCCAGTTGGGAGTTTATTAGCCTATTCGAATTCTATAGTTATGAACGGTTTTCTTCCTCTGCTTGCTTTTTGGGCTGGAGTTAAAAGAAGTAAATATCTACTTTTAGCCCCAATCATTGGTTGGTTGTCATTTTATTACTTGATTGGTACTAAGGCACCTATTTTATACATCGCTTTTTCGTTTTTTTTGGGTGTTGTTTTGTTATCTAAGTCTTATCGTTTGGCTGTATTGATAATATTGATGGCTTTGGTTACCTTATTGATTGTTTCTGTTCTTGAGTTGTATTTTTTTGATTATTCATATTTAGCTGACTATTTTTTCAGGCGCGCTTTTACTGTTCCAGCTTTTTTGATTTCTACGTACTCGGATTTTTTCGCTGTCTTTCATATTTCTGAATGGTCATATCATTCTGGTTTATCAAGTGAAAAGCCTGTTTCATTATTGATCGGCGAAGATTTTATGGGTAGGGAAGGTCTTAATGCTAATACAAATACATATGTGTATGCTTTTATATCCGATGGTTTGTTTTCTTATTTTTTTGTATGTTTGGTTGTTGCGATGACTTTTGTTATTATGGATTTGCGTTTCAAAGCAAGAAAAAGCCCTGAAATGGTATATTGTGGTTTTATCTTTGGCATTCTTTTGCTTGAACAATATGTGGGTACCGTTTTTCTTTCGTCTGGTTTTTTTGTGGTTTTACTAGTTTCTCTTTTAATAAAAGATAAGCAATATTATGATTAAGATTCTAGATTACGGTATGGGTAACTGCGGTTCCATCAAAAATATGCTTCGCTATCTCGGAACAGATGCAGAGATTGTTAACCAGCCAAATTGCCTCAATGATGCAACTGCTATCATTTTGCCGGGTGTTGGTTCTTATGATCATGGTGTCAAACATTTGGAGCCTTTCAAGACCATGTTAGAGCAAAAGGTATTGCATGAGAAAATACCTTTCTTGGGCATTTGTCTTGGTATGCAGCTTGTTCTCGAAAAGAGTGAAGAAGGGAAATTACCAGGCTTGGGCTGGATTAAAGGTGAGGTCAAACGCTTTGACTTTTCTAAGCTCACAATCGAACAACGCCACGTAGTCCCTCATATGGGATGGAATGAAATTTTTCCCGCTGAATCACCAGAGATTTTGCAACCATTTGAAGCAGATCGCCAAGATCGCTTTTATTTTGTTCATTCATATCATGCGGCAAATGTACCAAGTGAGAATCAATTGGCCATCTGTCATTATGGTTATGAATTTACTTGTGCCATTCGCAAAAATAATATCTTCGGTGTTCAGTTTCATCCTGAAAAAAGTCATAAGTTCGGCAAACAGCTTTTCAAACAGTTTATAGAGTTAACATAATGCTAAAGAAACGTGTTATCCCTGTTTTGCTATTGCAGAATGGTGGCTTGGTTAAAGGTGAAAAATTTAAAAAGCATAAGTATGTAGGTGACCCTATTAATGCGGTAAGAATTTTCAACGAAAAGGAGGTCGATGAATTGGCTTTCGTTGATATTTCCGTTGGCGTTAATTGTAGTGAGCCTGACTATGAACTAATTGGTGACATGGCCTCCGAAGCCTTTATGCCAATTGCTTATGGCGGTGGTATTCGGCGTGTTGATCAGGTTGAGACATTATTTCGCCTTGGCGTCGAAAAAGTCATTATCAATAGTGAGTTTCATTTTAATCCAGAGTTGGTTAAAAAATGCAGTCAGATCGCTGGTGCTCAAAGTATTGTTGTTGCAATTGATGTTAAAAAAAGTTTGTTTGGTCGGTATGAGGTTTATATCCAAAACGGCACCTATAAAACAGGTGCTTGTCCAATTGAGTATGCAAAAAAAGCACAGCAATATGGAGCAGGCGAGATTATTTTGACGTCTATTGATCGCGAAGGGTCAGCGCAGGGTTTAGATCTTGATTTAGTCAAAAAAGTCACCTTAGCTGTTGAAATACCTGTAATTGTACAAGGTGGAGTTGGTGGTTTAGAGCATATCAAACAAGCCGTTAAAACGGCTGGTGCCTCTGCTGTTGCTGCGGGTACTTACTTTACTTTTCATGGGAAGCATAAAGCGGTACTTTTGACTTATCCTGCTTATCAAGAGCTTGAAAATTTATTTTTAGATTGAGGTTTTATGACTAACAATACCTATAAAATGTGTACTCGTTGTGTGATGGATACTACAGATCCTCAAATTACATTTGACGAGCAGGGTGTCTGCAATCATTGCCATGAATTTGATAATGTAACCAGTAAGCGTTGGTTTCCGAACGAAGATGGAAAACGGCAGCTTGAGCAGATATTCAGTAAAATTAAAAACGAGCGTAAAAACTTCGAGTATGACTGCATTCTTGGTTTAAGTGGTGGACTTGACAGTTCGTACCTTGCGTTGGTCATGAAAGAATATGCTATGCGTCCTTTGGTTGTTCATGTTGATGCAGGCTGGAACAGTGAGCTGGCAGTATATAATATTGAGAAAATCGTCAAATATTGCGGCTATGATCTGCATACTCATGTGATGAACTGGCCCGAAGTCCGTGATTTGCAATTAGCTTACCTTAAAGCGGGAGTTGCGAATCAAGATGTTGTCCAAGATCATGCTTTTTTTGCATCGCTTTATCACTTCGCAGTCGATAACAAAATTGATTATGTTATTAGTGGTGGCAATTTAGCGACCGAATGTGTGTTCCCACAAAGTTGGCATCATGCAGCTATGGATGCAATTAATCTAAAGGCTATCCATAAGAAATTCGGAAAGTTACCATTAAAAGATTATAAGGTAATCAGCTTTTTGCAGTATTACTTATATTACCCTTTTATAAAAAAGATGAAATCAGTGCGACCACTGAATTATATGCCCTACACAAAAGAAATAGCACTAGCGGAATTACAAGAGAAAGTCGGTTACAAGCCCTATGGTCGTAAACATGGTGAGTCACGCTTCACCAAGTTCTTCCAGAATCATTATTTGCCGACGAAATTTAATATGGATAAGCGTAAACTACATTTATCAAGTATGGTGTTATCTGGCTTAATGTCGCGAGAGCAGGCATTGGAAGAATTATCTAAGCCGCTTTATGATGAAAATGAGTTACGTGAAGATAAGCATTATATTGCTAAGAAGCTAGGCATTACTGTTGAACAGCTTGATGAATATGTTATTTCTCCAGGCCATGATTACTCAGAATACCCAAATTGGGATTCCCGTTATGCATTTATGAAGAAAGTTCAGTCTTTTGTATCCAAGGTCTTAGGTCGTAATGTCAAAAACTACTCGTAAAATCGCCCACCTAACCTCTGTCCACCTTCGCTATGACACCCGTATTTTCCTAAAGGAATGTACAACCCTTGCTAAAAATGGATACTCGGTATCACTGATCGTAGCAGACGGTAAGGGAGATGAAACCAAAAACGATGTGTCTATCTATGATGTGGGTTCATCCAAAGGTCGTTTGGATCGTATTCGTAATGCACCTGGTCGTGTGTTGACAAAAGCTTTGGACTTGGATGCAGATATCTACCATCTGCATGATCCTGAATTAATCCCCATTGGTTTGAAACTCAAAAAGCACGGCAAGGTGGTGATTTTTGATGCCCATGAAGATGTACCCAAGCAGTTGTTGGGTAAACCCTATCTAAATAAGCCTGCCAAGTGGTTGCTGTCTAAAACCTTTGCTATTTATGAGCATTGGGCCTGTCGTCAGTTGGATGCCGTTATTGCAGCGACCCCTTATATTCGTGATAAGTTTATTGCAATGGGGGTGCGTTCTGTGGATATCAACAACTATCCACTATTAGATGAGTTCTCAACTGATGAGGTAGATTGGTCGCAGAAAAAAGCACAGGTCGGCTATGTGGGCGGCTTAGGGCGAATTCGTGGTATTCACGAGATGGTTCAAGCGATGGCATTGGTTGAATCTGATGTCCGCTTTGCGATGGGGGGGAGCTTCTCGGAAGCCAGCTTTGAACAGGCAGTGAAAGCCGAAGCGGGGTGGGTCAAAACTGATCACCTTGGTTGGTTGGATCGTACAGGGGTTAAACGAGTGTTGAATGACTCCGTTGCCGGTCTGGTTACTTTGCATCCGGTGATTAACTATCTCGACTCTTTGCCTGTCAAAATGTTCGAGTATATGGCAACGGGCTTACCGGTTATTGCTTCGAACTTTCCTCTCTGGAAAGAAATTATTGAAGGCAACCAGTGTGGGCTGTGTGTTGATCCACTGGCTCCTCAAACGATAGCAGAAGCGATTGACTACCTAGTTACTCATCCCATTGAGGCCGAACAAATGGGACGTAATGGCCAGAAAGCGGTGCAGGAAAAGTACAACTGGGGTATCGAAGAGCAAAAACTACTTAATTTCTATAAATCCATATAAGTGACAAAGATGCAAAGAATTCTTACCATCATAGGCGCACGCCCACAGTTTATTAAAGCTGGCGTTGTATCGCGCGCTATTCAGCAAACCTATGGTATTGAAGAGATTATGCTGCATACTGGCCAGCATTTTGATACCAATATGTCGGATATTTTTTTCAACCAACTTAATATTCCACAGCCGCATATTCAGTTAGATATTCACGGTGGTAGCCACGGTGACATGACCGGGCGTATGCTGAAAGAAATTGAACAGGCCTTGTTAACCCATAAGCCAGATCGTGTCTTGGTGTATGGAGATACCAACTCAACACTTGCTGGCGCGCTTGCGGCAGCAAAACTGCATATACCTGTGGCGCACATTGAAGCAGGCTTGCGCAGCTTTAATATGCAAATGCCGGAAGAGATTAATCGTATCCTCACCGATCAAGTGAGTGACTTACTCTTTTGCCCAACGGACACGGCAGTGCAAAATCTGAATAACGAAGGCTTTGCAAACAAGCAGGTACAGGTATTGAAAGTTGGCGACGTAATGCAGGATGCTGCGCTCTTATTTGCCAAAAAAGCGGTTGCACCAGCAGGTGAGCTGCCAGATGAGTTTATTTTGGCTACGTTACATCGTGCTGAAAACACAGATAGCCCCGAGCGCTTGGCGAATATTGTGAATGCACTGAATCAACTTCATCAGACTTTAGCACCTGTTGTACTCCCTTTACACCCACGGACACGTAAACTGATCGCCGAACAAGGTCTTGAGTTGAACGTTCATTTGACTGATCCCGTCGGTTATTTTGAGATGGTCTGGCTACTAGATCACTGCCAGTTGGTACTGACAGATAGCGGCGGTGTGCAGAAAGAAGCGTTTTTCTTTGGTAAGGCTTGTGTCACGATGCGTGACCAAACCGAATGGGTAGAGCTGATAAAAGCGAGAGCCAATGAGTTAGTTGGTGCTGACACTACAAAGATTATTGAAACCGCGACTCGTAATCTTGGACGGAAAATCCAAGATACACATAATATGTATGGTGGCGGGAAAGCTGCGCAGCAGATTGTGGATGTTATCCTGAAGGCTAGTATATGAGTAAAACAGTTTGGATAGTTCACCAGTACGCGTCTACGCCAGAAACGGGCATGGGGGGGCGTCATTATTACTTGGGGCGTGAACTAGCAAAGCAGGGGTATAAGGTATATTTGATTGCCTCTGCTTCACACCATCTGTTACGTGAAAAGCCAGTTTTAAATCAGCCATTTAAAATAGAAACGCTGGAAGAGGGTTTCTATTTTGTGTGGGTTAATATGCCTGATTATACAGAAGCACACAGCAAGCAACGTGCTTTTAATTGGTTTTTATTCCCTTGGCAGATTCAAAAGTTGGCACGAAAAATTGCTGATAAGCCGGATGCTATTTTATCTTCTTCTCCCTCACTTATTGCTTTTTTAGGCGCTCAACGACTGGCTAAAAAATTCAAAGCCCGTTTGGTTTTTGAGGTGCGCGATATCTGGCCGTTGACCTTGACTGAAATTGGTGGTTATTCACCTAAGCATCCTTTTATTCGTTTGATGCAGTGGGTGGAAGATAAAGCCTATCGTGACTCTGATGCGGTTGTATCTAATCTTAAAAATTCTGTTGAACATATGGCTGGCCGTGGTATGGCGCGTGATAAATTCAGTTGGGTGCCTAATGGGTTCTCTTTAGATGAAGTGAATCAAAAAATCCCACTCAATCATACTGTTGCCGCTCAGCTTCCAAAAAATAAATTTATCATTGGCTATACAGGAACGCTGGGCGTGGCTAACGCGTTGCAAACGCTAATTGAAGCAGCTGAGCGATTGCAGGAATATACTGAGATTGCCTTCGTGTTAGTGGGTGCGGGAAAAGAGAAAGCAGCTCTCCAGTCTTTGGTTGCAAAGAAACAATTGCGTAATATATTATTTATTGACCCCATTCCAAAAGTTGAAATTCAGTCTATTTTGAGCGAGTTTGATGCTTGTTACATCGGACTTACAAAAGACCCATTATTCAGATTTGGTGTCTCACCTAACAAACTATTTGATTACCTTTATTCAGGTAAGCCGATTGTTTACGGTATTGAGTCTGGTGAGTATAAGCCAATCGAAGAAGCTAAGGCGGGGCTGCAAGTCCCGGCCCAAGCCCCAGATAAACTGGCTGATGCTGTCTTAAATCTTTATCAGATGCCAGCAGAGGAAAGGTTGGCTATGGGTGAAAATGGCCGTAAGGCTGCACTTAATCAGTATGAGTATGGGCAACTGGCTAATCAATTGATAAAAGTGTTGTTTCACTAAGTGCCTTCTGACAAGGTAATCTCATGAACATCCTTGACTTTAAAGGTACATGCTTTCAGAGAAAAATCATCAACATGCCTATGTTTAAAGAGTGAATTCCATAGATTTGTTGTTCTGTTGGATAACGTTATCACACAACAAACAATTAACCGATGAGCATTTTCAGATTTTTCTAATATCTCCATAGACAAAATGAGGGTTAAACGATGAGTAACCTACACCCATTTATGCATTTTGACGTCATACCGGATTACCTTTAATACCAAGTTTGAAGTGAAACGACATTGACAGCGATTGTTAAACATAAAAGGGTGATGTCCAGAGTGCCTTTTGAAGGTGTTGGGAAGCCTTTATTTACGAGAATGTTC
Organism: Aeromonas sp. S11(2024); assembly: GCF_041402345.1. Lineage (NCBI taxonomy): Bacteria > Pseudomonadati > Pseudomonadota > Gammaproteobacteria > Aeromonadales > Aeromonadaceae > Aeromonas > Aeromonas sp. S11(2024). The sequence continues at coordinate 12,836 of NZ_JBGLRC010000014.1, read as the reverse complement.
ATGATTTTTACGTATAGTTCTGAATTTTATAGGTAGATAATGAAAAGGGTATTTGATTTCCTGATTTCACTCGCGGCGCTCATTGTTTTATCCCCAATCACTGTGCTCGTTGCTTGGAAAATACGTTTAAATCTTGGCTCCCCAGTGCTTTTTCGCCAAATCAGGCCAGGTTTAAATGGTCAGCCTTTTGAGATGGTCAAGTTTCGGACTATGAAAGATGCTGTGGATGCCAATGGTAACCCGTTGCCGGATTCCGAGCGTATGACTCCATTTGGCGATAAACTGCGACACTCAAGCCTTGATGAGCTCCCTGAGCTATGGAACGTACTCAAAGGCGAAATGAGCCTAGTTGGGCCCCGCCCACTGTTGATGCAATATTTGCCGCTTTACAGCAAAGAACAAGCTCGTCGCCATGAGGTGCGCCCCGGAGTTACTGGTTGGGCACAGATCAATGGCCGCAATACCCTGAGTTGGGAAGATAAATTCAAACTGGATGTGTGGTATGTGGATAATCACTCATTTTGGTTAGACATTAGAATCTTGCTACTAACGGTCAAAAAAGTGTTTGTTAAAGAGGGGATTTCGGCTGATGGTCACGCCACCATGATGCCTTTTACTGGTAATCAGACAAAGCAGGATTTTCGTGATGATTAAATGTGCCATTTTAGGGGCGAGTGGTCATGGCAAGGTGATTGCTGAAATGGCTGAACTCAATGGTTTTAATCACATAACTTTTTTTGATGATCGCTTTCCTGCATTAACCCAGATGGCACATTGGCCAGTTAGGGGGGGCTCTGTTGATTTAGTGACATCGGTATTGGATTTTGATTTAGTTGTTGTGGCAATTGGCAACAATGCGATTAGATTGAAAAAGTTGCTGTGGTTACAGCAAGCAGGTGCAAAGCTCAAACCATTGGTGCACCCCAAGGCGACGGTGAGTCGTTACGCCCATCTTGGTGATGGCACTGTTGTGATGGCTAATGCAGTTATCAATGCGTTTGCGTCAGTCGGTATTGGTGGCATTATTAATACCAACGCGAGTGTTGACCATGATTGTCTGTTGGCTGCTGGTGTTCACATCAGTCCTGGTGCAAATTTAGCTGGTGGGGTCAGTGTTGGCGAGCAGAGTTGGATTGGAATTGGTTCACAAATTAAGCAAATGACCTGTATCGGTAATCAAGTTACGGTAGGTGCTGGTGCGACTGTAATCCGTGATGTCCCTGATTTTCAGACCGTTATTGGTACACCAGCCATGGCAATTTAACATCAAATCTTTTCTCAAGTTGTGTTGTAAGGAAAACATCGTGCTGAATACTGCTTTTTCCCCTTGGCCTTCTTTTACCCAAGAAGAGGCTGATGCTGTTAGTCAGGTGATTTTGTCTAATAAAGTTAACTATTGGACGGGTACGGAGTGTCGCGACTTCGAAAGAGAATTTGCGGCGTGGGTGGATACTGATTATGCGATTGCGCTTGCAAATGGCACCTTAGCTTTAGATGTTGCCCTTAAGGCATTGGGGGTCGGTGCTGGGGATGATGTTATTGTTACCCCGCGGACCTTTTTGGCCTCGGCTTCCGCAATTGTGACTGCCGGAGCCAATCCTGTTTTTGCTGATGTTGATCTTAACAGTCAAAACATTACTGCTGAGTCGATTGCCAATGCGCTTACTCCAAATACCAAGGCCGTGATTGTCGTGCATCTGGCGGGTATGCCTGCGGATATGGATCCGATCATGGCGCTGGCTGCAGAGCATGGCTTTTATGTGATTGAGGATTGTGCTCAAGCCCACGGAGCTAAGTACAAAGGCCGCAGTGTTGGCTCGATTGGCCATGTTGGTGCTTGGAGCTTCTGTCAGGATAAAATCATGACCACTGGCGGTGAGGGTGGCATGGTGACGACTAGTGATAAGGCTCTGTGGCAAACGATGTGGTCTTATAAAGATCACGGAAAAAGTTACGATTCGGTTTATCATAAGCAACATGCGCCGGGTTTTCGCTGGGTACACGATAGTTTTGGCACTAATTGGCGCATGATGGAAATGCAGGCTGTGCTTGGTCGTATTCAACTTAAAAGAATGGCGGATTGGACAGCCAGACGTATCGCCAATGCTGCTCAGTTAGATGCTGTTGCGGCTAATTATCCGTTGCTAAGGTTGGTTGATGTACCGACTAATGTCATTCACGCAGAATATAAGCACTATTTCTTCGTCAATGATGGCTATTTGGCAGAAGGCTGGAGCCGCGATCGAATTATTGATGAAATAGTCGCACGTGGTGTACCCTGTTATCAGGGTAGTTGTTCAGAGGTGTACTTGGAAAAAGCTTTTGATAATACTCCATGGAGACCTCTGCATCGCTTGCCAAATGCAAAATTATTGGGAGAAACCAGTTTGATGATGTTGGTGCATCCTACCTTGAACGCCGATGAAATGTTGCGTAGTTGCCAAGCTCTGGCTGCTGTGCTGGCATTAGCAAGTCGTTAAATTTTTTATTGGCGATGTTGTCAAGTGTTAACATCGCCATTTACATAGCTCGGTGAATTTATGTTGACGACTTTTATTGGTATGCCACGTTTATATAAACGGATTATTAGTGTCTTCGTGGACTTAACATTGCTAACGTTGGCTTTTTGGGGCGGCTATTGGGTACGGCTGGATGCCAATCTTCCATTACAGAGCGCACAGCACTGGCAAATGCTGGTGTTGCTGCTGCCGATCACCATCGTTGTCTTTATACGGTTAGGACTGTACCGAGCAGTATTACGCTATGTCGGTTTCAAAGTGTTGTGGACGGTGTCACTTGGCGTCCTACTCTCCACAATGTCGTTGGTCATGCTAGCATTTTTTATGGAAGTTCCACTTCCTCGTACGGTATCGGTTATCTATTTTGCTTTTTCGGTGTTGCTGATCGGTGGTGTGCGGTTGTTTTTCCGGGCGCTGGTACAACGTAGTGGTCAGCAACGGGTGGCGGTGCTGATTTATGGTGCAGGGTCTTCCGGGCGGCAGCTGCAACTGGCGTTGAATCAAGGGCGAGAGTATCTGCCGGTGGCGTTTGTCGATGATGATCCTGCGTTGGTTAAAACAATGATCCAAGGGGTAAACGTTTACAGTAATGACGCCATCGAGGCGTTGATCGAGCGCTTTGATATTAAAAAGATCTTGTTGGCCATGCCTAGTGCTTCGCGTAGTGTCAGGCAAGCGGTTATCAATCGGCTGGAACAGTGCCCATGTGAGGTTCTCTCTATTCCTGGTATGGCAGATTTGGTTGAGGGGAATGCTCATATCGATGAGCTTAAAGAGGTCAGTATTGAGGATTTGTTGGGGCGTGATGCAGTTGCCCCGATCCCTGAACTAATCAATGCCAATATATCCAGCAAACGGGTAATGGTGACGGGAGCGGGCGGTTCTATCGGTTCTGAATTATGTCGTCAGATAATCCGTTGTAAACCTGCGCGGCTAGTGTTGTTTGAGCTTTCTGAATATGGACTATATGCCATTGATAAAGAGCTGCAAGAAATAAGTCAGCAAGAAGGGTTGCAGGTTGAGATAGTGCCATTGCTGGGGTCGGTGCAGCGGCAACATCGCTTGCAAGCTGTTATGAGTACCTTCCAAATCCAGACTATTTACCATGCCGCTGCTTACAAGCATGTCCCCCTGGTTGAATACAACGTGGTGGAGGGGGTGCGCAATAATGTGTTTGGCACACTTTATTGTGCACAGGCAGCTATCAGGGCCAAGGTTGAAACCTTTGTGCTGATTTCGACTGATAAGGCGGTGCGTCCCACTAACACCATGGGTACCACCAAACGATTGGCCGAACTGGTGCTGCAATCGTTGGCCGCTGCGCAGCAGCAAACCCGCTTTTGTATGGTGCGTTTTGGTAATGTTCTGGGCTCGTCAGGTTCTGTTGTACCACTGTTTCGTAAGCAGATCCGCGATGGTGGCCCTTTGACTTTGACCCACCCAGACATCATTCGTTATTTCATGACCATTCCTGAAGCGTCACAGCTGGTGATCCAGGCTGGTGCCATGGGGCAGGGAGGTGATGTGTTTGTGTTGGACATGGGAGAGCCGGTCAAGATCATTGATTTGGCGCACCGGATGATCCGTTTGAGTGGCCTGAAGCTCAAGAGCGACAAATACCCCACAGGTGATATCGAGGTTAAGATCACCGGATTACGCCCCGGTGAGAAGCTGTTTGAAGAGTTACTAATTGGTGATCAGGTTGAGGGCACTGCCCATCCCCGAATTATGAAAGCCTCAGAGTCGATGTTGCCATGGGCACAACTGCGGGCGTTTTTGGCCGAGCTCGATAGCGCGTGTTTCCGCTTTGATTATGAGCAGATCCGTAGCCTGTTGTTAAGTATGCCAACCGGTTTTAATCCTACCGACGGGATCTGCGATCTGGTGTGGCAGGCAAAAAATACTTTGTCGCATGAACCGAACCTGAGTGTGGTTGAGGACATTGATTTTTTTAATTCAGAGAGTCATCAGCCGATGCATTAAGCAGCGGCCTTATAGCATGCAAGTGTTCGAATGAATGGCGGAGCAGACAGATGAACAGAAAAGCGACATGTCGATTATCAATGATGGTTAATGGCCGTGGGCATGTTCTGCTCCTGTTATGGACGATGATATATCAGGGGGCTCCTAATTACATGCCCTGTCAGTTGGCCTCCCATGGCTGAGATTCCCGCCTGGATATGTTGAAAATTCTCGTTACCGGTGGCGCAGGTTTTATCGGCTCTGCCGTGGTGCGCCATATCATCCGTGATACCCAGGATGCCGTTATCAATCTCGATAAGCTCACCTATGCTGGTAATCTGGAATCCTTGGCCGATGTATCGACAAGCGAGCGTTATGCGTTTGAGCAGGTGGATATTTGCAATCGCGCTGAGCTGGAGCGGGTGTTTGCCCTGCACCAGCCGGATGCCGTGATGCATCTGGCCGCCGAGAGTCATGTTGATCGCTCCATCACAGGCCCCGCCGACTTTATCGAGACCAATATCGTCGGCACCTATATGTTGCTGGAAGCGGCACGTGCCTATTGGAACGGTCTGGACGAGGTGCGCAAGGCTGCCTTCCGCTTCCACCATATCTCCACCGACGAGGTGTATGGGGATCTGCCCCATCCGGATGAAGTGGCCCCCAGTGTGGCACTGCCGCTTTTCACCGAAACTACCCCTTATGCCCCCAGCAGCCCCTATTCTGCCTCCAAGGCTTCAAGTGACCATCTGGTGCGCGCCTGGCGCCGTACTTACGGCCTGCCGACCATCGTCACCAACTGCTCCAACAACTACGGTCCTTATCACTTCCCCGAGAAGCTGATCCCGTTGGTGATCCTCAATGCGCTGGATGGCAAGCCACTGCCGGTGTACGGCACGGGTGACCAGATCCGTGACTGGCTCTATGTGGAAGATCACGCACGCGCGCTCTACAAGGTGGTGACCAAGGGCGTGGTCGGGGAAACCTATAACATCGGCGGTCATAACGAGAAGCAGAATCTGGAGGTGGTACACACCATCTGCGATCTGCTGGACGTGATGGTGCCGAAGGTGGGCTCTTATCGTGAGCAAATCACCTATGTGGCGGATCGCCCCGGCCACGATCGCCGCTATGCCATTGATGCGACCAAGATGAGTGCCGAGCTGGATTGGCAACCGCAAGAGACCTTTGAATCCGGTATTCGCAAAACCGTGCAGTGGTATCTGGATAACCAGCAGTGGGTGAATAACGTCAAGAGCGGCGCATATCAATCCTGGATTGAGCAGCACTATTATGCGATTGAAAAGAACGATGGGGAGCTTGCCTGATGCATATTCTGCTGTTTGGCAAAAACGGCCAGGTAGGCTGGGAGCTGCAACGCGCACTGGCGCCGCTCGGGCGTATCACTGCCGTTGATTTTGACTCCACCGACTATTGCGGTGATTTCAGCAATCCGGCAGGGGTTGCCGAAACGGTACGTCTGATCAAGCCGGACGTAATTGTCAACGCCGCAGCCCATACCGCAGTCGACAAGGCCGAAAGCGAGCGGGAGTTTGCCGAGCTGCTCAACGCGACCAGCGTGGCAGCGATAGCCAAAGAAGCGGAAGCATTGGGTGCCTGGCTGGTGCATTACTCCACCGACTATGTGTTCGATGGCAGCGGTGAGCGCCCCTGGGTGGAAACCGATGCAACCGCCCCGCTCAACGTCTATGGCGAAACCAAGCTGGCGGGTGAGCAAGGGGCCGCGCTTTGTTCCCGTCACCTGATCTTCCGCACCAGCTGGGTTTACGCCGCCCGTGGCGCCAACTTTGCCAAGACCATGTTGCGCTTTGGCAAAGAGCGTAGCGAGATGTCAGTGATCAATGACCAGTTCGGCGCTCCGACCGGTGCCGAGTTGCTGGCCGATTGCACTGCCCATGCTCTCCGCGTGGCGCAGCGCAAACCCGAGGTCGCAGGGCTGTACCATCTGATTGCCTCCGGTACCACCACCTGGTTTGACTACGCCCAATTGGTGTTTGCCAAAGCCAGAGAAGCCGGGGTTGAACTGGCTGTCACGCAACTCAATGCAGTGCCGACCAGCGCCTTCCCGACTCCGGCCAAACGCCCCCATAACTCCCGCCTTGATACCGGCAAATTCCAGCGCACCTTCGATCTGGTGCTGCCGGAGTGGACCGTCGGTGTGGAGCGGATGTTGACCGAGATCCTCGGCAAGTAAATTACTGGCCTGGGATGTAGTGACTGCCTCCCTGGCTGGCAGGGATAAAACGTAAAAGGTGTGGCCACAAGCCACCCTTTTCTTTTGCAATTTAAAAATAAGAAACAAGCATCATGACCAAACGTAAAGGCATTATTCTGGCCGGTGGCTCGGGCACCCGTCTCTATCCAGTCACCATGGCGGTGAGCAAGCAGCTGCTGCCCATCTATGACAAGCCTATGATCTACTACCCGCTCAGCACCCTGATGCTGGCGGGGATTCGCGATATTTTGATCATCAGCACGCCGCAAGATACTCCCCGCTTTGAGCAATTGCTCGGTGATGGCAGCCAGTGGGGTCTGAACTTGCAATACAAGGTACAGCCAAGTCCGGACGGGTTGGCACAAGCCTTTATTCTGGGTGAAGAGTTCATCGGGTCAGACCCCTGTGCATTGGTGCTGGGGGACAACATCTTCTACGGTCACGACTTGCAGAGGCAACTGGAGGCCGCAGCGGCCAAAGAGAGTGGCGCTACCGTCTTTGCCTACCATGTGCATGACCCCGAGCGTTATGGGGTGGTGGAATTTGATAAAGAGGGTACCGCTATCTCTCTGGAGGAGAAGCCACTGGAGCCAAAGAGCAACTATGCGGTCACCGGCCTCTATTTCTATGACAACAGTGTGGTGGAGATCGCCAAGAGCCTGAAGCCGTCCCTACGTGGGGAGCTGGAAATAACAGATCTCAGCAATCACTACCTTGCAACAGGGCAATTGACGGTCGCCATAATGGGGCGCGGCTATGCTTGGCTTGACACCGGCACTCACGAAGCCCTGATTGAAGCGAGTAACTTTATTCAAACTATCGAAAAGCGTCAGGGATTAAAGGTCGCGTGTCCAGAGGAGATCGCCTTACGCAAGGGATTTATCGATACCGATCAGTTGCGCGCACTTGCTATCCCGCTGGCAAAAAATGAATATGGTCAATACCTGCTTCGACTACTGGTCACGCAGCCTGATGGGGGGGGGGGGGCATAAGTGGAAGCTCTCAAGCTACTACCCTAGCAATCAAAAATCAGTAAGTGATCACTTGGTTCTTTTTTCGCATGGATTTATCAATGCAATATCGTACAACATCGCTGGCAGGAGTGATGATCCTTACGCCTACTACTTTTTCGGATCATCGCGGTCAATTTCGTGAGTGTTTTCGTCAAGATGAGTTTGAACAGTACTGTGGCCATTACCCACTGGTGCAAGACAATCTTAGTCGTTCAGTTGGGGGAACATTGCGTGGTTTGCATTACCAACGCAATCGACCACAGGGTAAATTGGTACAGGTTATCAGCGGGACTATTTTTGATGTGGCAGTAGATATTCGGCCAGCGTCGCCCACGTATGGACAATGGTTGGGTTGTCGATTAAATGCAGAACTTGGTGAGCTTGTATGGATCCCACCCGGGTGTGCGCACGGTTTTTATGTGCTAAGTGACTGCGCTGATGTTTTTTACAGATGCAGCGATTATTATCATCCTGGTGATGAAGCTGCTATTCGTTGGGATTGCCCTAATTTGGCGATAAAGTGGCCATTATCTGAGCAGTGGCCCTTATCGCTATCTGACAAAGATCACCAGGCCCCCTGTTTTGTTGGTGCCCCTTAATTGTGTCCCTGTTGTAATATTTTTAACATTGATAATTAAGAGAGAAGAGATGAGCGAAAAAACGCAGGTTATTCCTAACCAGTGGGTCCAAGCACCTGTATCAGATGAGATAGATCTACGAGAGCTGGTGTTGGAGCTGTGGCGCCACAAATTTTTGATACTATCGGTGACCTTGTTGTTTGCCGTCGCAGGTATTGGTTACGCCATGACCGCACGTCAGGTATGGACCAGTCAGGCTCTTATTTCGGAGCCCTCAGTTTCCCAAGTTGCTGCACTGCAGTTGGCTGTGGACAAAATACAAGCAATCATGTCCAGTAACAGTAATGATGTTCCTCCATCGGGGTCTGCTTTTTCATCGCTTGAGCAGCGAGCCATTTACCAGAGCTTTATTTCGGCTTTTAATAGCATGAATAATAAGCGAGAATTTTTAATGCAAGAGGGCATTTACGCAACAGAGATGGAGAGAGGGGGGATCTCAGATAAGCGTAGTGAACGTGCACTAATGAGTAAGTTAGCTGAGTCCATATCTGCTAAGGCTCAGGATAAAACAAGCCAAGATATGACATTAAGTTTTTCTGCTGAAACGCCTGAACTTGCTCTGCAGCGATTGGTGAAGTACATGGACTTTGTCCAGCAGCAGCAACTTAAACGCAAAAATGTAGAATTGCAATCTATATGGCAAAACAGAATAAAAGCTCTGACTGCACAATATGATAGTGTCAAAGCTGATACTCTGCTGAAAAGACAGGAGGAGCTTCAGCGGGTTGGATATAGTCTGCGTATTACTAAGGCTGCTGGTGTGGATGCGCCTCTTGAGAAATTTGATAGCCATGAGATTTTTAACATTCAGTTAGGTACGAAAGGCTTAGCTGAAAAACTGAACATATTGAATGAGATTAAAGATCCTGAACTGCTTAACCCGGACTTAGGAAGGATTCGTCTACAGTTAAGTAGTTTAAAAGCCTTGAATCTTCAAGATGCTGAGTTTACATCGTTTAACATGATCGATTCACCAGAAGAACCGTTTACTCGTGATAAACCCAAGCGTCCATTAATTGCTGTATTGGCCACTCTGCTTGGTGGCATGCTGGGTGTTGCTATCGTGCTAATACGCCATGCTTTTCGTCGGCCAGAAGTGGCGTAATGCTAGTGGTTGATTGAGTGGAGGGGGCAATAGGCTCCCTTTCTTTTTATCTATCTCTTCGGTGCCCTTTCAATGTTGGGTTGGCCTAAGGAGCAGGGCTGTGACGTTAACGAGAATCATGATGACTTTAAGCATGCTCTATTGGTTGTTGGGCATGCACTTCTTTATGCATAACCCAGGAGGTGCAGGGCTGTATCTGCCCTTTAACGCATGGGGATGGGTGTTTGCCTCGCTGGCTATTGGATTGGGATTGTGGCAAGTAACGTTACGCCAGCGTCTGTTCTTTTCCCCATTACAAGCGGGCTTATGGATAGGGGCACTCTTGCTACTGTTGCCGATGTTCTATCTAGGTTTTGCACTCAAGGATTATGCCATTCCCCGATTGCTAGGGCTTTTTGCTGGTCTGCTGTTTTTGTTTGGACTCTATCAATGGCGCTTTGATAAGTTGCTGCGTGATCGCTTGCTCTATCTCATCCTGATTGCGATCGCGATGGAGGCATTACTGGGTCTGGTGCAATTCTACCTCTTAACGCCAGGTAACTGGATTGGTTATGACACCAAAGCCAATCGCCCATACGGGATCTTTCAACAGCCAAACGTGATGGCGACGTTTATGGCAACTGGCCTTGCCCTTGCTATCTGGCTGGAATTACGCCGAGAGGGTGGTCGGTTGCTGATGGCGTTGCGTTATGGCGTCATTCTATCTGCAGCACTGCTGCTCGTTGTTTTGCAATCTAGAGTAGGGCAGTTAGGCGGTCTGCTAGCTCTGATTTTACTGATGCCTCAGCTTTATCGACAGCGGTTGCTATGGCGGATATTGGGTCTGGTTATTTTGGCTGTAGCGATTGGCCTGTTGTCACAATATTGGCTGGCTGGAGCAAAACGCGGATTAGAGATCTATCAGTCCGGTGGTATGCGCTCTATTTACTGGCCTTACGCGGCAAAATTGATTGCACAGGCTCCCTGGAGTGGATGGGGATACGGCAGTTTTGAATCTGTTTTTCTTCATCACTACATGGCTGATAAAGCACTGAATCCGTCCATGGTGCAGATTGAGTACAATCTTGACCACCCCCACAACGAGTTTCTCTATTGGGCGGTTGAGGGCGGTATTGCCTCCATGGTCGGTATGGTGATCATGGGAGGTGCATTATTATGGCGTCTGGCGAGTGTGCGCAGGGTACATGCTATGGGGCTGCTTGCCTTGGTTACCCCGATATTGCTTCATACCCAGACGGAATACCCTCTCTACCATGCGATCGTGTTATGGTGGCTGTTGCTGACGCTGATCTATATCATCGATACCGAGATTGAGGAGACCAACCTGGCGAGTCAGGGTTTCTCATCATGGTGGGATATGGAGTGCCGCCCATGGCTGTTACTGCGATTTATGGCGATCGCTATCCCGCTGCTGGTCGTTCCCTTTATGCTCACAGCAATTCATACCGCATGGGTAGTCACCAAATATGAACGGGGTGGGTATAAAGAGCCGACCTTGCTACTTGATATCGTCAATCCCATGGCTTGGTTGACCCGAGTCGAGTTTGATGTGAACTCAGTTCGTCTGATGGTGGGCTTGCAGACAAATAACAAGACCGAACTGGAAGCTTATCTGGAGTGGGGGCAGGCATTCGTACGCCATACACCGCGTGCCAACATATACGCCAATATGGTGATCGCGCTTAATGCATTGGGTCGTACAGAGGAAGCCAATGCGATGCGGGCAGAAGCACTTAAGCTCTATCCAACCGAGCCCCTTTTAACTGGGTCTGCTTCACAGGCAGTGATTACCGGTGTTGATCAATCAGGCAAGAATATAACCAAAAATAAATAGTGCTATTTGGCTACATAGAAAGCCAGCCCTTAAAAACGGCTGGCTTTTTTATTGTTTACCTTCTGGACTGCCAGTATCCGAACAGTCTGTTTTCAGACGCACACGTCTGTCAAACGGGCTATGAAAAGCATATTTGAAATGTCATTCGCTGTTCTCAAGCAATTGATTAATATGAAATTTTATTGGTGGTGCCGAATGGGTTGATAGTCAGTTGGGATATCCCCTTATCATCGGGGGACGGGACAGGTTCTAGACGTGTGCATTGCTAAACAGATAGGCATAGTCTTGTCACATGATGTTGAACGTATGGTAGAAATGTTCGCTCAGGCTTATAAGTCAGGTTACCGAGTTAGTTTTGTTGGATGCTGAACAGGAAATTAATGAGTCTTGAAATACCGATGTTTCTTGAACACAAGATGGCAATCACCTCTCTACCCAGAAGATCTGCATTCCAGCCAGTTTGTTATTGATAGTGGCAAGCATTCGATCATTATGGTGAAATTTAAGAAAAAAAGAACGTTAATATAGAAAAACTGTATGTTCTCGAGAATTGTCCATGCTATTCTGAAACAGTTATCCCTGTAACCGACTTTTTTGTGAGGAAATAATGAACGAGTTTCTGAAAGTTCTGCTGAACATTCGCAGTCTGCGTGCGGCTATTCGTGAGCTGCCGTTTGAGCAACTGCTGGAAGCTAAAGAGAAGTTTGACTTGGTTTACCAAGAGCGCGCCGATTCTGTTGAACAGGAGCGTGCTGAACAGGAAGAGCGTCAGCGCAAGCTGAATGAATTCACCGAAATGCTGCAGCAGGCTGGTATTGATCCTCGCGAGCTACTGGCGACTGCCGCTGCTCCGGCTGCTGCGACTGGCGCTGCCAAGAGCAAGCGTGCTCCGCGTCCGGCTAAATACAAGTACGAAGAAGATGGCCAGGAAAAAACCTGGACCGGTCAAGGCCGTATGCCGAAAGCCATTGCTGCTCAAGTAGCACTGGGTAAAGACCTGAACGATTTCCTGATCTAATTCGTCAGGTTCAGAGATTGAATAATGCCGCCCTTGGGCGGCATTATTTTTTGCCTTTTCACTCGTGGTTATCCAATCCGCCTCTCCATCCAACTGTTATCAACATCCTCGCTTGTATCCTTTTTACCGTCGTTTCACAGCACTGTTACTTTGCTCAATATCACTCATTGTTTGCGATTAATTTTGTCGTGCAGGATTAACTGCGTGATATCGCTTTTTGTATGCGTCGTGCAGATATGCGCTTCGGATATGTCTCTCATGATTCACGGGGCGCCGCTTGGCAAGAGCCGAGCTCTCTGCTGATGGAATATCCGGTAACCGTTATCTCCGATCAGGGTGCGTGAGGGATAGAGAGAGTCGCAAAGTATGGCCGGGATATTCAGGGTCGCCGATGCATGTAATTGGCTGCGCTGCCATGACTGCCCCTGATAATGGGTAATGAAGTTCGGCTGCAGTGTGGGAGAGGAAATTCTGTATGGTCTATGGCGATGATATTCCCCACTCTACAGGC
>NZ_JBGLRC010000013.1:0-101806 GCF_041402345.1 Aeromonas sp. S11(2024) | reverse complement strand
CAGGTTGCCAAAGCTCACGTTCACGTTGCCGGTCGGCTGGGTCGCCAGCACGTTACCGTTGGCATCCACGGCACGCACCACGTAGTAGGCGCTGGTTTCACCTTCTTCCGACACTGTGGAGCTGTCGACCACATTGCCCTGCGCATCCACCGCAAACAGCTTCAGAGTAAAAGCGGTGTCGTTGTCATCCACCACGGTGTTGGTGATAGTGCCTGTGGTCGCCACGCTCTCGTAGTTGCCACCGCTGGTCTCGTCGATGGTGACGCTCAGCGTCTCGTTACCCTGATGGTAGGCATCATCTTCCCGCACCGAGAACGGCTCGCTGTTGGCGCTGCTGCTGCCCACCGGAATGGTGATCACCACCCCGTTGGAGAGGGTCACGGTGAGCGGGCTGCCGGTCACCGGGTTGTTGACGCTGGCGGTGTAGACGATGCTGCCGCCCTCGGTCACCGTCAGGCCGTTGGTGACCGAGCTCAGGGTCACCGTGGTGGTATCCACGGTGTCGCCCACCACAGTGGTTACCGTGCTGCTGGTATCCAGTTGCTCGTAGTTGCCGCCCTGGCTACCGGTGATGTTCACCGTCAGGCTGCTACCATCCTTGTACACATCGTCGATCGGGGCATCGACCGTCACGCTGCCGCTCAGTTCGCCCGCCTTGATGGTGATGCTGGCGCCGTTGGACAGGGTCAGCACCAGGTCACTCTGCGGGGCGTTATTGACGCTGGCACTGTAGGTGATCTGGCCCCCTTCGTTGACCTGCGCCGGGGCGCCCAGGGTCACAGTGGTGGTGTCGACAGTGTCGTTAATCTGGGTAGTCGTTGAAGGTCCAGTGATAATCTGGTTGAAACCACTGCCCAGAGTACCGGTAATCGAAACGGTGATCGTTGACGGATCGATATAAGGGCTGTCTGCCGGAGCAGCAACAGTGACTGAACCGGAGCTCTGACCAACGGGAATGGTGATAACTGCACCATTCGACAACTGAATAACCAAGTCAGAACCAAAAACAAGTTCATCAAGTGTCGCGGTAAAGGTGATAAGCCCACCTTCGTTCACCTGCGTATTTGCACTCAAGACAAGGTTCGCGGATATAAATAGAGGCTCATCTTCGCCAGCAGCACCCTGCGGTGGCTCACCATTGGCGTTGTAGGTGGTATCGAAGGTGGCTTCAGCAATGGTTGCGGAACCGGTACGATCGATGGTGACAAAACCGCCGTTGCCACTGGCACCGGCTACGCCCCCAATACCGCCACCACCGGCGGCAGGTGCACCGCCTGCAGCAGAGGCTTCAAAGGCCTGAGTCGGGTCAGCGCCACCCAAGATCGCCTGTTGCAAGGCACTGATATCATCAGGAGTACCAGCAGCGCCGTTTTGCGCCAGCTGGGGAGCATCCCCCTCTTCGGCAGGTTCACTCTGCTCGCTGGCTGGTTGCACATTGAACGACTGTCCGCCTCCCATGAAACTGGCGCCATCCGGCGACATGATCACCGCCCCTTTCGGCAGTACATCACCTTCAGCCAACAGCTTCCGGCTGCCATCTGCGGCAACCAGATAAATTTGTCCTTTAAGTTGGGTTACGGTTACGCCCTGTTCCAAGGTAACGGCATTGGTGATCATGTTCTCTCCTGAATCCTGATTTGAATGCAATAAGCCACAGCCTACTTTGCAGACTGAGGGGAAAAATAACCAGCTCGAAAATTCGAAAGGATAGACCGATTTGAGGCTGAACTGTTCAGCCAGACAGAAGTGTGTAAAACGAGGTTGCGAGAATGGTAAAAACCAAAATTATCAATAAATTACAGAATAATGACGAGAGCATGACAAGGCATGCTCCCGTCAAGATTAACCCTAGGCTCCCGCCCAGAGGATGATAGCCAGCAGCTGTGGCGAGATGATCCGCAGAAACATCACCAGCGGGTAGACAGTGGCGTATGAGAGCGCACTGGCGCCACTGGTCGGGTGCATGGCGTTGGCAAAGGCCAGCGCGGGAGGATCTGTCATGGAGCCGGCCAGCAAGCCGCACAGGGTCAGATAGTTCATCTTGCCGTAGAGGCGTGCCAGCACACCGACCACCAGCAGCGGGATCAGGGTGATCGCCATACCGTAGAGCATCCAGGCTGGGCCATCACCGTTGATCAGGGTATCGACGAAACCGGCACCGGACTTGAAGCCGACCACAGCCAGAAACAGCACGATCCCGATCTCCCGCAGTGCCAGGTTGGCGCTGGGTGGCATGAACCAGTAGAGCTTGCCGATGCTGCCGATCCGCGACAGGATCAGCGCCACCACCAGCGGCCCGCCCGCCAGACCCAGCTTGAGGGCGGCCGGGAAACCGGGCAGATAGAAGGGGATGGAACCGAGCAATACGCCGAGACCGATCCCGATAAATACCGGCAACATCTGCACCTGCTGCAGTTTTTGCTGCACGTTGCCGACCACATTGGTCACCGCTTCGATGGCGTCGAGACGGCCAACCAGGTTGAGAATATCGCCAAACTGCAGGCTAGTCTGACTGGTCGGCACCAGTTCGATACCGGCACGGTTGAGGCGCGAGATCACCACGTCATAGCGTTGTTTGATATCCAGATCGCGGATCTTCTTGCCAAGAACCTGCTCGTTGGTCACCACTACCCGCTCGACGCGCAGATCGGTGCCCCGGGTCGAGAGCGAGGTCTCCACCTCCTCCCCCAATACCAGCAACACCTTGTGCAGCGCGTGGCGCTCACCCACCAGATGTAACAAGTCACCCAGTTCGATACGGGATTCCGGCCGTGGCACCATCAGCTCGTCGCCCCGTTTGAGGCGCGAGCAGATGACATCAGACTCGTCGAGACTCGGGATCTCGCTCAGCATCAGGCCGTGCATGTTGGGGTTGCGCACCGCGATGTTGATGGTCTGCAAGCTCTCCTTGGTTTTACCGGTTTGCAGCTCGAACTGGGCGGCTTCATCGTCGATCTTGATGCGAAAGAATACCCGAACCAGCCACATGGTGAGCAAAATGCCACAGATACCAAACGGATAGGCAACCGCATAGCCCATCCCCATCAGGCCGGTAGAGCCGGGCGCGGCGCCCAGCTCGGCCAGGATCTGCTGGCCCGCACCGAGGGATGGCGTATTGGTGACGGCACCGGAGAAGACCCCGAGGATCACCGGTAGCGGCACATCAAACAGTTGATGAAGTGCCGCCGCAACGATGCACCCCAGGATAACCAGCAAAGCAGCAAAGGCGTTGAGTTTGAGACCCGAACTGCGCAATGACGAGAAGAAACCCGGCCCAACCTGGATGCCGATGGTATAGACAAACAGGATCAGACCAAATTCTTGAATAAAGTGAAGCGTTTGTGCATCCAGCGCGAGATCGGAGGCGCCTGCAAAGTGACCCACTATGATGCCGCCGAACAGCACCCCCCCTATTCCCAAGCCAACGCCATAGACTCGCCAGTTTCCCAGCCAGAGTCCTAGCACTGCCACCAGCGACAACATGCTGATGGAAAGCGCAATTTCACTCATTTCGTGCATCCTTTGCGAATTGAACTGGCCCTAGCTTGTCAGCAAACGCTGATGCCAACTGTGTGATACCGCACGAATTTATCCTTTTACGCGCTAAAAATACCAATTAAGGGCTAGTTGCAAGACGTTAGGCGACGTAGCCGTAAATGGCCATAAAGTGACAAACGCTGCCACCCAGCACAAAGAGATGCCAGATGGCGTGGTTATAGGGGATCTGCTTGGCCACATAGAAGATGACCCCGAGGCTGTAGATAAGGCCGCCAAGCCCGAGCAGCAGCAGCCCCTCACCGGCCAGATGGATATAGAGCTGGTAGATGACCACCAGCGACAGCCAACCCAGCATCAGGTAGGTAAAGAGCGACAACTTCTTGAAGCGGTTGATAAACACCAGCTTGAACACCACGCCAGCCAGCGCCAGGGCCCAGATCACCACCATCAACCCTTTCGCCAGCGGCGTGTCGAGCGCCACCAGCAGAAAGGGGGTATAAGTACCGGCGATCAGCAGATAGATGGCACAGTGATCAAACACCTTGCACCAGCGTCTGGCCCACCCTGACCCCATGCTGTGGTAAAGGGTCGAGGCGAGATAGAGCAGCACCAGACTGCCGCCATAAAGGCTGTAACTCACCAGCGCCTGCGTACCCTGCCCCCATCCTTTGATGAGCAACAACACCAGCCCGACAATCCCCAGCAACAATCCCGCACCGTGACTCAGCCGGTTTGCCAGCTCCTCCCGGGGGGAGTAATCCATCACACCACTCATAACATCGACTCCACAATAACTGCGGCTCACTCTACCCAGCACCATTTCAGAGTACAAGTGTTCACTTAAAAATGGGGTGGCTGTCACCCGCCCCCCTTTGGTGTATGCTCTGCCGCCGATGCCCGAGACAAGCGGCATAGACACCTAACCCGGTGACCTGGTCTGGAGAACCTGATGAAGTTGACTGAGTTGTTTGCACAAGCGGATCCCGCCTTTGGCGAGGCGATGAACACCTTGCTGGAGAGCTTCCACCACTCCGACGACAGTCAGGCCCCCTATCAGCGCGACCTGTTCACCCACCAGCTCGATCAATCCCGCATGCCTGCAGTCGGCCAACCTATCGAGGAGTATCTGGCGCGGCTGGCTACTCTGGTGCCCGGCGCCTCGCACCTCACCTCGCCACGCTATATGGGCCACATGACGGCACCACTGCCGGCCTATACTGCCGAGCTCTCGCGCCTGCTGGTGATGCTGAACCAGAATCCGATGAAGATGGAGTCCTCCCGTCTGCTCAGCTTTCTGGAGCGGGAGGTGCTGGCCAAGCTGCACCGCCTCATCTATGGCAGGGATGATGCCTTCTACGGCGAGCAGATGCATGCCAAGGATGCCGCCCTCGGCGTCATGACCAGCGGCGGTACCATCGCCAACGTCACCGCCCTCTGGCTGGCCCGCAACCGCGCCTGCGGCGACAACCTGTTCGCCCTCTATGAGCAGGGCTATCGCGGCGCCGTCATTCTGGGCTCCCGGCTGATGCACTACTCCTTCGACAAGGGGATGGATCTGCTGGGACTGGGCGCCCGCAGCGTCTGGCGCCTTGAGACTGACGAACAGAACCGGCTCAGTCTGGCTGCGCTGGAGCAGGCGCTGATCCAGTGCAAAGAGCAGAAATTGAAAATACTGGCATTGGTCGGCGTGGCTGGCAGTACCGACTTTGGCTCCATCGACCCCCTGCCTGAGCTGGCCGCCATCGCCGAGCGCGAGCAGATCCACTTCCACGTGGATGCCGCCTGGGGCGGCCCCACCCTCTTCTCCCCCCGCTATCAAGGTCTGCTGGCCGGAATAGAGCACGCCGACACCGTCACCCTCGATGGTCACAAGCAACTGCTGGTGCCGCTCGGTACCGGCATGCTGCTCTGCCGCCAGCCAGACTTGATGATGGCGGTCAAGCGAGAGGCGCCCTACGCTATTCGCGCCACCTCGTTTGATCAGGGTCGCTTTACCCTGGAGGGCACCCGCCCGGCCAATGCACTCTATCTGGACGCCGCCTTCCAGGTCTTCGGCCAGCAAGGCTATGCCGAGCTTATCGAAGCCAACTACGACCGAGCCAGATTGATGGCCGAGCTCATCGAAAGCGCCCCCGCCTTCGAGCTGATGTCGGCACCGGTGATGAATCTGCTCTCCTATCGCTGCATCCCGCCCCATCTGCAGGGCAAGGTGCTGGATGAGACGGCCAATGCGCAGATCAACGACTTCAACGTGTCCCTGCAAAAAGCCCAGCGGGCCGAGGGACACAGCTTTGTCTCCCGTACCCAGCGCGCCGTGGTGCGCTACGGTGCCCAACCGCTCACCCTGCTGCGCGCCGTGCTGCTCAACCCTCTGATTGAAGAGCGCCATATCCGCGACCTGCTGGCCGATCAGCAGCGACTGGGGATCTCTATTGCACGCCAACTGTTTGGCGACGGCGCGGAACCGGCGTAAAAATGAGCGGTCTTATTCATTTGCCGTTGTCTGCTGTACAGGTAGACTGGGCGAAATTTGCAGGCCATCTTTGAGGACTAGGCGCCAACAATGAAGCAATTTATTGAATTTATTCCACTTATCGTTTTCTTCGCGGTCTACAAGTTCTACGACATCTACATGGCTACCGGTGCACTGGTGGTGGTCACCGGTCTGCAGCTCGCCTATAGCTGGATCCGCTATCGCAAAGTCGAGAAAATGCAGCTGTTCACCTTCCTGCTGGTCGGCTTCTTTGGCGGTCTCACCGTGTTCTTCCACGATGACACCTTCATCAAGTGGAAAGTGACTGTCATCAACGTGCTGTTCGCACTGGGCCTGCTCATCAGCCGCTACGGCTTTGGCAAAAATTTGATCAAACAGATGCTGGCCAAAGAGCTGCAAGCACCCGATAAGGTCTGGGACACAGTCAATCTCGGCTGGGTCGGCTTCTTTACCGTCTGTGGCCTGCTCAACCTCTACGTGGCGTTCAACCTGCCGCAAGAGATGTGGGTCAACTTCAAGGTGTTCGGTCTGCTGGGGATGACGCTGGTCTTTACCCTGCTGAGCGGCGTCTATCTCTATCGCCACATCCCTGCCGAGCAGTTGTCCCAGCAAAAAGACGAACCAAAAAAATAACCCTCATCAGAAAAGGATTGTCTCATGTGGTATCTCATCTACTCCGAAGATGTCCCCGATAGCCTGCCACTGCGCAAGCAGGTTCGCCCTGCCCATCTGGCTCGCCTGCAAGCCCTGCAGGGTGAAGGGCGCCTGCTGACCGCCGGTCCCAACCCGGCCATCGATGCCGAGGATCCAGCAGATGCAGGCTTTACCGGCAGCACCGTTATCGCCGAGTTTGCCTCGCAAGCTGACGCCAAAGCCTGGGCTGATGCCGACCCTTATGTGACCGCCGGTGTTTACGCCAAGGTCATCATCAAGCCGTTCAAAAAGGTCTTCTGACCCGAAGCGAATAGCGAAATAAAAAAGGCCGGACTGGAAGTTCATTCCAGTCCGGCCTTTTTGCATCCCGATATCTCGTTTATGCCTTGGCGACAAACCAGGGATTGAGGATATCGGGCTTGTTGTAGGCAAGGGATGAGCCATCGAGTTGGGTGACGCTGCCACCGGCCCCCTCCAGCAAAGCCTGCGCCGCACCGGTGTCCCACTCGCAAGTAGGAGCAAGGCGCGGATAGAGCTCGGCGCCCCCCTCGGCAATGATGCAGAACTTGAGGGAGCTGCCCATGGAGACCAGCTCGAGCTCGCCAAAAGGAGCCAAGAAATCGAGGGTCTCCTGCGACAGGTGGTTGCGACTGCCCACCACTCGCCACGCCTCGCCTTCACGATGAGGCCGGGTCTGGATAGGCTCGCGCTTGCCATCGGCGATGCGCCAGGCACCGAGACCCTTTCCGCCATACCAGAGCTTGTCCAGCACAGGGGCATAGACCAGCCCCCAGCGCGGTGCCCCCTCTTCAATCAGCGCGATATTGACGGTGAACTCGCCGTTGCGCGAGACAAACTCCTTGGTGCCGTCGAGGGGATCCACCAGCCAGTAGCGGGACCAGCCGTGGCGCGCCGCCATCACCTCGGGCCCCGACTCCTCAGACAGTACGGGAATATCCGGAGTCAGCCGTGCCAACGCCTGAACGATCACCTCATGAGCCCCCTTGTCGGCCGCGGTCAGCGGACTTTCGTCGCTCTTGTACTCCACCGCGAAGGGCTGGCTGTAGATGGCCATGATGGCCGCCCCCGCCGCTCGGGCAACAGGTTCAAGTTCGGTGATATCGGGGTGGTACAAGGGATGATCCATAACAATCTCGTCCAGCTTACAGGGTCAACCAGTGTAACCCTTTTGACATCAACTGCTTATAGCCGATTGTGCTGGGTTATTACAGCTCGGTGGCCGCCAACCCATTGCCCTCACTTGAACAACACCTGAAATAACAAAGGACGCCGCGGCGTCCCTTGTTATTTCTAGCGGCCGGTCTCAGACCGCGGACCCATCCAGCGAATCAGATCCCCTGACGGGCTTCCTGCATCAGCAGGCGCATATCGCTCACGGCTTTGGCCAGACCATCGAAGGCGGCACGGCCGATGATGGCGTGGCCTATATTGAGTTCATAGAGCTCGGGAATAGCAGCGATAGCCTTGACGTTGTGGTAGTGCAGGCCGTGGCCGGCATTGACCTTGAGCCCCTTGCCAGCGGCATAGGAGGCACCGGCGGCAATGCGCTTGAACTCGGCGTTGCGCTCGGCATCGGTAGTTGCATCGGCGTAACGGCCAGTGTGGATCTCGATAAAGGGGGCGCCACTCTCGGCAGCCGCATCGATCTGGATTGGGTCGGCATCGATAAAGAGGGATACCTGGGCACCCACAGCAGAGAGGCGGGCAACTGCGTCAGTCACCTTGTCCAGCTGACCGGCCACGTCCAGACCGCCCTCGGTGGTCACTTCGGTGCGCTTCTCCGGCACCAGACAGACGAAGTGGGGCTTGATGCGGCAGGCGATGCCGATCATCTCTTCGGTCACCGCCATCTCCAGGTTCATTCTGGTCTGGATAGTCTGGCGCAGGATCTCCACATCGCGGTCGGTGATGTGGCGGCGATCTTCACGCAGATGCACGGTAATGCCATCGGCCCCGGCCTGCTCGGCCACGAACGCGGCCTGTACCGGATCCGGATACTGGGTGCCACGGGCGTTGCGCAGGGTGGCGATATGGTCGATGTTCACACCCAGATAGATTTCACTCATTGAGAACTCCTTGAAAGGCTTCATCTGTTGACTGCGCGGTCAGCGAATCACACCGCGCCAATATCCGTATGTCTGTAATCTGTGTCAGCCTTGCATGCTGGCTTTGCGTTTTAAAAACAGCTCCCGGCTCTTTAGCTGGCGCTTGCCCAGATAGGGTTGCAACGCCAATCGGCTGAAACGTTTGGCCGCCTGCAGCAAGGGAGGGGTATCGAAACGTCCCTCGGCAAAGGCGAGCAGGTGGGCACCGAGAAACAGGGTACGGGGATCCGGCGCCCGCTCGCAAGCAACAAAGCCCAATTCACGCTCGAAGCCATAGAGCAGGGTCGGCTCGATGGGCGACTCGTCGTCCGCCGTGTATTCGAAATCCACCGCATAGCCGAGCGCCTGCAGCAGCAGGAACTCGAAGCGGCGCAGCGGCAGCTCCGGCGTCTCGCCATCGGCCAGCGCCATGATGGCACGGGCATAGGCATCGAACACTTCGGGGAACGGGGTGTGCGCTTCCAGCAGGTAGTAGACCAGCTCGTTGAGATAGAGACCGTAGAAGAGGCGATCACCGCCGAGACGCAGGGAGTGGTCGGGGCACTCGACCTGGGTGAGGTTCTTGAGATCCCCCTTGCCGCGCCAGGCGATGGTGAGCAGGGTAAAGGGTTGCAGCAGCCCCTTGAGAGGGGAGCGTGGCCCGCGAGAACCGCGAGCCACCAGGGTAAATCGGCCACTATCCTGGGTGAAGACCTCGACCAGCTGGCTGGTCTCCCGATAGGGCCGACTATGGATGACGAAAGCCGGGGTCAGCAATCAGTCGTCGCCATACCCGAGGCTGCGCAGGGCGCGCTCATCATCAGCCCAGCCCGACTTGACCTTGACCCACAGCTCCAGGTGCACCTTGTTCTGGAACAGACGTTCCATATCGAGGCGCGCCTCGGTGCCGATGGTCTTGATCTTCTCACCCTTGTTGCCGATGACCATCTTCTTCTGGCCATCGCGCTCGACCAGGATCAGGCCGTGGATGTGATAAAGGCCGCTCTCTTCCACCTTGAAGCGCTCGATCTCCACCGTCACCGAGTAGGGCAGCTCCTCACCGGTGAAGCGCATCAGCTTCTCGCGGATGATTTCGGAGGCCATAAAGCGGGAGGAGCGGTCGGTCACGTAATCTTCCGGGAAGAAGTGGACGTTTTCCGGCAGCAGATCCTTGGCCCACTCGCGGATCTTCTCCACGTTGGTGCCCTTTTCGGCACTGATGGGCAGAATATGGGCGAAGTTCATCTGTTGGCCCAGCCACTCGAGGTGGGGCAGCAGATCTTCTTTCTCTTTGACGTTGTCAATCTTGTTGACCGCCAGCACCACCGGGCACTTGAGATTGCGCAGCTTGCCCAGCACCATCTCGTCGTCTTTGGTCCAGTGGGTACCGTCGACCATGAACACCACCATGGCCACATCACCCAGCGAACTGGTGGCGGCACGGTTCATCAGGCGGTTGATGGCCCGTTTCTCTTCAATGTGCAGACCAGGGGTATCCACATAGATGGTCTGGTAGTTCTCCTCGGTATCGATCCCCAAAATCCGGTGACGGGTGGTCTGGGGCTTCTTCGAGGTGATGCTGACCTTCTGGCCAAGCAGCTTGTTGAGCAGGGTGGACTTGCCCACATTCGGGCGGCCCACGATGGCGACAAAGCCGCAGTAGGTGGTATCTGTCATGACAGTTTTTCCAATGCTTGCTGCGCCGCGGCCTGTTCGGCCTTGCGACGGCTGGTGCCGACCCCGACGAGGGGACCATCCAGACCTTCCACATCACACTGGACGGTGAACTCCTGGTTGTGGGCCTCGCCCTTGACGTTGGTCACGGTGTAGGTCGGCAGGGATTTGCGGCTTCCCTGCAAAATTTCTTGCAGACGGGTCTTGGGATCTTTCTGCTCGATGCCCGGCTTGATCTCTTCCAGGCGGCTGGCATACCAGCTCAGCAGCAGTGTCCGCACCGTCTCAAGATTGGTATCCAGATAGACGGCACCGATCACCGCCTCGACCGTGTCGGCCAGAATGGATTCGCGGCGAAAACCGCCGCTCTTGAGTTCGCCGGGCCCCAGGATCAGGTGATCCCCGAGGTCAAACTCCCGGCCCAGTTCGGCCAGGGTCTTCTCGCGCACCAGGGTGGCGCGCATCCGGCTGAGATCCCCTTCCGCCGCTTGCGGGAAGCGGTGGAACAGATCATCGGCAATCACCAGACTCAAAATCGAGTCACCCAGAAATTCCAGTCGTTCATTGTGACGGGAACCGGCGCTGCGGTGAGTCAGCGCCCGGGTCAGCAGTTCCAGATCCGCAAAAACATGCCCGAGACGGGACTGCAGTCTGTTCATCTTGATATTCATTTACTTGATTCCGCCAATGCGGTTGAAGCGCACACCTGTCGGTACCCAACTTGGCAGCAGGGAGCCTTCTTCGCGCTCGAATTCAAAACTTATCCAGATAGCGACCGCCTTGCCGACCAGATTCTGCTCGGGCACAAAGCCCCAGAAGCGGCTGTCGGTGCTGTTGTCGCGGTTGTCGCCCATCACGAAATACTGGCCTTCCGGTACCACCCACTCGTCGGGGTAGGTGCCGGGCTGGCGATAGTAACGGCCAACCATGTCGGGCATCAGCGGATTGCGCAGGGTCTCGTGGGAGACATCACCCAACTGCTCGGTATAGCGATCAAGGGGGATCCCCATCTGGGTAAATTCGCCTCTTTGTTCAAACTTGACGTCGAGCTTCTTGAAGCCCGGGCACGTTTTCCCTTCCTGCTCTTCGCACTTGGGCCGGATCATCAGCTCCTTGTTGCGATAGATAACCCGATCACCCGGCATGCCGACCACCCGCTTGATGTAGTCAACGCGCGGTTCAAGGGGATACTTGAATACCACCACGTCGCCACGCTTGGGCTCGCCAGTCTCGAGGAACTTGGTGTTGGTCACCGGGTCCCGCAGACCATAGGCAAACTTTTCCACCAGGATGAAATCGCCCACCAGCAGGGTGGGCATCATGGAACCTGACGGGATCTGGAACGGTTCAAAAATGAACGAACGCAGGATCAGCACAAAGGTGATGACCGGGAAGACCCCGGCGGTCTGCTCAATCCAAACCGGTACAGGGGCCACCTTGGCCAGAGTCTTCTCATCCAGGTGGGCACCGCCATGGGCACGAGCCACGGCAATCTTGGCGGCGCGCTGCTTGGACCAAATCATCTTGTCCAGACACCAGATAACACCGGTGATCGCGCAGACCACCACCAGGATCAGGGAAAACGTGCTTGCCATCTATTAATCCTTTCCGACGTGGAGAATCGCGAGGAAGGCTTCCTGCGGCACGTCGACACGGCCGAGGGACTTCATCCGCTTCTTACCTTCTTTCTGCTTGTTCAGCAGTTTCTTCTTACGACTCACGTCACCACCGTAGCACTTGGCGGTTACGTCTTTACGCAGAGCCTTGACGGTGCTGCGAGCGATGATCTGGTTGCCGATGGCCGCCTGAATGGCGATATCGAACATCTGGCGCGGGATCAGCTCGCGCATCTTCTCCACCACCTGACGACCGCGATACTGGGCGTTGTCCTTGTGGGTGATGATAGCCAGGGCATCGACGCGCTCACCGTTGATCATGATATCCAGACGGACCATGTCGGAGGTTTCGAAACGCTTGAAGCCATAGTCCAGCGAGGCGTAACCACGACTGGTGGATTTCAGACGGTCGAAGAAGTCGAGCACCACTTCCGCCATCGGGATTTCATAGGTCAGTGCCACCTGCTTGCCGTGATAGACCATGTTGGTCTGCACGCCACGCTTCTCGATACAGAGGGTGATCACGTTGCCCATGTACTCCTGCGGCAGCAGGATATGACACTCGGCGATCGGCTCGCGCATCTCCTTGATGCTGGTGATGGCGGGCATCTGGGCCGGGCTGTCGATATGGATGGTGGAGCCGTCGGTCAGCTCGATCTCGTACACTACGGTCGGCGCCGTGGTGATCAGATCCAGATCGTATTCACGCTCCAGACGCTCCTGAATGATCTCCATGTGCAGCATGCCGAGGAAGCCGCAACGGAAGCCGAAGCCCAGCGCCGTGGAGCTCTCCGGTTCGAAGAACAGGGAGGCATCGTTCAGGGAGAGCTTGTCGAGGGCGTCACGGAACGACTCATAGTCATCGCTGGAGATGGGGAACAGACCCGCATAAACCTGCGGCTTCACCTTCTTGAAGCCAGCCAGCGCCTTGTCGGCACCGTTCTTGGCCTGAGTCAGGGTATCGCCCACCGGCGCGCCGTGGATATCCTTGATACCGCAGACAACCCAACCTACCTCGCCACAGCCCAGACCCTGGGTATCCACCTGCTTGGGCGTGAAGATACCGATACGATCGACACCCCACACCTGACCGGTGCTCATCACCTTGATCTTGTCGTTCTTCTTCAGGGAACCGTTCTTGATCCGCACCAAAGAGACAACGCCCAGATAGGAGTCGAACCAGGAGTCGATGATCAGCGCCTGCAGCGGGGCATCCGGGTCACCTTCCGGCGCCGGGATCTTGGCGACGATCTCTTCCAGCACCAGATCAACACCCAGGCCGGTCTTGGCGGAGCAGCGCACCGCATCAACCGCATCGATACCGACGATGTCTTCGATCTCCTCGGCAACCCGCTCGGGTTCTGCGGCCGGCAGGTCAATCTTGTTCAGCACCGGCACCACTTCCAGATCCATTTCCATGGCGGTGTAGCAGTTGGCCAGAGTCTGTGCCTCAACCCCCTGGCCGGCATCCACCACCAGCAGCGCCCCTTCACAGGCCGCCAAAGAGCGGGAGACCTCGTAGGAGAAATCCACGTGGCCCGGGGTGTCGATAAAGTTCAGCTGGTAGGTGTTACCGTCTTGTGCCTGGTAGTTCAGGGTCACACTCTGTGCTTTGATGGTAATGCCGCGCTCGCGCTCCAGATCCATGGAGTCAAGCACCTGAGCCTGCATCTCGCGGTCGGACAAGCCACCGCAAGTCTGGATCAGACGGTCCGACAGGGTCGATTTACCGTGGTCGATGTGCGCAATAATCGAAAAGTTACGAATGTGTTTCATCGAGCAAGAGTCACTCAAAATTAGTTAAGGTCAGTTATGGAGGCGCGATTTTACTGGATAACCCGGCTGACGGCCATTCTTTAGTCGCCAGCGCCAGTGAAATAGCGCCTGTTCGGTCAGGGGAGGATGCGGACAGGGACGATAACGCCGAGCATCTGCGGGCCGTAGCGCCCCTGATCCAGGCGGTTGGAAAAGTAACGAACCAGTAAAAAGCCCAGCACGCCCCCCAGCAGGCAACAGAGAATGGTAATCCTCTCCCCGCCCGAGAGCAGCGGCGCCAGCCAGAGCTGCCCCAGCAAGGCGCCGGCCAACAGACAGAAAAGCGGCAGCACATAGACCAGCGCAGCCCCGCGCAGCAGACTCTCCTGCGGGATACCGAGCCTCACTTGCTGGCCAACCCGCACCTCGGCGGTCAGCCTGACCCGCAAGCGGGGAGCTTTCAGGGGAAACGCCTTGGCCACGGTGCCGGTACCGCAGTTGGATTGCTGCTGACAACCGCTGCAGGCGGAGCGACGCTCGCACTCCACCCAGGCATGGTCACCCTCAATGGCCACCACGGTCGCCAGCTCTTCACTCATCTCATTCACGGCAACACCTCGGGTTCACACAATCAGGGGATCTGACCACGACTCGCCACGCTCGGCAAGCGGGGGACAACCCCGCATCCCCCGTTACTGCACCGCTTCGTTGCGGGCCAGCGGCTGGACCGACTCGGCGATGCGCTTGGCGGTTTCGGCAGGCACCTCGCCGACCACGGTGATCTCGACCCCCACCTCGTTGACATAGCTCACCAGCGAGGTCGCCCCCTGGCGGATCAGCTGCTGGCGCACCGCCTGCTTGGGATCCACCCGGGAGACATAGACTGAGAGATCCACCAGCCCGTCGGAGAGCATCATGTAATCCACCGGCATACTGGTGGTCACCAGCTGGTGCCGGTCTTGCGACAGCACCTTGAAGCCATCGGGCAACCAGGTGATCTGCCAGTTCAACTGCTGTTGCGGCGCCGGATAGGCATCCTCCAGCGCCAGCGCCGGAGGCTGCTTGCTGTTGGCCAGCTTCACCAGCCAGGGGGCCGGTTTGCTCTGCAGATCCAGTTCGACACCGAGTACCTGCTCCACCAGATTGCCTTCCCGCTCGACCATGTCGATCCGCAGCAGCAAGTGGCTCTGCTCGTCAATCCAGAGCACGAAACCATATTTATCGGCCTCTTTAGGCACCAGCCTCACCACCTGTGCCACCACACCGGCAACCCGGCTGCGACCGGCCAGCACTGGATCATAGCTCTCCAGCACCTGCGCCAGCGGCATCTTCACCAACGTCGACCAGATGCCGGGGAAGCGGGCATCCTTCAGGGTGTAGGGATCGTGGCTGTTTTCAAAAAAGGTGTATTCATTCTGGCGCTGGAGATACTCGATCGCCTTGCCGTCGAGGTAACTGAGGTGGGCCACTTCCTTGCCGTTGATGATGGCATGGCTGATCCGGATCGGTTCAAGACGCCCCTGACGGGCCTTGACCATGGACAACTCGAAATTCTGTTGCTGCACGGCACTCTGCATCTGCTGCAACAAGGCCTCGGCCGACTTATCGTCGGCCGAGGCCTTGGCACTGATCAGCAGGAGAGAGGCCAGCAAAATACGGCTGGACTGGCGCACGTTTGTATCCCTGACAATTCGTTATTGTTGGATCTGTCTGTCTTGCAACAGGCGCTGCTGCAACTGGTGGTCACGCAGGAAGGCGTTGATCCGCTCCCGCTGCTCCTGCATCTGCTGTTCGGTCAGCCCCTGCTGACGGGCACGGGCACCATCCTGTTGCGGATAGTGAACACTCACAGGTGCAGCACTGCCACCGATTGGAATGGTATTGAGAACCGGATTGGCCGGAACGCCATCCTGCCCCTGATACTGCTGCACCCCGAAGATCACGGCAGCGGCCACAGATGCCGCAATGGCATATTGACCCAGTTGCTGACCGACACGGCGGAACAACGGAACCACATTGGAATCAGTCTTGACCGGCGCAACGGCTGGTTGCAGCACGGGAGCCGTCTCGACCGGCTTGGGTGCCAGTATGGTGGGCTCATCCTCCAGCGCAGCCATAATGCTGTCACTGAGATCCAGTTGCAGATTGACCGGCAGGTCACCCCGCATGGCATCGCCGATCAGGTGGTAACGACCCCAGGTATCTTGCAAGTCGGAGTCCATCTCCAGCTCGTTCAGTACCTCTGCGTCACTCAGGTCACCATCCATCAGGGCAGAGATTTGCTCTTTATTTGCCATAAGTTAACCCGTCTTTCCCCAGTTAATTCTCGATCAGAGGTTGCAGCTTTTTATCGATTGCTTCCCTCGCCCGGAAGATACGGGATCTGACCGTACCCACTGGGCAATCCATGATTTCGGCAATCTCTTCGTAGCTCAGCCCTTCCAGTTCGCGAAGGGTGATAGCTGTCCTCAGGTCTTCCGGCAATGCCTCTATGGCTGAAAACACGGTGCGTTTGATCTCGTCAGTCAGCGCCAGGTTTTCGGGGGTTGAGACCTCTTGCAAGGCTTCACCACCACCATAAGACTCCGCTTCGTCAGCCTCCACATCACTGCTGGGCGGCCTGCGCCCCTGGGAGGTGAGATAATTCTTCGCCGTGTTGACGGCAATTCGGTACAACCAAGTGTAAAAAGCACTTTCGCCACGGAATGTCGGCAATGCACGGTAGGCTTTTATAAAGGCCTCTTGCGCCACATCGGGCACATCACCGGGATTGTTGACATACCTGGCAACCAGGTTGACCACCTTATGCTGGTATTTTTTTACCAACAGGTTGAAAGCTGCTTTATCGCCGCGCTGGACCCGTTCAACCAGCTGTTCGTCCAGTAGATTCTGGTCGCTCATCAGAGCCGTAAAACCCCCATCAGGTTATCGTTTTTCTTTTCCGGCCCTTCCTAAGCGCACAAGTTCAGACAGGGAGAATCAGAGAAAGTTCGCTTCAATTGAAAAAAATGTGATGCAGGCTGCATCCTCGCCCTCGCTTGGGCTACCATGGTGCCAGTTCTTAATCCAGGCCAATGATACTTATGAAAGCAAGTGTTGAATACCTTTGCGATGTACTGATCATTGGCAGCGGTGCCGCTGGTTTGTCCCTCGCGTTGCGATTGGCAGACCACGCCAAAGTCCTGGTTCTGAGCAAGGGGCCCATCAGTGAAGGGGCCACTTTCTATGCGCAAGGAGGCATCGCTGCCGTTTTCGACGAAACCGACAGCATCGAATCCCACGTGAGCGACACGCTCAACGCGGGCGCCGGGTTGTGTGACCCGGCAGTGGTCGAGTTCACCGCTCGCCACGCCCGCGAGTCCATCCAGTGGCTCATTCAGCAAGGGGTCCCCTTCGATCAGGAGGAGAACGCCGACGGCGAATCCCAGTACCACCTCACCCGGGAAGGGGGACACAGCCATCGCCGCATCTTCCACGCGGCGGATGCCACCGGCAAAGCGGTGCAACTAACCCTGATCGATCAGGTGCGCGCTCACCCCAATATCCAGCTGATGGAGCGCTTCAACGCGGTCGACCTCATCACCACCCGCAAGCTCAACCTGCCGGGCAACAAGGTGCTGGGGGCCTACGTCTGGAACCGCAACGCCGAGCAGGTCGAGGTGATCCGTGCCCGTTTCGTGGCGCTGGCCACCGGTGGTGCCTCCAAGGTCTACCAGTACACCTCCAACCCGGATGTGAGTTCTGGCGATGGCATCGCCATGGCATGGCGGGCCGGTTGCCGGGTGGCGAACCTAGAGTTCAACCAGTTCCACCCCACCAGCCTGTTCCACCCGGACGACCCCAACTTCCTGCTGACCGAAGCGCTGCGTGGCGAGGGGGCCTATCTGCGCCGCCCGGACGGCAGCCGCTTTATGCCGGAGTTTGACGAGCGGGCCGAGCTGGCACCGCGGGATATCGTCGCCCGCGCCATCGACCACGAGATGAAGCGGCTCGGGGCGGATTGCATGTATCTGGATATCAGCCACAAACCGGCCGATTTCATCATCAAGCACTTCCCGACCATCTATGAGCGCTGCCTTGCGGTCGGCATCGACATCACCAAGGAGCCGATGCCCATAGTGCCGGCCGCCCACTACACCTGTGGCGGCGTGATGATCGACAACAACGGCCAGACCGATATCCCCGGCCTCTATGCCATCGGCGAAGTGACCTACACCGGTCTGCACGGCGCCAACCGCATGGCCTCCAACTCCCTGCTGGAATGCGTGGTCTATGCCCATCAGGCGGGGGCCGATATTCTGGCCAAGCTGCCGATGAGCGTGGAGCCGCCGCGCCTGCCGGTGTGGGACGAGAGCAAGGTGGAAGATTCCGACGAACTGGTGGTGATCCAGCACAACTGGCACGAGCTGCGGTTGATGATGTGGGACTACGTGGGGATAGTGCGTACCAACAAACGCCTCGCCCGCGCCAAGCGCCGCATTGACCTGCTCAAGCAGGAGGTGCAGGAGTACTACGCCAACTTCCGCGTCTCCAACAACCTGCTGGAGCTGCGCAACCTGTTGCAGGTAGCCGAGCTTATCGTCAACTGCGCCCTGCAGCGCAAGGAGTCTCGCGGCCTGCACTACAACCTGGATCATCCGGATATGCTGCCGGACTCCAAACCGACCGTGCTGACCCCGGAGCGGGATTAATCCCCCTTCCTGCCAAGCGTTGCAGCTATCAGTGACCCCGCCCCGGCGGGGTCACTTGTTTTCAACCGCTTTTCAGCCCCAAAAAGAGTGCCGCCAGCCACATGGCAGCAGCTTATCGCGGTAAATCAGCGCATGGTCATCACGGAAAGCAGGTGTCAGCGCCGAGACGGCAGAAAGTGGATGGCTCGCGCCAGCAGGCGGTAATGTTCGGGGAGAAGGGCATCGGAGAAGAGCCAGAGTTGCCGTGGCGACACGGCTCCACTCTCTTGCGGTTCGGGACAAAGCGCCAGCCTGAGCACGCCGGGCAGAATGCGGCTTTTCTTGTCGAGCTGATAGCGGCGACCTTGCCACTGCAACCACTGACCATCCCAGACAAGCTCGAACGGGGGCTCGGCGAGCGCCCGCCAGCTCAGCCAGAGCGCCACCAGCCAGACGGGCAGCAACAGCGCCCACTGCCAACCGGCAATCAGGCCAGCCACCGGCCAAAGCAGCAACAGAAAGAGGGCCACCAGCAAACATTGCTGATGGCGGGAGGGGTGAACCGTCATGATCACCCGCTCCACGGTATTACCCCTGGCGGTCGTGGCGCGCCTGATTGCGCTCCAGGATCATCGGGATCATGGCGGCAAATGCGGGATCGGCAGGGACACCATGACCCATGCACCATTTGAACAGATCCGGATCGTCGCTCGCCAGCAGGCGGATAAAAGTCTGCTGATCGGCTTCGCTCAGGGAGTCGAACTCGTGTTCGAAAAAGGGCATAAAGATCACATCCAGTTCGAGCATACCGCGACGGCAGGCCCACTTCAGGCGGGATTTTTCAACTGGGCTCAACATGGCACTCTCCTTACAAAGACCGGGGGATGGTACCAGCTGGATTTTCCGGCTGACAAACATTAGTTACGTCTTTACCATGCAGCTCACATACTTTCTCTCTGGAATACCATCGTGAGCCTGCAACCACCTGTTTTTCCTGCCGAGCCGACCCGCTTCCCCCTGACCAAGCTGGCCATCACCCGTATCAGCGGCCAGGATCGCGCCAAATATCTGCAAGGTCAGGTCACCTGTGATGTCAACGCCCTGCAACCGGGGCAACAGACCCCGGGCGGCCACTGTGATCCCAAGGGCAAGCTGTGGAGCAATTTCCGCCTGCTCTGCCTCGACGACAGCCTGCTGCTGCTGACCAGCCCTTCGGTACTTGAGCGTCAGCTGCCGGAGCTGAAGAAATTTGCCGTCTTCTCCAAGGTCGAGATCGCCGCCGATGATCGTCACGCCACCGGGATCGCCGGTACGGGCAGCGATGGCTGGATCGCCGCGCAGTTTGGCCTTCTGCAGAGCGGTCTGATCGACGGCGGCATGGCGGTGAAGATTGAGCAGGATCGCTGGCTGCTGGTGAGCAATCAACAAGCCGACGCCCTGCCGCAAGGTGACGAGTCACTCTGGTGGGGGCTCGAGATCAAGGCGGGCCTGCCACACATGGAAGAGGTGCATCAGGGGGAGTTCATCCCGCAGATGCTCAACCTGCAGGCACTGGACGGCATCAGCTTCAACAAGGGCTGCTACATGGGGCAGGAGACGGTGGCCCGCGCCAAGTATCGCGGCGCCAACAACCGCGCCCTGTTCCTGCTGGCGGGGACTACCGGCGAGCCGGTTGCCAGCGGCGATACCCTGGAGCTACAACTGGGTGACAACTGGCGCCGCAGCGGCATGGTGCTCAACGCCTGGCAACAGGCTGGGCAGGTGTGGCTCACCGCCGTACTGCCGAAGGATACCGAGGCTGACGCCCAATTCCGCCTCAAGCAGGACGAAGGCTCCCGCCTCACCCTGCAACCCCTGCCTTACGCCCTGACCGAGTAAGGTCGGCTAGCGAGGCACTCGCGCCAGCAGTGCCTCCTTCAGCCAGCGCCCCGCCTGCCCCAGCGGGCGGGCGCGATGCCACTGCAACTCCAGCGCCAGCGCGTGGCTGGCGATAAAGTCCGGCTCCAGCACCACCACTTCGCCGCGAGCCAGCGGCTGATGCAGCAGAAATTCCGGGATGGCGGACCAGCCAAGGCCCCGCTTGACCAGCTCCAGCACCCCGAGATCCCCCTCGACCCACCACACCTGAGCCGAGATGCGAAAACGCTGACGCTCGCTCCCTTCCCGTCGGCCGGTCACCATCAGCTGGCGTGCCCCCTGCAGATCGACCTCCCGCAGCGGCTGCTTGCGGGCCAGCGGATGATCCGGTGACACCACCAGCGGCATAGTCACCTCCCCCAGCGAATGGGCAACGATCTCCCGCTGCGGATACACCTTCTGATAGCTGATGCCGAGCTGGGCCCGGCCGGTCACCAGCATCTCGGTCACATCTTCCATCAGTGGGAAGAGCAGCTCCAGCTCCACGGTCGGGTAGCGAGTGGCGAACGCCTCCAGCAGGGTGCCGAGCCAGGGGAGGTGGGAGTCATCATCGATGGCCAGAGTGAGGCGCGTCTCCACCCCGGCCGCCAGCTCTCCGGCAATGGATTGCAACCGTTCACTCTGCGCCAGCAGGATCCCCGCCTCCTGCACCATGCGGGCCCCCGCCTCCGTCAGCTGCGGATAGCGGCCGCTGCGGTCAAACAGGGTGAGCGCCAGATCGATCTCCAGATTGGCGATGGCGCTGCTCACCACCGACTGCGCCTTGCCCAGCTTGCGGGCGGCAGCGGAAAACGAGCCGGTTTCGGCGGCCGCCAGCAAGATCCTCAGTTGTTCCAGTGATGGCGTCATCTTATGGCCCTCCGGCAAGCTCTCTCATCCATCTATTTTAGCGATGGATACCAACATGAATCTATCGCTAAAGGTCTATAGATTAACCAGCAATCCGTGAATAAATCTGATTGAGAGAGTGACTTATGCGTACCCGTAACGATCGCCTGCGCCATGCCATTGGCTTTGAATTCATTGGCCTGCTGATTGCCGCCCCGCTGGCCAGCTGGGTTACCGGGGTCGGGCTCAACCATATGGGCCCGCTGGCACTGTTCTTCTCGGTGCTGGCCACCGTCTGGAACTACATCTACAACATCGGGGTCGACAAGCTGCTGCTGAAGTATCAGGGCCATACCCACAAAACCCTGTGGCAACGGGTGCTGCATACCTTCGGCTTTGAGGGCGGTCTGCTGATCGTCGCGCTGCCGGTCATGTCCTGGTGGCTGAGCGTCAGCCTGCTGGAGGCGCTGGTGCTGGATCTGGGCTTCGTCGT
The DNA here is from genome assembly GCF_041402345.1 of Aeromonas sp. S11(2024). NCBI lineage: Bacteria > Pseudomonadati > Pseudomonadota > Gammaproteobacteria > Aeromonadales > Aeromonadaceae > Aeromonas > Aeromonas sp. S11(2024). Next base: position 80,102 of record NZ_JBGLRC010000013.1, on the reverse strand, counting down.
CTTCTACCTGATCTATGCCTTCGTCTACAACTGGGGCTATGACAAGGTGTTCCCCATCCCCCGCGACGTGCCGCACGGCATGCCCCAAGAGGCGCGCTAAGGTACGAATCCGTTGGATTGAAACCGGGAAGTGAAGGTCAACAAGGAAAGACTACAGAAGAAACGACACGGCCCCATCATGGCAGACATGATGGGGCCGCAAAAGGCGTCAGCGCTGGCAGGCCGGCTGATTCAGAGGTAAGGATTCAGGCCTGCCCGTCGCTCAAGCCTGGGCCTTGAGCTCTTCGCCGCTCTCGTCGGCAGCGGCAGCCTCTTCAGGCTGGGCCTGGGCAGCCTGCAGCGCTTCCAGCTCGCTCTGATAATCGCTCAGGATCTGCTGGGCAACCGCCATATCTCCCTTGTGTTTGCGCTCGAACAGATGGTGCTGCACCACGCCGTTGAGATACTCCACCGTGATGGGCTGCTCCAGGGTGGCCATCAGCTCCTCTTTCTCCAGCTCGGCATTGATTTCATCGGCGGTCGTGCGCAGCAGCCCGGCCAATTGAACCAACATGCGGCGCTCACCTTCGCGCAGCAGGCTCAACATGCGGTTTCTCTGCTGCTCATTCTGTTGGGTCATACATTTCCTTACGTCAATTGGGAACAAGCCCGCTCATTCTGCCCTGTCCCCATGACAGCGTCTATCTCATGCCCCCCACAAATTTTTGGCGCTGGCTCACAAATGGCTACAGATGCTATTTGAAGCGGCTCTGGGGTATAGTAGCCGCTGATTTTCAGGCGCTTTTTTCACCTTCATCCGCAAATGGGGATGATACGGCAAGGGCGCCTGCCCGGTTTACCCCAACGAGGTGAAGATCCGCTTTATGACCGACGCCATTGTGGTGCTCTGCACCTGCCCAGATCAAACCAGTGCCGACCTTCTCTGCGAACAACTGCTGAACCAGCGGTTGGCCGCCTGCATCAATCAACTGCCGGGCGTCACCTCCGTCTATCGTTGGCAAGGCAAGGTGGAGCGCGCCACCGAGATCCAGCTCATCATCAAATCCCGCCAATCGCGCTTTGCCGAGCTGCAGGCATGTATTCAAGCCAATCACCCCTATGAAGTGCCCGAGCTGCTGACCCTGCCGGTGAGTGCCGGACTACCTGCCTATCTCGACTGGCTCAATGGGGAGACCTCATGACGTTCACCCGCTTGCTCTCTCCCCTGTTGCTGCTCTGTGCCCTGTTGATGACAGCGGTGGGCAGCGCCCCAGCCCACGCCAGTGGCGCCGATCTGCTCAGCTCGCTGGGCATTGAGGCCAACGCCAAACCCAAATTTTTGCAGGTCGATGAGGCCTTTCAGATCGAGAGCGAACAGCGTGGCGATCAGCTGCTGCTGACCCTCCACATCGCCGACAACTACTACCTCTATCGCCACAGCATGAGTTTCAAGGGGAACAACCTCACCTTCAGCGAGCCGCCCCTGCCGGAAGGCACCGAGCACGAGGATGACTTCTTCGGCAAAACCCGGGTCTACTACCAGCAGGTGAGCATCGCGGTGCCGCTAAAGGAGGTGGGGGAAAATGCCACCCTGCGGGTGCGCTATCAGGGCTGTACCGACGGCCTCTGCTATCCGCCGACTGACAAGCTGATCGATGTGGCCCCGCTGGTTACGGCAACCACAGCGTCCACTACTGAAACGGCACAAAACGTCGCACCAGTGAGTCAGCAGGATCAGCTCGCCGCCGCCCTCGGCCATCAGGGTTTCTGGCTCAGCATCGTCGCCTTCTTCGCGCTGGGGCTGGGGCTCGCCTTCACCCCCTGCGTCTTCCCCATGTACCCAATCCTGACCGGCATCATCGCCGGTGCTGGCCATAGCCTCTCCACCGGTCGCGCCTTCCTGCTCTCCTTTGTCTATGTGCAGGGGATGGCGGTCACCTACACCTTGCTGGGGCTGGTAGTGGCCTCAGCGGGACTGAAATTCCAGGCTGCGATGCAACACCCCTATGTGCTGACCGGTCTATCGGTGATGTTCGTGCTGCTGGCCCTCTCCATGTTCGGCCTCTACACCCTGCAACTGCCGAGCAGTTTGCAAACCCGACTCTCCGGCCTCTCCAACCGCCAGCAGGGGGGCTCGGTAGTCGGGGTCGCCATCATGGGGATGATCTCCGGGCTGGTCTGCTCCCCCTGCACCACGGCGCCGCTCTCGGGGGCGCTGATCTACGTGGCCCAGAGCGGCGATCTCTGGCTCGGCGGCGCGGCGCTCTATGCACTGTCACTGGGGATGGGGCTGCCGCTGCTGCTGCTCGGCACCTCGGGTGGCAAGCTGCTGCCAAAAGCGGGCGCCTGGATGGATGTGATCAAGCAGCTGTTTGGCTTTGCCCTGCTGGCGGTGCCGATCCTGCTGCTGTCACGGCTCTGGAGCGATCAGATTACTACTCTCGCCTGGCTCGGCTGGGGGCTGCTGCTGTGCGGCTATCTCTATCACCACAACCAGCATCAGCCCCACTCGGTGGCCAAAAGCGTGCGCGGCTTCGTGCTGTTGCTGGCGATGATCAGCGCCGTGGTGGTGGGCAAGGATCTGCTGCAACCGGCCACCCCTGCTGCCATCACGGCGGATGCCGGTCAAACGGCGCCGCGGTTTATCCGCGTCAAGACGCTGGATGATCTCAAGGTGCAGCTGGCCGCCGCCCGCGGCAAACCGGTGCTGCTCGACCTCTACGCCGACTGGTGCGTCGCCTGCAAGGAGTTCGAGCACAAGACCTTCAGCGATCCCGCGGTGAGGGCGCGCTTCGGCCAGATGGTGCTGCTGCAGGCGGATGTTACCGCCAACGACGATGCCGATATCGAGCTGCTCAACAGCCTCAATGTGCTGGGGCTGCCGACCCTGATCTTCTTCGACCGCGAGGGCAAGGAGCTGACAGGGCAGCGGGTCACCGGTTTTATGGGGCCTATCCCCTTTGCCAAACATCTCGAGATGGTAAGTGATGCACACTGAGTTGCGTCGGCTGCAGACAAGCGATGCACCTGCCTTGCAGCGGCTGTTCGAGCAGGCCCCCTCCTATCAGGCGGCGGTGAGCAATGCCCCTCTCTCTGCACAGGCAGGAGAAGAGGAACTTGTCGCCTGCCCATCCGGCCTGCCTCTCTCCGACAAACATCTCATCGGCCGCTGGGAGCAGGGAGAACTCACCGCTGTCATTGATCTGCTGCGCGGCTACCCCAATCCAGACACCGCCTATCTGGGTCTGTTACTGGTGGGGGAACCCTGGCAAGGGAGTGGCCGTGGTCAGTCGCTCTATCTTCACGCCTGCACGCTGGCAAGCTCATGGGGGGCTACCCGGCTTCGCCTGTCAGTGATTGCCAGCAATGAGAGTGCTCTATCCTTCTGGCTGCGCAGAGGGTTCACCGAGTGCTATCGCCGCGAGCTGGCTGGTTATCGGGCCGAGGCCATCGTGCTGGAACGTTCACTGGAACCGTGAGCCGAGGTTTGCCGCCGCGCATTCGCGTGGCACAATCGCCCCTCTCGTTTTGCACTTGTCCGGAGTTTTGATGAAAAAGTGGTTCATCCCCCTGCTAGCCCTCTGGCTTTATGGCTGCAGTGCAGGGCCCGGTGAAGAGGATATCCGCCAGCAGGTCACCGCCAAGCTGCTGGCCGAGACAGACGCCAACCTGTTCGATATCAGCGACTTCACCATCCTCGGCAAGGAGGAGCGGATGGAGGGGGTCTATCTGGTCAAGGTGAGTTACCAGCTCCACTTCAAACAGGGGCTCGATCAGTTGCAGGTGTTGCACGACGAGGACCTGGTCTACGACCGGGTGGGCCCCTTCCAGCAGGAGATGGGGCTGATGGAGCTCGAGCGCAAATATGGCGAGTTCGAGGCGGGCCAGGTGCTGCCGCAAGAGGCAGAAGTGTGGATGATGAAGAGCGAACAGGGATGGCGGCTGGCCGAACCAGCCCCATAAACACTCAGTCAGCAGAACTTATATGGATAGATTCAGCTCTCACTATATGAGCCTGCTTTATCACTCCATTAGCTTCTCTTGCGTTTACATGTAGCCGGATTGGCAGCTGTTGCCATTCGGCTTTCTGAATTAATTTTATATAATCTGGGTTTATTTTCTCATCAACAATCATGGCAATAAATGATTCATTTGTACTTGTATTCTTTAATTTAACTTTAAACTCACCTGTTTTAGATGAGTCAACACCTAAAATCCTATAACTGCCATCCAAATATACTTCATTGGACTTCTTTCTTTCAGTCTTTGTTAATTCGACAGCCACATCACCTGATATATCCATTCCCTGCATAGTTATCAAGGTTGCATCACTAGACCGTTTTAAAATCTCATTGGATGCAGATGCGTAATATTGATTTATTGTTTTCAAGCGTGGCTGTTCGTCAATAATATCCTTCAATATTTTTAGCCGTTCAGTCTCCCCCTCTTGACTTAACTTTAGTTGCTCTATCAGGCCTCTTTGTTCTTCACTTTTTATCTCTGCAAGACGAACTTCTTTTTGCCCTTCTAAATAAGAATTAAATGCAGAGTTAGATCCATAAATTGCGGCTATACCGAGCACCATAATCACTAAGTGCTTACTCTCCATTTTCCCCACCATGGAATTACAAATGTTCTCAAGAATCTCCTGAAAATTAATTTCAAACAATGAACTACCAGGCTGAACTTTTACTCTTATTTCTAATAAGTCCTTCTCTATTTGTTTCAACCCTCTTATTTGCACAGTATTATATCGTGCTAAAGAGTAAGCTCTAAATATAGATGACTGCATTTCAATAAAAGCTTTCATCAATTCAGGCGTGATAGTTGAATCAAATTTATCACCATGTAAATGAATAGACATAGTTGGCCAACCATCAAAGCGAATAGCTAATCCATCAAAATCTAACTTATCATTTTTAATAAGATTTAAAGAATTATACAAATCCGCTTCTGACTTTATAACCAACTCATTCATAATCACACTCTGATAAATTAGTAAATATGCCGCCAATGATATGTTCATACGAGAACATGAACAACATTTTAATCTCGTTTTTTGTCACATAATTTAAATTAGGAAAAAGTTTCGTTTATAAAACATCTTTTATCCGGTGCCACAGCATCCCCAGTGCCAGCAGCGGGGAGCGCAGCGCCGGGCCGCCGGGGAAGGTGATATGGGGCACGCTGGCGAAGAGATCGAAACCACGGCTCTCGCCGCGGATCGCCTCGGCTACCAGCTTGCCCGCCATATGGGTGGCATTGAGGCCGTGACCCGAGTAGGCCTGGGCGTAGAGCACGTTGGGGTGAGCCTTCAATCGGCCAATCTGCGGCAGCCGGTTGGCGCCAATCCCGATCATCCCGCCCCACTGAAACTCGATGGCGGTGCCAGCCAGCTCGGGGAAGACCCGCAGCATCTTGGGCAACATGAAGGCCTTGATATCGCGGGGATCCCTTCCCGAGTAGTTGCAGGCCCCGCCAAACAGCAGGCGACCGTCGGCGGAGAGACGGTAGTAGTCGAGCGCCACGTTCTGATCGCACACCGCCATGTTTTGCGGCAGCAAGCGCTGGCGCAAGCGGCGATCCAGCACTTCGGTGGCAAGGATGTAGGAGCCGGCCGGCAGCACCCGCCCGCCCAGCTCCGGATTGAGGTCGTTGAGATAGGCGTTGCAGCCGATAACCAGATAGTCGGCAGTGACCCGGCCGTGGGCGGTGGTCACTTCAACCTGCTTGCCGTAATCGATATGGGTCACTCTGGAGTGTTCAAACAGGGAAACCCCGAGGCTGGCTGCGGCGCGCGCCTCGCCGAGCGCCAGATTGAGGGGATGGAGATGGCCTGAGCCCATGTCGATAAGGCCGCCGATATAGCGATCCGACCCCACCACGCTATGGATATCTTCGCGCGGCACCAGCTTGAGTTCGTGCTCATAGCCAAGGCTCGCCAGATGGTCGAGATCTTCCTCAAAGCCGGCCAGATGGCGCTGACGGGTGGCAAGGTCGCAGTAACCCCAGGTGAGATCGCACTCGATATTGAAACGCTCGACCCGCTCGCGTACCAGCTGCACCGCCTCCAGCCCCATCAAATCGAGCTCGCGCACTCCTTGCTCGCCAATCCAGCGGGCAAACTGGCTGGTATCGTGGCCGATACCGCGAATAAGCTGACCGCCGTTGCGCCCGGAGGCGCCCCAGCCGATACGGTTGGCCTCCAGCAAGGCGACCTTGTAACCGGCATCAGCCAGATTGATGGCGGTATTGAGACCGGTAAAACCGCCGCCGATGATGCAGACGTCAGCCTTGTGCTCCCCCTCCAGCTCGGGCCACTGTTGCGAGTCGTTGCGGGTGGCCGCGTAGTAGGAGGCGACGTGCTCCTGATATCCGTTGTGCTTTCCTGCCTGCATACTCAGCATCCTGCCTTGGTTGCAAATTGTTTAATAAAATAAGCAAAGTTGTTTCGATAATACCCAGTTCCTCCTCCACTCACCAACCGGTGCGGATCACAGAAATGCAAAAGGCACCCCGAAGGGCGCCTTTTCATGCAATCAAGGTGCGGTAACGAATTACAGTACGTCGATGGCGTTCAGGTCGGAGAATGCTTTCTCCAGACGAGCGATCATGGAAGTCTGACCTTCACGCAGCCATACGCGCGGATCGTAGTACTTCTTGTTCGGCTTGTCGGCGCCTTCCGGGTTGCCCAGCTGGCCTTGCAGGTAAGCTTCGTTCTTCTTGTAGAAGTTCAGCAGACCTTCCCAGGTTGCCCACTGGGTGTCGGTGTCGATGTTCATCTTCACTACGCCGTAGGAGATGGACTCGCGGATCTCTTCCAGAGTGGAACCTGAACCACCGTGGAATACGAAGTCCAGAGACTTGGCTGGAACGCCAAACTTCTCGGAAACGTACTTCTGGGAAGCGTCCAGGATGGACGGGGTCAGCTTGACGTTACCCGGCTTGTATACACCGTGTACGTTGCCGAAGGAGGCAGCGATGGTGAAACGCGGGCTGATCTTGGACAGACGCTCGTAAGCGTAAGCAACATCTTCCGGCTGGGTGTACAGAGCGGACTGATCCATGTGGCTGTTGTCGACGCCGTCTTCTTCGCCACCGGTGCAACCCAGTTCCAGCTCCAGAGTCATGTTCATCTTGGCCATGCGGGTCAGGTACTCGCAGCAGATGTCGATGTTCTCTTCCAGAGACTCTTCGGACAGATCCAGCATGTGGGAGGAGAACAGCGGCTTGCCAGTTTCAGCAAAGTGCTTCTCGCCCGCTTCCAGCAGACCGTCGATCCACGGCAGCAGCTTCTTGGCAGCGTGGTCAGTGTGCAGGATTACCGGCACGCCGTAGGCTTCGGCAACAGCGTGAACGTGCTTGGCACCAGAGATGGCACCCAGGATGGCAGCTTTCTGACCTTCCAGCTTCAGACCCTTACCGGCGGTGAACACGGCACCACCGTTGGAGAACTGAACGATAACCGGCGCTTTAACCTTGGCGGCAGCTTCCAGTACGGCGTTAACGGAGTCGGTACCAACGCAGTTTACGGCCGGCAGAGCAAAGCCGTTCTCTTTAGCGATGGCGAACACTTTCTGAACGTCATCACCAGTGATCACGCCGGGTTTTACGAAGTCGAAAATTTTCTTAGACATGTTTAATCGTCCTGTCTCGTATGCCGTTAATAAAAAATGGGGGGTTCATCATGAACCGGCACAGCGGGCACATGATAAACGAAACGGGAGGCTTTTGCCCCCCGTTCCGGGTCAATTAGGCTTTGGCGCGCTGTTCCAGAATCGCAACAGCCGGCAGTACCTTGCCTTCTACGAACTCCAGGAAGGCGCCGCCGCCAGTGGAGATGTAGGAGACTTTGTCAGCGATGCCGAACTTGTCGATAGCAGCCAGGGTGTCGCCACCGCCAGCGATGGAGAAGGCCGGAGAAGCAGCGATGGCTTCAGCGATCACCTTGGTGCCTTCAGCGAACTGGTCGAACTCGAACACGCCAACCGGGCCGTTCCACAGGATGGTCTTGGCGTTCATGATGATGTCAGCCAAGGCCTTGGCAGAATCCGGGCCGATGTCGAAGATCATGTCGCCGTCAGTCACGTCAGAGACGGACTTGATGGTCGCCGGAGTGGACTCGGAGAACTCGGCACCTACAACCACGTCGGTGGTCACAGGAATGTTGGTCTCGGCAGCCAGTTTCTTGGCGGTGTCGATCAGGTCGTGCTCGCACAGGGACTTGCCGACGTTGTGACCGGCAGCAGCGATGAAGGTGTTGGCGATGCCACCACCGACAACCAGCTGGTCAGCGATTTTGGAGAGGGATTCCAGAACGGTCAGCTTGGTGGAGACCTTGGAGCCGCCAACGATGGCAACCATCGGGCGCTCGGGCTTCAGCATGGCTTTGCCCAGCGCTTCCAGTTCACCCGCCAGCAGCGGGCCGGCACAGGCGACCGGAGCGAACTGTGCAACACCGTAGGTGGAACCTTCGGCGCGGTGAGCAGTACCGAACGCATCCATTACAAAGACGTCACACAGGGCGGCGTATTTTTTGGCCAGCTCTTCGGTGTTCTTCTTCTCGCCTTTGTTGAAGCGGCAGTTTTCCAGCACAACCAGCTCACCGGCAGCGACTTCTACGCCATCCAGGTAATCCTTGGCCAGGCGAACCGGGCAGGACAGAGCGTCTTTCAGATAGTTGACAACCGGAGCCAGGGAGAATTCTTCGTTGTATTCACCCTCGGTCGGACGACCCAGGTGGGAGGTGATCATCAGCTTGGCGCCCTTTTCCAGAGCCAGCTTGATGGTCGGCAGAGTCGCAACGATACGTGCATCGGAGGTGACCTTGCCGTCTTTTACCGGTACGTTCAGGTCAGCACGGATCAGAACGCGTTTACCCGCCAGATCCAGGTCAGTCATCTTGATAACAGACATATTCAGTCCTCTATATTTTCCAGGTAATGTTAAAAACAGTAACCTTTCGCCCGGGGCAGGCTCAGCCTGCGGCCATCATGGCCCGGGTGGTATCCAGCATCCGGTTTGCGAAGCCCCATTCGTTATCGCACCACATCAACATCTTGACGAGGTTGGCATCGCTCACCCGGGTCTGGGTACCATCAATGATGCAGGAGTGTGCATCATGATTGAAGTCTACGGAGACCAGAGGTTCTTCCGTGTAATCCAGAATACCGTGTAATGTACCTCTGGATGCCCGTTGCAGGGCTTGATTTACGTCAGTAACTGTCACTTTTTTACGAACAGTAATACTGAGATCCATCGCTGTTACATTGATGGTCGGCACCCGCACCGCGATCGCCTCGAACTTGCCGGCGAAGTGGGGCAGGATACGCTCCAGCCCCTTTGCCAGCTTGGTGTCCACCGGAATGATGGACTGACTGGCAGCGCGGGTTCGGCGCAAGTCACTGTGGTAGGCATCGATGACTTGCTGATCATGCATGGCCGAATGAATTGTCGTAATAGTACCACAATTTATCTCGAATTCTCGATGCAATGTTTCAATCACCGGCACCACGCAGTTGGTGGTACAGGAGGCGTTGGAGACGATCCGCTCCGCTCCGGTGAGGGTATGATGGTTGACCCCGTAGACCACGGTGGCATCCACATCCGCATCCGCCGGGTGGGAGAAGAGCACCTTGCCCGCCCCCGCCGCCAGATGCAGCTCGGCATCGGCCCGCGAGCCAAACACCCCGGTGCAATCGAGCACCACATCCACCCCCAGCGCCCGCCACGGCAGCTTTGACGGATCCCGCTCGGCAAAGAGAGAGATGAGATCCTCCCCCACCAGCATGCTGTTGCCCGCCAGTTGCACCGGATGGTGGAAGCGACCGTGACTGGTATCGTAACGGGTCAGGTGCACCATGGCCTCGGGGGCCGCCAGCTCGTTGATGGCGACGATCTTGATGGTCTTGTCGCGCCCGCTTTCATAGAGGGCTCGCAACACGTTGCGACCGATCCGCCCGTAACCATTGATGGCAATCTTGATCATCGAGAATCCGTTTCCTTGAACCAGCAACAGGGCGGCGCACCGGCCGCCCGGGAGCCCCGGCTACGACAGCAGGGCCTCCTTGAATTCACCGCGGGCCAGCAGTGCGGCCCCGAATACCCCGGCACTGTCACCAAGGGCAGGAGCAATAATGGGGGTTGCGAAGCGGGGATTAAAGAGGAAGGGCAAAATTGTCTGTCGTCCGGCGCTGTAAAGGCTCTGCACATTGCCCACCCCGCCACCGATGACGATCACATCCGGGTCGAGAATGTTGACCACATTGGCCAGCGCCTGACCAAACAGCAGGTGCAGCCGGTCGATGGTGAGCTTGGCGATGTGATCGTGGGCGGTGGCAGCCGCGATTTGGGCGAGCGAGAGGTGGCGCTTGGCCTTCGCCTCGTACCAGGCCTCCAGCGCCGGACCGCTGATCAGGGTCTCGACGCAGCCACGCTTGCCGCAGTAGCACTCGGGGCCATCAGGGGAAAGCACGTTGTGGCCCCACTCACCAGCGATGCCGTGGTGGCCGTTAAGGATCTGGCCGTTGATGACGATGCCGGAGCCGACCCCGGTGCCCATGATGATGCCGAACACCACTTTCGCATCAGGATGGTGCTGGCGCACTGCACCGAGATGGGTTTCTGCCAGCGCAAAGCAGTTGGCGTCGTTGGCGATCAGCACCGGCACGCCCAGCTTGCGCTCCAGATCCTCCTTGAACGGCTTGCCGTTGAGCTCGGTGGTGTTGCAGTTCTTCATCAGGCCGGTCTGTGGATCCCGCGCGCCGGGGGTGCCCATGCCGATGACGGCCGGGCGCTGGCCAATCTTCTCGGCGCACTCAGCTACCAGCTTGGCGATCTGGCCGATCATATGGTCATAACCGCCCGCTCGCTCGGTGGGGATGCGGTGGCGCAGCAGCACCTCGTCGCCATCCAGCACCACGCATTCACACTTGGTACCGCCAAGATCGATACCCCAATCCAGTGACTTGCTGCTCATCTTGCCTCCTGCTCGGCCGCCACGCGCTCGTCGTCGCAGCGCCATTTTTTAATGTAAAACGGGGCCTGACGGCCCCGGATATCAAACAAACTCTTCTTCTCTCGCCCCGGCCTTAGCGACCGTGGTACTGGGCAGAGAGCTCGTGTACCGCGTTGACGAACACGCCGGCGTGTTCCGGGTTCACATCCTGATGGATGCCGTGGCCGAGGTTGAATACATGGCCATTGCCGTGACCGAAACCGGCCAGAATGGAGGCTACCTCTTCACGAATGCGAGCGGGAGTGGCGTAGAGCATGGAGGGATCCATGTTGCCCTGCAGCGCCACCTTGTCGCCGACCCGGCGCTTGGCATCGGCGATGTCGGTGGTCCAGTCCAGACCCAGCGCATCGCAACCGGTGGCGGCGATCTGCTCCAGCCACTGACCGCCGTTCTTGGTGAACAGGGTGACCGGCACACGGCGACCGTCGTGCTCGCGGATCAGGCCATCGACAATCTTGTGCATGTACTGCAGGGAGAAATCGCGGTAATCGCGCGGGGTGAGCACGCCGCCCCAGGTGTCGAACACCATGACCGCTTGGGCACCCGCCTTGATCTGGGCGTTGAGATAGCTAATCACGCTGTCGGCCAGCTTGTCGAGCAGCAGGTGCAGGGTTTGCGGCTCCGCGTACATCATCTGCTTGATCTTGGTGAATGCCTTGGAGCTGCCCCCCTCCACCATGTAGGTGGCCAGGGTCCAGGGGCTGCCGGAGAAGCCGATCAGCGGCACTTCGCCCTTCAGCTCGCGGCGAATGGTGCGCACCGCATTCATCACGTAGCCCAGCTCATCTTCCGGATCCGGAATGGGCAGCGCCTGCACGTCGGCCATGGAGGTGATCGGGCGCTCGAAACGCGGGCCTTCACCCTGCTCGAAGTAGAGACCCAGCCCCATGGCATCGGGCACGGTGAGGATGTCGGAGAAGAGGATGGCGGCATCGAGCGGGTAGCGGCGCAGCGGCTGCAGGGTGACTTCACAGGCCAGCTCGGCATTGCGGCACAGGGACATGAAATCCCCCGCCTGGGCGCGAGTCGCCTTGTATTCCGGCAGATAGCGCCCTGCCTGGCGCATCATCCATACCGGCGTCATGTCTACATCCTGACGCAGCAAAGCGCGCAGGTATCGATCGTTCTTCAGCTCTTTCATCCCAGTTCCTGAATTCATATCACGCATAAAATGGCGGTCATAATACCACTTTGCCCAGTCAAGCGGACTGCCCAAAACGTGGCAAATGGGTGATCGGTTGCAAAGATGTGAAGGGGCGCAAACCAGAGCGCCCCGTTTTTATAAAGAAGTGCAAAAAGGTTGGCGAAAAGATAAGCGCCGTTACCCCTCGCCAGCCAGTGACAACTCGATCAGCCGCCGGGCAATGGTGCCGTGGGGCGGCAAGCGCGGCAGCCGGTCGGCGGCAAAGAAAGCGGCGGCCACCAGTTCGTCATCCTGCACCTTGATCTCGCCGCTCTCGTAGTCGGCGGTAAAGCCCATCATCAGGCTGTGGGGGAAGGGCCAGGGCTGGCTCGCCACATAGCGCACATTGCGCACCCGGATGCCGCTCTCCTCGAACACCTCCCGTGCCACGCACTGCTCGAGATTCTCCCCCGCCTCCACAAAGCCGGCCAGCACGGTATACATGGGATCGTCCGCCTGATAGTGACGGCGATGGGCCGCCAGCAGGAGCTCCGGCCCCTTGCGCACCGCCACTATGATGCAGGGGGAGATGCGCGGATAGACGCTGTGGCCGTGGTGGCACATCTGCGCCCACTCCCCCATCTTCGGGGTCATGGGGGCGCCGCACTCGCCGCAGAAACGGTGGGTGCGGCGGAAAGTGACGAGCTGCCAGGCACGGCCCGCGAGACGAAACCCCTCTTCGTCACCCGCCACCATCAGCTGGCGCAGGGGGGCCATCATAGTCGTGTCGGCCTCAGCCCCCAGATCGAGCAGATAGCAGGGCAGCCCCTGCCACTCATCAAAACGCTCGAAACGGGCACCGGCCAGCGCTGCGGGCAGGCACGCTTTACTTCCTTGTGGCACCTCTCCCTGCTGATCGAGCAGTACCAGATGATCGCCCCCCAGCACGAACCAGCAGGCTTGTTCGGTTAATGACATCGGATAAACACTCTCGTTAAAACAAAACCCTGACCACGGCTGGCCGACCAAGGGGCAAACGCCGCACGAATGGCTCCCATCTTACGACCAGCACGGGTCGCTGACGACCCCGCCGTGGCCGATTGTCTCATTCGTAAAAACGGATGGCGCAAATAAAGAGGCCGCCCGAAGGCGGCCCGCTGTTATCCGGCATCCAGTATCCGGCCTCTACCGACGCGGATCAGGCATCGCCCATCGCCAGCAGGGAGGCGTTGCCGCCCACTGCAGTGGTGTTGATGGTGCGGGTCTTCTCGGTAACAAACCGCCCGAGATAGTGGGGGCCACCCGCCTTGGGGCCGGTGCCGGAGAGCCCCTGCCCGCCGAACGGCTGCACCCCGACCATGGCACCGATCTGGTTGCGGTTGATGTAGACGTTACCGACGTTGATGCGGCTCGCCAGCTCCTCGGCGTGGGATTCGTTGCGGCTGTGGATCCCGAGCGTCAGGCCGTAACCAGTGCCGTTGATGTCGCCGATCACCTTGTCCAGATCCCGGGTGGCGTAGCGCACCACGTGCAGGATGGGGCCGAACTGCTCCTTGGCCAGCTCGCGGATGGAGCCGATCTCCAGCGCGGTCGGCTGGACAAAGTGCCCTTCCATGGTCGCGGCGGGCATCGGCGCCTGGGCAATCAGGCGAGCTCGCGGGATCATCCGGGCCAAATGGGCATCCAGCCCCGCCTTGGCATCGGCATCGATCACCGGGCCGACGTCGGTGTTGTGCTCGGCCGGGTTGCCCACTTTGAGCTCCTGCATGGCGCCAGTGAGGATCTCCAGCACCCGCTCGGCGATCTCCTCCTGCAGGTAGAGCACCCGCAGGGCCGAGCAGCGCTGACCGGCGCTCTGGAAGGCGGCGCTCACCACGTCGCGCACCACCTGTTCCGGCAGGGCGGTGGAGTCAACGATCATGGCGTTCTGGCCGCCGGTCTCGGCGATGAGCGGCAGGATGGCTCCATCGCGCTGGGCCAGGGTCATGTTGATCAGCTTGGCGGTCTCGGTGGAGCCGGTGAAGCAGACGCCGCCGATACGCGGATCGGCTGTCAACTTGGCACCCACGGTGGCGCCGTCACCGGGCAGCAATTGCAGTACGTCGCCCGGAATACCGGCCTGATGGGCCAGCGTCACCGCCAGATGGGCGATAAGGCCGGTCTGCTCCGCCGGTTTGGCGATGACGGTGTTGCCGGTGGCCAGCGCAGCAGCAATTTGGCCGAGGAAGATCGCCAGCGGGAAGTTCCACGGGCTGATGCAGACAAAGACACCGCGCCCCTGCAGGAACAGCTCGTTCTGCTCGCCGGTATAACCGGGCAGCAGGGTCGCCTGCCCCATCAGGCTGCGGGCCTGCACCGCGTAGTAGCGGCAGAAATCGACCGCTTCACGCACCTCGTCGATGCCATCTTGCAGCAGCTTGCCCGCCTCGCGGGTACAGAGGGAGACAAACTGCTCACGGTTCGCTTCCAGCAGATCCGCCAGCTTCTCCAGCACGGCGGCACGCTCGCTCACCGGGGTTTCTCGCCAGCGCGGGAAGGCGGCGTGGGCAGATGCCAAGGCCTGCTCCACCGCCTGCTCGTCGGCCCAGTGGATCTTGCCGACAGTCAGGCTCACATCCTGCGGGCTCAGCACGGTGCGAGCCTCGCTGCGCTTGAGGGTCTCGCCATCGACGATGGGGCCCGCCAGCCACTGCTTGCTCTCCAGCTCTTTCAAGCGGGCGAAGAAGGGGCGCTGGATGGAGAGAATGTTCATGTTGACGCCGCTGGAGTTCTTGCGGTCGCTGAACAGGTTCACCGGCTGCGGAATGCGGTCGTTGGAAAAGCCGGAGTAGCGCTTGAGGGTGCGCAGCGGGTGCTCGGCCAGCGAATCGACCGGGGTATTGGGATCCACCAGCTTGTGAACGAAGGAGGTGTTTGCCCCGTTCTCCAGCAGGCGGCGCACCAGATAGGGCAGCAGATCCTTGTGGGCGCCGACCGGCGCATAGATGCGGCAGTGCAGGCCGGGATTGTCGTTCAGCACCGCGTTGTGCAGCTCCTCCCCCATGCCGTGCAGACGCTGGAACTCGAACTGGCGATCACCAGCCATCTCCAGAATGCTGACCACGGTATTGGCGTTGTGGGTGGCGAACTGTGGAGCGATAAAGCCGCGAGTCGGCTCGCTCAGCAGGTAGCGGGCGCAGGCGAGGTAGGAGATATCGGTGCCCGCCTTGCGGGTAAACAGCGGGTAGCCGGGCAGGCCCGCCTGCTGGGCATATTTCAGTTCGCTGTCCCAGTAGGCGCCTTTTACCAAGCGAACCGGAATGAGGTCACCCTGCTCGCGGGCCAGTGCGGTGAGCCAGCAGAGTACCGGCAGGGCGCGTTTGGAGTAAGCCTGCACCACCATGCCGAGCTTGCCCCAGCCACGGTTGGCATCGGAGCGGTAGAGCTGCTCGAACAGATCCAGCGATAGCTCGAGGCGGTCCATCTCCTCGGCATCGATGCTGATGGCCACATCCTTGTCGCGGGCCAGACGCACCAGCCCCACCAGCCGCTCGCACATCTCGCCGAGCACCCGTTCGCGGTTCGCCACGTCATAGCGCGGATGGAGCGCCGAGAGCTTGATGGAGATGGAAGGGGCCGGGCCGCCGTCGCTGATGCGCTCGTTGCCGACAGCCTCGATGGCGTTACGATAATCGGTCAGATACTTGTCGGCATCCTGCATGGTCAGCGCCGATTCGCCCAGCATGTCGTAGGTGTGGGTGTAGCCCAGCTCGCGGGATTTGCGGCTCGCCTTGAGTGCCTCCTTCATATCGCGCCCCAGCACGAACTGCTTGCCCATGATCTTCATGGCGGCATACATGGCGGAGCGCACCACCGGCTCCCCCAGCTTGTTGACCATGCGCCCCAGCAGGTTGGCCGGGTTGCCGTCGAGCTTTTTGTCGAGCTTGATGATCTTGCCGGTCAGCATCAGCCCCCAGGTGGAGGCGTTGACCAGAGTAGAGTCGCTCTTGCGGAAATGGGATGACCAGTTGGCGCCGGAGAGCTTGTCCTTGATCAGGGCATCGGCGGTCTCGGCATCGGGAATGCGCAGCAGCGCCTCGGCCAGACACATCAGGATGATCCCCTCCTGGGTATCGAGGCTGTACTCCTGCAGGAAGGCGTCGATACCGTCACCGGAGCCGCTCTCCTTGCGCACCTTGGTCACCAGGGTGCGGGCACGCTGGGTCACCTGCTCCAGCGAGGCGCCATCCCCCGGCAACATGGCCGACAGTTCGGCCAGATAGGCATTTTCATCCACCACGTAGTTCTGGGTGATGGCTTCGCGCAGGGCGGCCAGATCAGAGGGGATATAGTCAGCGGCAAGCACTTGAGTAGCTTTGAACATATGGGGTCTTCCTGTACGCCCTAGGGCTGATATCGACAAAGGCGGACGCGCCGCCGAAACGCCGATAATGTATACAATGTTGCACCCTATATGAAATGAATTTGTTGCCACTCTTTAACAAAGATCGCTCATTCACCCCATGAATTCCCTTTTGAAGCCAATACGCCAGCAAGCGTGAGGGTCATCTGACTTCATTTTGTATACGATCTGCCACCGCCCGCCCTGTCGCAAAGCAACCACGCATTCCGCCCAATACCGGATGTCCCCAATGCGCCCCAAAAAAAAGAAGGGCCGCCACGGCGACCCTTCTCAGCAATTCATTCAGCCAGAGGCTGTCAGTTCATCCAGCGATCGCCACGGCTGCGACGACGGGGCAGCATGGGCAGCAGGATGCCAAGCAGGATACCGGCACCCACCATGGCACCACCACGGATAAACCAGTCCATCTGCATGTCGTGCTCCTGGTTGTCGTAGCTTTGGGTCAGGGCATCATTCTGCTCTTTGAGATTGCTCATCTCCTCACCCTGACTGACCAGCTGGGCCTTGAGAGCGGCGATCTCCTTGCTCTGGGCAGCGATCTGGCCATCCTTCTCGGTGAAGCGTTTCTCGTTGTCACCGTTAAGGTTCTGCAAGCGATCTTTAAGCTCATCGCGCTCTTTTTCCACCTGGGGCAGACGCTCGCGCAGGCTGATCTGGCTCTGCAGTTCGCTGTTTTTGATCCACCCCTCGCGGCCACGACCGTCCACCACCTGGGTGAAACCGGCCTCGCTGTTCACCGCCTTTACCTCCAGCGGTTCACCAGCCTTGACGCTGCCAAGGATCCGGTACTGGGTACCCGGGCCATTGTGGATATAGGTAAAGATGTTGTCTGAAACATAACGGGTATCGGCCAGTGCCTGTTGGGCACACAAGCAGATCAAAATCCCGAGAAGGGCGCGCATGGTCGATCGGTTCTCTTTTTCAGGTTTGGACAAGAGGTTGAATGTTAAGCCGCCAGCAGGTTAAAGGACAAGCAAAGAAAAAGCACCTCCCCCCAGATAAAGAGCGCAGAGTTGCGAGTCACCTCGCAACTTGCCCGTCTGCGGTCTCACTTGTTTTTCAGCTCCTGCACCTCGCTGCGCAGGGCGCGGATCTCCCGCAGCAGCTCCTCTTGCTGGTTGTTGTAGTGATGACGCCACTTGTCGGTCTCGCCATCCCCCTTGTTGGGCTGCAAAAACAGGCTGGCCATGAAACCGCTGATGGCACCGAACAGACCGACCCCGAACAAGATCAGCAGGCTGGCGACAAACCGCCCCTCCTCGGTCTTGGGCACCAGATCGCCGTAACCGACTGTCGAGAGGGTCACCAGCGTCCACCAGAACGCGTCATAGGGTGTCTCAATCTGGCTGCCGGGCTGGCCTGACTCAATCCAGAACATGACGCCGGAGCCCACCCCCAGCAGCAGGAAGAACAGAAACAGGATGCCGGAGAGAGTGGTCTCGTTGCGCTCGCGACGGAACATGGCCCAGAGATCCGGGTGCTCCTTGAACAGCTGATAGACCCGCCACAGCTGGATCAACCGCGCCCAGCGCAGTTGCTCCGCCATCGGCAGGCTACCCGGCAGATAGATCCAGTTGGCCTTGAAATAGGCCTTGCGATCGGAGGCCCGGATCCAGCCATAAGCAAAGTGCGCGAGGAAGAAGTAGCAGATCAGACTGTCGAGGTCATAGAAGAGCTGCAGGGTCTGTGGTGTCAGGCTCTCATGGCCCCACCAGCGGGCCGTCACCAGTACAACCGAGATAATCGACAGAAATGCCATCAGCAGATCCATCGCCCGCAGATGAGTTAAGTGATGTCGCATACATTTTCCAACTTTAAGCACAGTGCAAATTAATAAAAGAGAAGATAATGCCGATAGTCCTGAGGGCAAAGGAAAAAACGGCTTTTAAAAGGAGAATGACAATGCAGCTGAACCTGCTGGAGAAAAGAATGAGCAACATCCGGTTGGTACCCAAAGTGGTGCTGCTGATGGTGTTCAGTACCCTCCTGCTACTGACAAAACTCTGGTTTGACGCCAACAATCTGGAAGCGACCCTGCTCAGCGAAGGGCTCGATCCCGCCAAGGCGGATGCGATCTCCAATCGCCTGCTCTGGACCGGCCTGATGGAGACCGCCATCATGGGGCTGCTGTTCGTGATCCTGCTGCTCACCGGCTCCCGCCTGATGGTCAAGCAAGTGCACTATCTGGTGGGCCTGCTGGAGCGCTTCGCCAAGCGGGACCTCAGCCACAAGGTACTGCTCAAGTCTCGTGACGAATTCGGTGACATCGCCAAGGCAGTCTCCCACTCGCAGGAGAACCTCAAAGAGGTGTTTGGCAACCAGCGCGCCGCCTGCAAGGAGCTCAACGACATCGCCTCCCAGGTGACCCTTTGCATGGAAGAGGCCAACGAAGCGATCAACGAAGAGTTCACCCAGATCGAACAGCTGGCCAGCGCCATGAGCCAGATGGTCGGCGCCATTCGCGAAGTGGCCGCCCATGCGGATCAGGCCTCTCACGCCACCGCCGAAACCAGCCAGCTGGCGGAAGAGGGGAGCCGCTGCGTCGCCGACACCGTCAGCACCATCGACACCCTCTCCGGCAACATCCAACGCTCCGCCACCGTGGTCAACGAGGTGGAGCAGGGGGTCGAGCGCATTGGCTCTGTGGTCGACACCATTCGCGGCATCTCGGAACAGACCAACCTGCTGGCACTTAACGCGGCCATCGAGGCGGCCCGCGCCGGTGAAGCGGGTCGCGGCTTTGCCGTGGTGGCCTCCGAAGTTCGCGAGCTGGCCAACCGGGCTCAGGCCGCCACCGTCGAGATCCAGAAGATGATCGAACAGCTGCAGGGCAATGCCCATCAGGCTGGCGAGCTGATGGCCCAAAGCGTACAGCAGGCCGACAAGGGGGTGGAACAGGTGACCCAGGCCGGTACCCAGCTCGCCACCATAGTGCAGCGGGTACAGGGTGTCGCCGACATGAACCGCCACATCGCCGCCGCCTCCGAGCAACAAAGCTCGGTCGCCGAAGAGATGCGCGGCAATCTGGAGCAGGTCAAGCAGATCGCCGAAGGCTCCGTCGTAGTGCTGCGTGAACTGCAAGAGGCCTCCGAGCTGGTCGAGCAGCACAGCAAGGAGCTCGACAGCCAGATCCAGTCCTTCAAACTGGCGTGACAGCTTTCCTTGGTCGGGCATGACCGCCATTATGCCTCGCCGCCTCTCTGACCATAAAAAAATCCGAAACCAGTGGTTTCGGATTTTTGCTATTCAGTATGTGGCAGAGCGGGGTAATCCCCTCGCCTGCCACATCGGCAGAGCTTACTCGGCAGCCATGCGGGCTTCGATGTAAGCCAGTGCGCGGTCGATACGCGCCAGAACACGCTCCTTACCCACCAGCGCCATTACGGCGTCGATGGCAGGGGATTGGCCCAGACCGGTGACGGCCACACGCAGCGGCATACCAACCTTGCCCATGCCCTGACCCAGCTCGGCAGCGGTCGCTTCAATCAGCTCGTGCAGCGCTTCGGTAGTCCAGCTATCCAGTGCAGCCAGCTTGGTTTTGGCCAGAGCCAGCGGCTCGGCAGCCACGCCGCGCAGGTGCTTCTTGGCAGCGACTTCGTCGATGGCCTCGTACTCTTCGAACAGGTAGCGGCTCTGGGCGGCCATCTCGACCAGGGTGTTACAGCGCTCGGCCAGCAGGGTAACTACCTCGGCCAGCGCCGGGCCATTGCTGGTGTCGATCTTCTGGTTTTCCATGTGCCATGCCAGATGCTTGGCAACATAAGCCGGATCCAGGCTGCGCATGTAGTGGTTGTTCAGCCACAGCAGCTTGTCGGTGTTGAAGGCAGAGGCGGACTTGGAGATGGCATCCAGGCTGAACAGCTTGATCATCTCTTCCAGGCTGAAGATCTCCTGATCGCCGTGGGACCAGCCCAGACGTACCAGATAGTTCAGCAGCGCTTCCGGCAGGTAGCCGTCGTCGCGGTACTGCATCACGGAAACGGCACCGTGGCGCTTGGAGAGCTTGGCACCGTCATCACCCAGGATCATGGAGACGTGGGCAAACTCCGGCACCGGCGCGTTCAGCGCCTTGTAGATGTTGATCTGGCGCGGGGTGTTGTTGATGTGGTCTTCGCCACGCACCACGTGGGTGATCTCCATATCCCAGTCATCGACAACAACACAGAAGTTGTAGGTCGGGGCACCGTCGGTACGGCGGATAATCAGATCGTCCAGCTCGGTGTTGGCGAACTCGATGCGGCCACGGACATGGTCATCGAACACCACTGAACCTTCGGTCGGGTTGCGGAAACGAATGACATGCGGCGCATCGGCCGGGTGATCGTGGGCGTGGTCGCGGCACTTGCCGTCATAACGGGGCTTCTCGCCGTTGGCCATCTGGCCTTCGCGCAGTGCTTCCAGACGCTCTTTGGAGCAGTAGCACTTGTAGGCGCGGCCATCGGCCAGCATCTCGTCGATCAGACCGTTGTAGCGATCGAAGCGCTTGGTCTGGTAGTAGGGGCCCTCATCCCAGTTCAGCTCCAGCCATTCCATGCCCTCAATGATGGCGTCGATCGCCTCCTGAGTGGAACGTTCCAGGTCGGTATCCTCAATACGCAGCACGAACTCACCGCCCTGGTTCTTTGCAAACAACCAGGAATAGAGTGCGGTACGGGCACCGCCGACATGCAAAAAGCCGGTCGGGCTGGGAGCAAAACGGGTTTTGACTTTCATCTTTAAGCCTTGTGTAGAGGGCCTTGGGCCAATTCGTTAGAAAAAACCGTCGCATTTTAGCACCGACAATCACGGATGGGAAAACCATGACGCCATTGCGGGCTAAAGTAGGGGATTAAATTTACTGGCGGGGCGCTTGCCGCCTGATATTTGAAGGGGATCGCAAAACAGAAGTTCTATTTCCTATTTGCTACAACCACTGTCGGCTTCGGTCGATATCCAAATAACACCGCTACTAAAAAGGAAGAGACGATGCAGTTCCGTTCTATCCAGAATCGCATTCTAGTGATGGCCGGGATCGCCATGACCACCGCCTTGGTCATCCTGATCCTGCTCAACCAATACTCGGGTCAGCAGACTCAACAACTCACCATCAGCTCCAGCCGTGAAGCGCTGCAGCAGGAGGCCTGGCAGAAGGTCAGCGCCAATGCCCGCGCCGAGGCGGCCACCATCACCCAACTGCTACAAAAGGCATTGGCATATGACCAACAACTTGCAGGAGTGGTTCAACTGGCCATTTCCAAGGAGCTACCACTGACGCGCCCCAACGTTGTTGCACTAATGAAAAAAACGTTGACCACAGATCCTCAGATATATGGCGTCTTGGCGGGATTTGAGCCCAACGCACTGGACGAGCAAGATAGTAATTATGTCGGCCAGAAGGAGCTGGGCAGTGACAGTAATGGCCGGTTTGTTCCCTATTACTACCGTGACGGGGGTACTATAGGCACAGACCTGCTTTACTCCATTACCAAAACAGATACCGACAGCTTCGGTAACCCAGCCAACGACTATTACAGTTGCCCCCAACAGCATAAAAGTGCATGCCTTATCGATCCCTATGTATTTGATGTCAATGGCAAGCAAGTCATGCTGAGTACCATCTCATCCCCACTGTTTATTGACGGAGACTTCAAGGGGATCATCGGCGTCGATCTTGAGGTTACTGCCCTTAACCAGCAGGCCAAGAGCCTCAACAACAACATCTATGATGGCCAGGGGGAGACCCTGATCGTCAGCGCAGCTGGTGTGATTACAGGTACCAGCGGCAATGACAATATGCTGGGTAAGCATGCCAAAGAGTTGTTGGGCAACAACTGGAAACAGTACCTGCAACAGCAGGAGCAACGTGAAGAGCTCAACGACAATCTGCGTATTTCTGTACCAATCTCGGTTCCGGGAATGAGCCGCAACTGGGCCATCATCGTCACCCTGCCCTACAAGGTGGTTCTGGCGGGCGCCGATCAACTGGAAAGCCAGCTCAATGAGATGAACCGGGCCGCGGTGACCCAGCAATTGGTAGGCGCCGTTATCGTACTGGCGCTGGCGCTGGCCACCATGCTGGTGATTGCCCGCAGCATCACTGGCCCCATCCGTCAGATGGTCAGCCTGGTGGATGACATCGCAGATGGTGAAGGGGATCTCACCAAACGCCTCACGACCCGCTCGGTGGATGAGCTGGGGGATCTGGCCAAGGGGATCAACCGCTTTATCGACAAGCTGCAAGGGCTGCTCGGGGATGTGCTCAAGACTGCCAGCGAGGTGAACCGCTACGCCGGTGACACCGATCGCATCGCCGGTCAGACCGACAACAACCTGCAGCACCATCAGGCGGAGATGGAGCAGATGCTGACCGCGGTACAGGAGATGTCCTACGTCAGTCAGGAGGTCGCCACCCACGCCAACAATACCGCCGACTCGGCCAAACAGGCGCAAAGCGCGGCGGATCAGGGCAAGGAGCGCTTCCAGCAGGTGATCCAGTCGATGCACAAGGTCGCAGCAGAAGCCGGAAAAGGGGCAGAAGTGGTGGAAGGGCTGGCTCACGACAGCGCCCAGATCACCAGCATCCTCACCGTCATTCAGGGTATTGCAGATCAAACCAACTTGCTGGCCCTCAACGCCGCCATCGAGGCTGCACGGGCTGGCGAACAGGGCCGCGGCTTTGCGGTAGTCGCCGACGAAGTGCGCAAACTGGCGGGCAATACCCAGCAGGCGGTGCAGAACACCCAGGAGTTGATAGAGAAGATCCGCCTCAGCTCCACCAATGCAGTCAACGCCATCACCCAAAGCCAGCAGCTGACCCATCAGGCGGTGGGCGAGGCGGATCTGGCGGAAGAGGCGCTTGGCAGCATCTACCAGGCCATCTCCACCATCAACGATATGACCTATCAGATCGCCTCCGCCGCCGAAGAGCAGAGCTCGGTCTCAGAAACCGTCTCTGGCAACCTGTCAAAAACCAACGCACTGGCCAACGACATTGCTCAGGATGCGACCGAAACGGCCAAAGCCAGTCAGGCATTGCGTCAGGCGGCCGACAAATTGCAGCAATTATTGGGTCAATTTCGTCTCAGCTGATAATTTTCCGCTTCAGGACTCTCCCCCTCGGGGGCGAGTCCGTTTACCATAGGCGACGAATTTGCCTGATGGCAGGCAATGTAGTGAGAGGTAAATGCCGTGCCCACCCCGGACCGTCGCCCACGAGGCCATAACAGACGAGCCCAGCAGCGTCGCCAAGACGAATCACAAGGATCCCTGCTCCATCGCATCAATGCCGCGACCCTGTCCCTGCGCCAACGTTTTGGCCAAGGGATGAGCAAACTCGGCCAACGCCGCCAGGATGCCAAAGCAGGCAAATTCAAGCTGTCCAGCCCGCTGCCCCGCAAAAACACCATAGGTCTGCTGATCCTGATCCCGCTCTGGTTGCTGGTACTGGCCTGGGAGCCGGCACCATCTGCACCCAAAGCCGCCCCTTCCGGCTCGCTGGAAGTGCCGCTGGCCGTACCTGCTCAAGCTCTAACTGTCGGTAATGGCGCGGCAGGTAGTGCTCCCGCGGCAGCCAAACCAGTCGAAGAGAAGGTCAACGGTACCTGGCTGCAACACGATGTGCAGGCGGGTGAAACCCTCTACTCCATCTGGCGTAAATTCGAGTTGCCGGGTGCCGAGCTGAGCCGCCTGATCGCCATTGAGGGGCCGGATCGCCCCCTGACCCGCCTGCAATCGGGCCGCTCTATCTTCATCCTGGTGGACGACACCCGCCGCATCCAGCGGGTGGAGATCCGCTCCTACGGTCAGGCAGTCTACCGCTACGACCGGCAGGGCGAAGGGTTCGCCCTCAAGGAATAACAAAAACGGGAGGCGCTGGCTTCCCGTTTTTTTCAGTCAAATATCTTCAAATAAGCTACTGACTTCACAATATTTTTAGCTTGTTCAAAAAACGAAAGGGGTCAAATTGACAAGGATCGGCGCTAACGTACAATCGTTTGTGCTTTAGACAGGGATTGTTCTACGTGCTACTGGGACAAAGAGACGTGGTCAGTCATGAGCCAACCCCTGATTGCAAGGCAAATGCAGCCCAGCACGGGCTTAGTTTCATTTTGTTATTGATAGGATTTAGCACATGTCTGACATTCGCACCGGCCAGGTAAAATGGTTCAACGAAACCAAGGGTTTTGGCTTTATTGAACAATCCCAAGGTCCGGACGTATTCGTTCACTTCTCCTCCATCCAGAGCACCGGTTTCAAAACCCTGGCTGAAGGTCAAAAAGTCCAGTTCACTGTGACCCAGGGCAAAAAAGGCCCTCAGGCTGAGAACGTTACTCTGGTCTAAGCCCGCGCCAGTGAATCATGCAGGAGGAGCCAAGGCCCCTCCTCTTTTTTGCCCGCAATTCTCGCCTTCCACCACCTGTCACAACCGCTTGCCTCGATCAGCCCACAGAGTCCCCCCCCTGTTTGCAGAAGGCGGCTGAGACACGCTGAGTAAACGCCAGATACGACAAAGCATCGCAGCGCGATGTGAAGGGCAATTCAAAGGGATTATGAAAACTTCGAAGAGAGATTGGAGCGGGAAACGAGACTCGAACTCGCGACCCCGACCTTGGCAAGGTCGTGCTCTACCAACTGAGCTATTCCCGCAACAGAATGTCATTTACAAGTGATTGGAGCGGGAAACGAGACTCGAACTCGCGACCCCGACCTTGGCAAGGTCGTGCTCTACCAACTGAGCTATTCCCGCAACGGAATGTCACTTACAAATGTTTGGAGCGGGAAACGAGACTCGAACTCGCGACCCCGACCTTGGCAAGGTCGTGCTCTACCAACTGAGCTATTCCCGCAACAGAATGTCATCTGCAAGTGATTGGAGCGGGAAACGAGACTCGAACTCGCGACCCCGACCTTGGCAAGGTCGTGCTCTACCAACTGAGCTATTCCCGCATCGGAATATCACTTACAAATTTTTTGGAGCGGGAAACGAGACTCGAACTCGCGACCCCGACCTTGGCAAGGTCGTGCTCTACCAACTGAGCTATTCCCGCAACAATTTGATTGTCTTTAGGCTGGCTGATGATTGGAGCGGGAAACGAGACTCGAACTCGCGACCCCGACCTTGGCAAGGTCGTGCTCTACCAACTGAGCTATTCCCGCATCGGGCTGGTTTGCACCAGTGTCATCATCAGATTTTTGGAGCGGGAAACGAGACTCGAACTCGCGACCCCGACCTTGGCAAGGTCGTGCTCTACCAACTGAGCTATTCCCGCAACTACCTTAAAACAGGCCGTACAGCATTTGGTTGCTTGCGCTACTGTACGGGAGCCGAATTATAAGAGCAGTCATTCCAATTGCAAGGGCTTTTTTGTCTGGTTGCGCGCGTTCGCTCAAAAGCTGGCCGAACTGTCGATTTTAGCAGCCAGAGTATGACAACCCCTTGCCGGGGAATCAGATCTTGAAGACGTGGCTGCGATAGAACTGCAGCTCGGCGATGGATTCGCGGATATCGTCCAGCGCCTGGTGGGTGCCGCTCTTCTTGAACTGATCCAGCAGTTCCGGCTGCCAGCGGCGTACCAGCTCCTTGATGGTGCTGACGTCGACGTTGCGGTAGTGGAAGAAGGCTTCCAGCTCGGCCATGTGCTTGACCATGAAGCGGCGATCCTGACCGATGCTGTTGCCGCACAGCGGGCTGGTGCGCTCCGGCACCCACTGGCGAATGAACTCGAGGGTCTCGGCAATAGCTTTCGCCTCATCGTGCTGACTCGCCTTGACCCGGGCCACCAGACCGCTCTTGGTATGGGTGTTGACGTTCCAGTCGTCCATCTTGGCCAGCTCTTCATCACTCTGATGAATGGCGATGACCGGCCCTTCGGCCAGTACGTTCAGATCCTTGTCGGTGACTATGGTGGCAATCTCCAGTACCACGTTCTCTTCGGGGTCGAGACCCGTCATCTCCATGTCGATCCATACCAGGTTCTGCGCGCTGACTGTCATGATTGCTCTCTCTATTGGGAGGAATGGCGGAATTTTGCCAATTTGCATGTATCATACTGGCTTTGGATCTGTTCATAAACTGGCGAATCGAGTGGCAAAGAAAGCAAAACTCAATCTGGGTCAACAAAGGCGCGTCCAGGCCAACCGCGAGCGGCGGCTGCAAAAAGATCACACCACAGTGGTGGATGACACCCTGTTTGGCCCCGCCATCGAAGGGGTGGTGATCAGCCGTTTTGGTCAGCACGCAGACGTGGAAGCGGTCGATGGCACCATCCACCGCAGCAATCTGCGGCGCAGCAGCATCAGCAGTCTGGTGTGCGGCGACAAGGTGGTGTGGCGTCCCGGCCTCAATGCCGCGACAGCGGGCGTTATCGAGGCGGTGCATCCGCGCCACTCGGTACTGACCCGGCCGGACTTCTACGACGGGGTCAAACCCATCGCCGCCAATATCGACCAGATCATCATCGTCTCGGCGGTGATGCCCGAGTTCTCCACCAATATCGTCGACCGCTACCTGGTGGCCGCCGAGGATGTGGAGATCCGCCCCCTCATCGTGCTGAACAAGGTCGATATGCTCGATGATGCCGCCAGAGCGCGCATCGAAAGCCAGCTCGAAACCTACCGCAAACTCAATTACGAGGTGCTGCTGGTGAGCTGCGAGAGCGGCGAAGGGCTGGATGAACTCAAGGCAGCCCTGACCGACAAGATCAGCATCTTCGTCGGCCAGTCCGGGGTGGGCAAGTCGTCGCTCACCAACGCCCTGATGCCGGGGCTGGATGTACTCACCGGCGAGATCTCCGAAAACTCGGGGCTCGGCCAGCACACCACCACCACGGCGCGGCTCTACCACTTCCCGAGCGGTGGCGATCTCATCGACTCCCCCGGGATCCGCGAGTTCGCCCTCTGGCATCTGGAGGCCGACCGCATCACCTGGTGCTTCGTTGAGTTTCGAGACTATCTGGGTGGCTGCAAGTTCCGCGACTGTACCCACAAGGACGATCCCGGCTGTGCCCTGCGCGCCGCGGTCGAGGCGGGCGCCATCAGCGCCGATCGCTTCCACAACTATCACCGCATCCTGGAAACCATGCAGGAAGCCCGTCACGGTCGCCAGCAAGCGCGCCTGTGACCCTAATAAACCTACGTTGATGATGAACATGAGCATTACTGACAACCTGAAAATTGCCGGTCAATACTGTCTGCCCAAGCACGCCCTCTCCCGTCTGATCGGCAAATTTGCCGCCGCCGAAGCGGGTAACATCACCACCAAAGTGATCGAGGCCTTTATCAAGCAGTATCAGGTCGACATGAGCGAGGCGCTGCACGAGAGTCCAGCCCACTACAAGAGCTTCAACGAGTTCTTCACCCGCGAGCTCAAGCCCGGTATCCGCCCCGTGGTAGAAGATGCCATGACTCTGGCGCTGCCGGTGGATGGCACCGTCAGCCAGCTCGGCCCGATCCAGCAGGGGCGCATCATCCAAGCCAAAGGTCACGACTACAGCGCCCGCGAGCTGCTGGGCGGCTATGAGGATCTGGTGGCGCCGTTCAAGGATGGCGACTTCGCCACCATCTATCTGGCGCCCAAGGATTACCACCGCATCCACATGCCGCTGGATGGCGTGCTGGAGAGCATGGTGTTCGTGCCGGGGGATCTCTTCTCCGTCAACCCGCTCACCGCCGAGAACGTGCCAAACCTGTTTGCCCGCAACGAGCGGGTGGTGGCCACCTTCCGCACCCCGCACGGCCCGATGGCGCTGGTGCTGGTCGGTGCGACTATCGTGGCCAGCATCGAGACCATCTGGGCCGGCAACATTGCGCCGACCAAAGAGAAGAAGGTGGTGCGCTGGGACTACACCGGCGACGAGGCCATTACCCTGCAAAAAGGTGCCGAGATGGGGCTGTTCAAACTGGGCAGTACTGTCGTCTGCCTGTTTGGCCCGGGCATGCTGGCCGGTTTCGAGCCCCATCTGGCCAATGGCGTCACCACCCGCATGGGTCAGCCCTTTGCCAAGCTGGCGGAGCAGGCATGAGCGAGCAACCGAACGCCTCGCAGAAGAACAACCCGCTGCACGGGCTGACGCTGGAAGCCATCGTCACTGCGCTGGTCGAACACTACGGCTGGGAAGAGCTGGGGCAGCAGATCAATATCCGCTGCTTCACCGATAATCCCAGCATCAAGTCCAGCCTGAAGTTCTTGCGCAAGACCCCCTGGGCTCGGGAGAAGGTCGAAAGCCTCTACCTCTACGTCCAGCGCAAGCAAGCCAAATCGAAGAAGGAAGGGCAAGATGGCCTTTAAGATTACGTACACCTATAAAAAACAGGCCAAAGAGATCGGCTACGCGAACGATAAGTTCCGCAGCATCTACGACGCCATCGCCGCTGCCGAAGGGCTGGATCTCACCAGTTTTCACGCCATGGAGGCCCAGCTGGCTCAGGTTTGCCGCCGTGACAAAAAGAGCGTGAAAGATTATCAGGAGAACTACTTCAAAGAGTTGGGATTCTCCAACATCGTCATCGAACGGGATCTTCAGGAGTAACCATGCGCACCTTGACTCTGATGGCCGCCTCTCTGCTGCTGGCGGCATGCAGTACACCGGAACAACATCTGGTTGGCAGCGATCGCGACAGCCACGGCTGTATCGGCAGTGCGGGCTATCAGTGGTCAGCACTGACTGGCAAATGTATGCGCCTGTTTGAAGAGGGTATCCGGCTCAATCCAACCGATGCCAGCCAGACCAGCAGCGCCTTCGTGCTGTTCAACGCCGATCAGACGCAGGCCGAACTGCATCTACCAAGCGGCGAGCAGCACCAGCTGACCCGTCAAGGTGCGGAGGGCAACTGGTCGTGGCAGGGTAGCGGCTACACCCTCTTTATCTGGAAGGGTTATGTGCTCAAGTCCGGTGACAAGGTGCTCTATCACGGGGAATAACCCGATCGCCTGATATCTTCGCGATATCCGCCAAATAAAATGCCGACCCAGTGGTCGGCATTTTTGTATCTGACACAACCGGTTATCAGGCGCGGCTGAGGTAATCGGCCTGCCCTACCCACTTGTAGCTGGTGAGCTCGGTCAACCCCATGGGGCCACGGGCGTGCAGCATCTGGGTCGAGACCGCCACTTCAGCGCCCAGACCAAACTGGCCACCATCAGTGAAACGGGTGGAGGCGTTGACATAGACAGCCGCCGAACCGGCGCCATTGACAAAACGCTCGGCGTTGGCCAGATCGTTGGTCAGGATGGCATCGGAGTGGCCGGCGTTGTGCTCGCGCATATGGGCCAGCGCCTCGTTCACATCCGCCACTAACTTGACCCCCAGGGTCAGCCCGAGCCACTCGGTATCGAAATCCTCCGGCCCTGCCTCGCACAGGTTGTCGGCACCCGCCAACTGCCTCATGGCGTTGGGCGCGGCCACCAGCGTCACCTTGCGCTCGTTCATCAGCGTCACCAGCTGCGGCAGGAAAGCCGAAGCGACTTTCTCGTGTACCAGCAGGGTATCGAGGGCATTGCAGGCGGAGGGGCGCTGCACCTTGGCGTTGTCGATGACCGCCAGAGAGCGCACCAGATCAGCACTCTCGTCGACGAAAATATGGCTGATACCGAACCCGCCGATGATGACCGGGATGGAGCTGTTCTCCTTGCACATCTTGTGCAGGCCCGCGCCACCACGGGGGATGATCATGTCCACATAGCGGTCTAGGCGCAGCAACTCGCCGACCAGCGCCCGATCCGGGTTGTCGATGTACTGCACCGCCGCCTCGGGCAGACCGGAGGCCGCCAAGGCATGCTGGATCACCCGCACCAGCTCCAGATTGGAGTGGAAGGTCTCGCGCCCGCCGCGGAGTATGCTGGCGTTGCCGGTCTTGAGGCAGAGACTGGCGATATCGATGGTGACGTTGGGTCGCGCCTCGTAGATGACGCCGATAACCCCGATGGGCACCCGACGACGGGAGAGCCGCAGGCCATTTTCCAGCACCCGGCTATCCATTTCGGCGCCGACCGGATCATCCAGCGTGATCACCTTGCGCACATCCGCCACGATACCGGCCAGCCGGGCCGGATTGAGCAGCAGGCGATCCAGCATGGCTTCTGACAAGCCCGCCTCACGGCCGGCGGCGATATCTTTCGCGTTGGCAGCAAGGATCTGTTCACTGCGCGCCTCCAGCTCGTCGGCGATGGCGGCCAGCGCTCGGTTCTTCTGCGCCGTGCTGACGGTAGCCAGCTGATAGGCGGCTTCTCGGGCCGCCTGCCCCATTTTCTCCAGACTCATCTCGGTTCCCTTTGTTCATGCTGTGCCGCCCTGATTAGAGCAGCACCATATCGTCTCGATGGATGGCTACTGAACCATATCCATAGCCCAGTACCTGCTCAATCTGATCAGAGTGGACGCCGCGCAACTTCTCCAGCTCCAGATGATCGTAACGGCAGATGCCACGGGCCAGCTCGGCGCCCTTGGGATCAAGAATGCGCACCACATCGCCCCGAATAAAGTCGCCCTTGACCGCGACAATCCCCTTGGGCAGCAGGCTGGAGCCTTTCTCCTTCATGGCGGCGACAGCCCCCTGATCCACATGCACTTCACCGTGAGGGGGCGGGCCTGCCAGGATCCAGCTCTTGCGCCCTTCCAGCGGGGACGCCAGCGCCGGGAACAGGGTGCCAATCCGCTCGCCCTTGGCAAGACGGCCGATCACCTCCGGCATCTGGCCGGTCGCGATCACCACGTTGACACCAGCTCGACGCGCCACATCGGCGGCCTGCAGCTTGGTAGCCATGCCGCCGGTGCCAAGGCCGCTGACACTGTCACCCGCCAGCGAGCGCAGGGTATCGTCGATGGTCTGCACTTCTTCGATCAACTGGGCATCCGGATTGGTGCGCGGATCGGCGGTAAAGAGCCCCTTCTGATCTGTCAGCAGGATCAGCAGATCCGCATCCGCCAGAATGGCGGCCCGTGCGGAGAGGTTGTCGTTGTCGCCGACCTTGATCTCGGCGGTCGCCACCGCATCGTTTTCGTTGATCACCGGAATAATGCGGTGATCGAGCAGGGTGCGCATGGTGTCGCGGGCGTTGAGGTAGCGCTCCCGATCTTCCAGATCGGCGCGGGTCAGCAGCATCTGGCCGATATGCAGACCGTAGAGGTTGAACAGATCCTGCCATACCCGAATCAGCTGGGTCTGACCAACCGCCGCCAGCATCTGCTTGTTGGGCAGGGTTGGCGCCAGTGGCGGGTGACCCAGATGTTCACGCCCGGCGGCGATAGCCCCTGATGTGACGACCACGACCCGATGGCCGTGACGGTGCAAGGCCGCACACTGTCTGACCAGCTCGACCATATGGGCACGATTGAGCTGGGAAGACCCCCCTGTGAGCACGCTGGTGCCCAACTTGACGACTATGGTTCTGTTTTCCATGGGAGCATAAAGGCTAAAAAAGTAAGGAATATCTTTATACCCACGGCCATGGTGCCCTGCAAGGCAATTAACGCCGGGGTGAGGAGATGGGGCAAAGGCCCGGATGATTGCGGTCGGAAGGGGAGATGGCTGACTGATGGCCCGGCAAACAGCGGGATGCTGCTCGCCGGGCATCAGGGATCAAGCGGCGGTCACGGTCAACTCATTGGTGACCTGATCCGCTGGCGCTAACTGACACTCCAGAGCCGTCAGTTTGTCGCTGATGAGCTTGTAGAAACGGTTGAGGGTCCGTTCCACTTCTACCTGGTGCTTCTTGGGGATCGGCTTGTCCAGCCACTCACCATCAGCATTGTAGAAACCGAGTTGATAGTGGTAACGGAAATGGTGATCGTCCTGCTCCAGCACCAGCCACCAGCCCCAGAACTCCCGTTTGTCCGGCGCCGGCTTGGCGCTGACACAGACCGACAGGCAGTCGAAACGATAACGCCCCTCTTCGCAGAGATCTTCGCGCAAATAGGGGCCAATGGCAGCAAACTGCCTCAGCAGTCGCTTGTAGGTCACTCTTTCAGACATGTTAACCTCCCTGTTAAACAAGCCGCGCCACCTCGGGATGGCGTCAGTTCTTTAGCGCAATATCAGGTACACAAATGCTGTTTCAGCCACTCGACGATTTCGTCCAGTGCCTTGTCATACACCTCCAGCAAAGGCTGTTTGTCGAATACGATGGCCTTGCCGTTACGACTGGCCGCCGCCAATGCCCGTACATCCTGCTCGGGACAAATAAAATCTCGCTTGTGTCCAATACTCAATATCGGCACAGAGGTGCGAGTCCCCAGTAATCCTTGTGTTTTAAGTGAAAATACCTGGCACTTGGTACGCATGCCGTCCCACTGCGCCGCATCCGCCCCCAACCGGTTGGCCAGACTGTCCCGCATCATGCGCGGACACTTGGCAAACAGCTCCTGATTGGTAAACACCTGATTGACCCCGGCGCCGACACAGACCACGGTGCGCAGCTTAAAGGGTTCGATAAAGGCCAGTCTGGCTGCGATATTGCCCGCCAGACGCATTCCCACCATGGCGATACGCTGATGATCGACCCAGGCCACTTCGGAGAGGTAATGGAGCACCGCCTGATGGAGGCGGCTGGTATCCTGCACCAGCGGCCAATGCTCGGCATAGCCGACCCCGGGCATATCGAGGGATAGCATGCCGATGCCGTTGGGCTCGAGCCGTTTGAGATAGAAGTTGAGGAAATCGAGCTGCAGGGAGTCGATCCCGCCGCTGATGATCACCAGCGGCACCGGTTTTTCGGTCGTCGGCAGGTGGAGATAACCCTGAATATGCTTGCCGCGAAAAGGCACCTGGATCTCTTTGAGCGGCACCTTGAACAGGCGACCTGCCTCGCGATAGGCCATGTTGCCAAGCAACTGGGCCTGATCCGCCAGCTCGTCATCCTTGAGATGGGGATAGCTGGCGATGGAGTAGTAGCGCACCGCCTTGAGCAGCTGTTTCAAGGCGCCAGAAGGATCACCCTTCTCGCGCAGTTCGCGGCCCTGCTTGAAATAGTTGCCAGCCACCTGGCTCCACTCGTAGATCCAGTTGCCAGGCACATAGCCCTTGATGGTATCGAGATAGCAATCGTGGGTACGCTCGCCGGTCGCCATGGCGATACGGGCCAGGGTCTGCTCCACTTCGATGGGATCTGCCCCCTGCCAGGTCCAGGAGGGGCGGCGCAGCAGGCGATACCAGCTCTTTGACATGGATCCGTCGATAAACATCTCGTCTGACTCGGCTTGCGCCAGATCAGCCGCACTGGAGTTGGAGATCTCGGATGTTTCCAATACCTTCTTGACGCGGGTAAAGAGCTGTTCGGTCAGGTTTAGGTCTTCGTTCAAGTCCAAGATAGTGTCCCATTCATATCAGGCAATAGCTCATCTTAACCACTTTTACTGCCCATCAGCCACCCTGCAACAGATTGATACACAAAAAAACAGGGCTCCAAATTGGAGCCCTGTGAAACCATTATTGCCGGTCGCGACCAATGGACGCAGCGAGCGTCACATCCCGCTCCCGTTACTTTTCGTCGCAGATCGGTGTGGCGAACTCCAGTGCCATATCCCATGGCTGTTCGATCCAGGTATCCTGCGGGATCGCCACTTCGAAATCGTCCAGCAGCGCTTCGCCCATCGGCTTGGCGAAAATCGCGATGAACTTGGCTTTCGGGTAGAGCTCGCGGATCGCCTTGGCGGTAGTGCCGGTGTCCACCAGATCTTCCACCACCAGCCAGCCTTCGCCATCACCAGCGGTGGTGGCAGCCTTCACGACCACCAGCTCGCGCTGGCTGTCATGGTCATAGCTGGAGATGCAGAGGGTTTCCACATTACGAATGCCAAGTTCACGGGCCATCAGGGCTGCGGGCACCAGACCACCACGGCTGACCGCGATGATACCTTTCCACTGGCTGACAGGCAGCTGACGACGGGCCAGACGGCGAGCTTCACGTTGCAGGTTGTCCCACGACACATAGAACTTTTTCGGCATGTTATCGATCTCGAATAGTTATTTAAAAACAATCACTTAAAATAAAAACATCCGCAATTATCCCTGCGAATGCCAGTAAATGGCGGCCCTTGTCCGACTGAATTCAGATTGCACTTCGGCTGCCTCAGGGCTAAGCCTCGGCAGCAAATCTGATAACAATGGAAGCAAGATGGGCTTATCCGGCGATCGGTTAGATGATGTGTCCAAACCGCGGACAGGCTGTTGGGCCGATATGATAGCACCGTTTGCAGAGAAAATGCCTGGCAAACGTATGCCAAAAACAGGAAAAATCGGCATCACCCTCTCCATTCGGCACATCTCGAGCGCCAAACGACTAACCTGCCGCCCCTGCTGCCGAGTCCAAATGGGCTGTGCGGCAAATCGCAGATAAAAAAATAGCAGGGGGAGGATTTACCTCACGCACCTGCTGCTTTCTCGCCTCTGCCTGGTTGGGCAGCTCGTCTTAGCGACGAGTGACGAAGGGGTTAGGGTAGCTGAAACCCTGGGTATACAAAGAGGGGGCAAACCAATAGGTTGAGTTGCTGCCTGGCATATTGAAACTCCTGATTGCTTAACAAGTTACGTACCTTTAATGCGGGCTCAAATCCTTGAACGAACACTCGGTTCCATGGAGGCGCACTTGCTTTGCTTCGGTTCCCTGGAGGCTTTCATCGTCATCCTGACGGGTGGCGAACCACGGGAGCTAATTTACCAGTCGGTGCGTTAAATTCAATATTTTTGTGAGATCGGTCACACATTTTCTTTTCTATCGGTCAGCGTCGTCCGAACCTGACGATCGTACTGCCTGGTTGCCATCAGCCAGCACAAGCTGCCTGCGATTTGCGCTGATTGCTCACATTTTTGTGTGATTGACTGTATTATCGTTATCCTCTTCCCCGGCCCGCTGATGGGGCCCTGTTAATTCCGTGCTGGTAAGGAGTCCCGACGTGGCACAGCTTAGCTCTCTCTCTCCCAAACTGATTTGGCATTTCTTCGAACAGATCTGCTCCATCCCCCACCCTTCCAAACATGAAGCCAAACTGAACGCCTGGATCATCCAATGGGCTCAAGGGGAAGGTCTGGCGGTCAAGCAGGACAAGGTCGGCAACATCATCATCAAGAAACCGGCCACCCCGGGGATGGAAAACCGCAAAGCCGTGGTACTGCAGGCCCACATCGACATGGTGCCGCAGGCCAACGCCGACACCAAACACGACTTCGCCAACGATCCCATCGATGCCTATGTCGATGGCGAGTGGGTCACAGCCCGTGGCACCACCCTGGGTGCCGACAACGGCATCGGCATGGCCGGTTGCCTGGCTGTGCTGGCTGACAAGACCATCAAGCACGGCCCGCTGGAAGTGCTGCTGACCACAGACGAAGAGACCGGCATGACCGGCGCCTTCGGTCTGGAAGCGGGCTGGCTGGAGGGCGAAATTTTGCTCAACACCGACTCCGAAGAGGATGGCGAAGTCTATATGGGCTGCGCTGGCGGTGTGGATGCCAATATCCGCTTCCCGCTCGAGCTGGTTGATGCCAGCGAAGGCGAAGCGTTCGAACTGGCCGTAAAAGGACTGCGCGGCGGCCACTCCGGTTGCGATATCCATCGCGGTCGTGGCAACGCCAACAAGCTGCTGGTGCGTCTGCTCAAAGCAGCCGAGCCGCTGGGTGTGCGTCTGGCCGAGATCCACGGCGGCACTCTGCGCAACGCCATCCCGCGCGAAGCCCGTGCCACCCTGCTGGTGCCCGCTGCCAGCGTGAACGAGTTCAAGGCGCTGGTTGACCGCTACACCGGGATCTACCAGACCGAACTGGCCGCCACCGAGCCGAACCTGACCGTGCTGGTCAACAGCGCCGCTAAACCGGCCAAGCTGATGAGCGTCTCCCTGCAGCAGCGCCTGCTGGATGCCCTGATGGCCTGCCCGAACGGCGTGATGCGCATGAGCGATGCCATGCCCGGCGTGACCGAAACCTCGACCAACCTGGGGGTCATCAAGACTCAGGATGGCGAAGTGTACGTCCAGTGCTTGATCCGCTCCCTGATCGACTCCGGCCGCGAGAGCATCGAGCAGATGACCCGCTCCCTGTTCACCTTGGCAGGCGCCAGCTGCGAATTCACCGGTGCCTACCCGGGTTGGGCGCCGAACGTGGACTCCCCCGTCATGGCGCTGGTACGCAATAGCTACCAGACCCTGTTCGGCACCATGCCCAACGTCATGGTGATCCATGCCGGTCTCGAGTGCGGTCTGTTCAAGAGCGCCTACCCGGAGTGGGACATGGTCTCCTTCGGCCCGACCATCCGCGGTGCCCACTCCCCTGACGAGAAGGTACATATCCCGGCGGTCGAGCGTTTCTGGCAACTGCTGGTGCACGTGCTGGAAGCGATTCCGACCAAATAACCCGGCCTGCGCCACACGGCAAAGCAAAGCCCCGCACTGCTGCGGGGCTTTTTATTGTCTGTTCCAGCCTGACGTTGGCGCTTACCGGATGCCGCGGGCCT
The DNA here is from genome assembly GCF_041402345.1 of Aeromonas sp. S11(2024). Classification (NCBI taxonomy): domain Bacteria; kingdom Pseudomonadati; phylum Pseudomonadota; class Gammaproteobacteria; order Aeromonadales; family Aeromonadaceae; genus Aeromonas; species Aeromonas sp. S11(2024). The sequence goes on along the minus strand of NZ_JBGLRC010000013.1, from coordinate 43,162 downwards.
CGCGGATCCACTCCCAGGCTTGCTGGATCTCCTGGGTCTTCTCCTTGGCCATCTCCATCATCTCCGGCGGCAACCCTTTGGCGGCCAGCTTGTCCGGGTGATGCTTGCTCATCTCCTTGCGGTAGGCGCGCTTGATATCCTGATCGCTGTCGCTCTCGCTCACCCCCAGCAACTGGTAGGCATTCTTGAGGCGATCCGCAGAGGGTGCCGCCTGCCGATACTGCTGGCCACCGGAATGGCCCCCCTGATACTGGCCATGGGCCTGATTGAAGAAGTTCATCTGCGCTTCGGCCATCGCCAGAATACGGGCCAACTCGATGCGGCTGAAGCCCAGTTCGTCGGCAATGGTGTGCAAAATGGCGCGCTCACCCTCCTCCACCCGCCCGTCGGCAAAGGCCGCCTGCAACTGCACTTCGAGGAAGAAGCGCAGAATATCGCGCTGCCCCAGACTGGCACGGCGGAACTCGGCCAGGGTCTCGCGTAGCGGGAAGTCGGCCTCCTTACCGAGACGAAACGACTCCTGCGCCCGGGCACGCTGTTCGCCCGCCAGCCGCATCCGATCCATCAGGTTGGAGGCAACCCGGATCTCCTGTTCGGTCACCTGGCCGCTGGACTTGGCAATATGGCCCATCACCGAGAAGGTGGCATGGAAAAAGACGGCTTGCTGCTCCTGACTCGGGCCGCGACGAAATGCCCCCTGCAGCCCCATGCCACGGTCGAAACGGTGGCCAATCCAGAGGCCAATCAGGGCGCCGATGATATTGCCGAGCAGAAAACCGAAGAAGGCGCCCAGCACCTTACCCCAAATACGCATGGTTCAAGACCTCTTGAAGTTAATAAGTGCGGGCCTGGAGCTGGTCATCCAGCTCGCGCAGTCGATCGACCGTGCCGATATCTCGCCACTCGCCAGCGAGCAGGCTGCCGCCCACCCGCCCTTGCGCCATCCAGTCACGGAGCAGGGGCGCCAGCTTGCGGGCACCGCCCGTGAGACCGGCAAAGGCCGCCGGATCATATAGTCCGACCCCGCTGAAGGTAAACGCTGGCGTATCCACGACTCGCCCTTCTTGCAGGGCAAAGTCCCCGCTCGGGTGCTGGGGAGGATTGGGCACCAGCCAGAGGTGGGCCAAATCATCGCCAAGGGGCTGGCTGACCAAGGTGTGATAATCGAGATCGAGCCAGGTATCGCCGTTGATCACCAAAAAGGGTTCAGAGCCCAGCAGCGGCAGCGCCTGCACGATTCCGCCCGCGGTCTCCAGCGCGCTCTCCTCGGCTGACCAGTGGATGGTCACGCCAAGCGCACTGCCATCACCCAGGCTCTCGACCAGCTTGTGGCCAAGCCAGGCGTGGTTGATGACCAACTCGGTCACGCCGGCGGCTTTGAGTTTTTCGATGTGATGAACGATGAGCGGCTTGCCCCCCACCGCCAGCAGCGGCTTGGGCAGCAGGTCAGTCAGCGGGCGCATCCGCTCGCCACGGCCAGCGGCCAGGATCATCGCCTTCATGATTTAACTCCAGCATTGGCGATCCCCGGCAACACCACCCGCTCCAGCCACTGACCAAAACGGGCCAATACCGGATAGGCGCTACCGTGAGTGCGACAGACATCCACCACATAGCCGAGGGTACGGGGAATATCCTTGAGATAGCCGGACTTGCCGTCGCGATGATAGAGCCGGGTAAAGATCCCCGCCGCTTTGAGGTGGCGCTGCATGCCGGTCAGGTCGGCATCACGACGGAAACTGGCATAATCGAGCTCGCCAAGCAGACCCGCCTGTTGCAGGGTGACAAAGCCGTGGCGCATCCCTTCATCGATCACCTCGTCCGGCCAGCGTACGTAGCAATCTTTCAGCAGGGAGACCAGGTCATAGCTCAGGGGCCCGATGACCATATCCTGAAAATCGATGATGGCCAGCCGGCTGCTCTCAGGGGTATCCCCGCCACACACCATCAGGTTGCGACTGTGAAAATCTCTATGCATCACCCCCTGCGGCTGGGCCAGATTGCAGGCGGTGAGACAAGCAAAGGTCTCGTCCAGCAGTTGCTGCTCTTCGTCGCTCAGGGTCAGTTTTAGATGGTGGCCCAGCAGCCACTTGGGAAAAATGCTGTTCTCCCGTGCCATAAAGGCGGCATCGAAGGGTTCAAGCGCCAGTTCAACCGCCCCCAGGCGGGGCAGCAAATCAATCGCCTTGCCATACCAGGCCAGCACGTTGTGTTCGTTCAGGCAGCTGATCAGCTGGGTATCGCCCAGGTCACTGACCGCCAGCAGCCCCTGTTCGTAGTCCACCGCCTTCACCTCTGGCGCCAACAGCTGACGCGCCTGCAAGGCCGCCGCGTTACGAACAAATTCATGATTTTTTTCGGTTTTCGGATTGGCATCCACCCACACCAGACCACCACCACGAGAGTAGCGGCGGAAGCTGGCATCACCGGAAATGAGGGTAAGGGTGAGAGTGGCATCACCGGAAATACGGCGTGCCCACTGCAATAGCAGGGAATCGCGATCGTGCATAAGTAGAGGACCAAGGTGGAAAGCAGCACTTGGCTGTTAGCCCTGGCCGCAATAATGCTTTATCATTGCCGGCTAACATAAAGCAATGACATGCAATGTCAACTCGATGAAACCTGTCGTAAAATGCATGCCTTGGATCAACCGTATCTATCACGGATTGCACGAGTCTTTCACATGACAAAATGGACACTGGGGTACCGCTATCCCATCGCCCTGACTATCAGCCTGGCCCCCGCACTCACCCCTATGATGGTGCAGGCAGCCCCGTTCGAAGCGCCGCCAGCCACCGGCATTCTCGATAGTCTCTGCTATGACTATGTTCCCAAGATAGAGAAGCCTGCATCGGATCAGGATGCCAACGCACAGCCGGTCGAGGTTGATGCCGACCGTCTCGAGGCCAAACAGGGCGGCACCGCCGTCTATGAAGGTGACGTCAAGGTTCGTCAGGGGGTTCGCAAGTTTGACTCCGACTATGCCCAGCTCGATCAGAAGAGTCGGGATGTCATCGCCATCGGCAACATCTATTACAACGACGGTCAGGTGACCGTCACCAGCGACAAGACCCTCAAATCCAATCTGGATACCAAGAACTCCGAGCTGGAAGAGGGCAAGTATCAGGTGCATGGCTCACCGGTGCGCGGCTTTGCCAAGCGCGTAGTGATGACCAACAACAACCAGAACATCACCATGCAGGGGGCCCAGTACACCACCTGCCCCCCCGGTCAGGAAGTGTGGACCCTCAAGGCAGGCAGCATCGACATTGACCAGAAAGAGGTGTTCGGCGAAGCCTGGAACGCCAGCCTCTGGCTCTATGACTACCCGGTGTTCTACTTCCCCTATATCAACTTCCCCATCAAGGATGAGCGAAAGACCGGTCTGCTCTACCCGGGCTACAAGCAGAGCTCCAGCAACGGCATGGATATCACCCAGCCCTTCTACTGGAACATAGCTCCCAACTACGATGCCACCATCACCTCCCGTTTTATGGATAAACGCGGCCTGATGGAACAGGTGGAGTTCCGCTACATGCCGGACCCCGCCCACATCGGCACCCTCTATTTTGAAAATCTGGCGGATGACAAGCAGTACAGCCCGAGCAATCCGAGTCTGGCTGGCCTGTCCGATGGACATCGCTACCTGATGAACGTCCGCCACGGTTCCGCCCTGATGGATGGCAGCCTGCGTTTTGGTATCGACTACACCCAGGTGCGCGACAAGGATTACAACTACTTCAACGACTTCAGCCCGCAAGTGGGCACTCAGGTCGACAGCCAGTTGCAGCAATCCTTTACCGCCGGCTACTACCAGCCCAACTGGAACCTCACCTCCGAGGTGCGCCGCTACCAGATCCTGATTGCTGGCGCACAACTCCCCCATGAGATGCTGCCGCGTATCGACTACAACTACTACCAACAGGGGAAGTGGTTCGATCTGGCCTGGAACAGCGAGCTGACCAAGTTTGGCTATGACAGTGGTAATGCTAACGCTCAGCAGGCGGGAGAGCGCTATACCGCCACCCGTCTGCATCTGGCGCCAACCCTGACCGTGCCCCTGGTGGATGCACCGGGTTACTACCTGACCAGCCAGTACAAGCTGATGTTTACCTCCTACAACCAAGAGGTTCCAAAACGACTGACTCAAGCTGATATCAATAACTTCGATCCGATAAGAAAACAGGGTGAAAATGGTCGCCAAGAGAATGTAGTTCTCAAAGACGGCACCATTACCCGCACCCTGCCATCCTTCCGCCTCAAGGGGGGCGTCAACTTCGATCGGCCGCTCGACTGGTATGATGGCAAGGGCACCCAGACCCTCGAGCCCGAGTTCCAGTATCTCTACGTGCCCTATCGGGACCAGGATGAGATCGGGATCTACGACACCACCACCACCCGTCAGGACTACTACAGCCTGTTCAGTGATCGCCGCTTTGCCGGTCTCGACCGCATCAGCGATGCCAACCGGGTCACTGTTGGCCTGACCAGCCGGGTCTATGACAACGTGGGTGATGAACGGTTGCGTCTGGCGGTGGCCCAGGCCTTCGAAGTGACCCCCCCCAAGGTGCGCCTCTACCCGTCCGACCCGGAAAGCACCAACGCCCGCTCCCTGCTCTCGTTTGAGGGGGATGCCCGGATCACCGATGAGTGGTTCGCCCATGCGGGCACCCAGTACGACACCTCAGAGGGTGAATTTACGGCTGGCAACAGTGCGGTCGAGTACCGAACCGGCAAGCTGACCACTCAGGTCAACTACCGCTACATCAAAGACGGTAATAGAAACTATAACAACACAGCATTGACCGAGGATCTGAACCAAACAGGTCTGGTAATGATGACACCGATCGCCGATCAGTGGCAGATGTATGGCGGTTACTACCGTGACATCAAGCAGGATGTGAACATTGACCGCAAGATCGGTGTCAAATACGACTCCTGCTGCTGGAGCATCAACATGAGCCTGGAGTGGCACAATCAGCCGGACAACGTCACCCTGAAGCCCACTTCGGAAAAAGTCATTGGTCTGCAGTTTGAAATGAAGGGACTTGGCAGCGTGGGTACCGGTGGCCGCAGCGTCACCCTGGATACCGAGCTGTTGCCCTATGTTCGCCCGTTTAATCTGAAAGGCCAGTAATGATGCTGGCCCAGCCTTGAGAGATGGATATGAAAAAGACCCTGATTGCCCTGCTGACCGCGGGAATGTTCGGTGCCATGAGCCAGGCCGCACTGGCTGCGCCCGAGCTGATGGACAAGGTGCTGGCCGTGGTCAACAAGGACGTGGTGCTGTCCAGCCAACAGGACGCGCTGGTCAACAAGGTAAAACTCTCCGCTCAGGAGAGCGGCCAGTCCCTGCCTGACGATGCCACCCTGCGCAAACAGGCGCTGGATCGCCTGATCCAGGAGAGCCTGCAACTGCAACTGGCAGAGCGCCAGGGGCTGAAGATTAGCGATACCCAGCTGGAACAGGCTATTCAGGGCATCGCCGCCGACAACAAGATGACCCTGGATCAGCTGCGCGCCCAGCTCGCCCGTGAAGGGATGACCTATGCCCAGTATCGGGAAGAGGTTCGCCGCGAGATCCTGATGAACGAGGTGCGCCGCAACCAGGTGCGCCGCCGTATCAACATCTCCGAGCAGGAGGTGAAGCAGGTGGTGGAGATCCTGAAGAAACAGGGTCAACAGCAGAACGAATACCACGTCGGTCATATCCAGATTGCCCTGCCGGACAACCCCACTGCCGCCCAGCTGGATGCCGCCAAGAGCAAGATCGAGCGCATTCTGGCCGCCCTCAAGCAGGGTGCCGACTTCCGCAAACTGGCCATTGCCGAGAGTAACGGTCCCAAGGCGCTGGAAGGGGGCGACTGGGGCTGGATGAGCCCGCAAGAGATGCCGACCCTGATGGCGGAAGCGGTACAGGGTGCCAAGAAGGGCGACATCGTCGGCCCACTGCGCTCCGGCGCCGGCCTGCACATCGTCAAGGTGTTCGACACCAAGGGTCAGCAGCAAGTGATGCAGACCGAGGTGAAAGCCCGCCACATCCTGATCAAGCCGTCTATTATCCTGAGCGAAGAGAAAGCCAAGGGGATGCTGGATGGCATTCTGCACGACATCAAGAGCGGCAAGGCCAGCTTCGCCAGCATGGCGGAGAAGTACTCCGAAGATCCGGGCTCTGCGGTGCAGGGTGGCGAACTGGGCTGGTCTGATCCCAACGTCTATGTCCCCGAGTTCCGCGACATGGTCAACCGTCTGCAACCAGGCCAGATCAGTGCCCCGTTCCGTACCAGCCACGGCTGGCACATAGTGCAGGTGGAAGATCGCCGCAGCCAGGATGCGACCGACAAGGCTCAGGAGCAGCGCGCCTACCAGCTGATCTACAATCGCCGCTTCGTGGAAGAGTCCCAGGCGTGGCTGGATGAGCTGCGTGACGAGGCCTACATCCAGATCGAAGGAGCCGGTAGCTGATGAGCTGCCGTCGCCTTGCCGTTACCCCGGGCGAACCGGCCGGGATCGGCCCGGATCTGGTGCTGCAGATTGCCCGGCAGGATTGGCCCCACCAGTTGGTGGTGATCGCCGATCCGGCGCTGCTGTGCGAGCGGGCAGCCCTGCTGGGGCTGCCCATCGAGCTTGAGCCCTATGACGCAACCGCCCCTGCTCATCCGCAGCGGGCGGGCACCCTGACCGTCTGTCCGGTCACCCTCGGCGCCCCCGTGGTGCCGGGCGAGCTGAACGAAAGCAATGGCGCCTATGTGCTGGCAACCCTGCAGCGCGCCTGTGATGGCAACATGAGCGGCGAATTTGCCGCCGTGGTGACCGGGCCGGTGCACAAGGGGATCATCAACCAGGCCGGGGTCTCGTTCAGCGGCCACACCGAGTTCTTTGCCCAGCAATCCAACACCGCCGATGTGGTAATGATGCTGGCAACCGAGGGGCTGCGGGTCGCACTGGCGACTACCCATATTCCGCTGGCCTATGTAGCGATGGCCATCACCGAGGATCGCCTCGGCAAGGTGATCCGGATCCTCAACGAGGATCTCGCCACCAAGTTTGGCATCGCCAAACCCCGTATTTACGTCTGCGGCCTCAACCCCCACGCAGGGGAAGGTGGCCATCTTGGACGTGAAGAGATTGACGTGATCGAACCCGCTCTGGCCACCCTGCGCCAGGAAGGGATCGATCTGGTCGGCCCGTTACCGGCCGACACCCTGTTCCAGGAGAAATACCTCAAGGATGCGGATGCGGTACTCGCCATGTACCACGACCAGGGGCTGCCTGTGCTCAAATACAAGGGCTTCGGCAGTTCGGTCAATATCACCCTGGGGCTTCCCTTCATCCGCACTTCGGTGGATCACGGCACCGCGCTGGATCTGGCAGGCAAGGGCCTGGCCGATCCGGGCAGCCTTGTCACCGCGATTAACCACGCCATCAAGATGGTAGAGAAAAAAAGATATGAGCAGTAAGGTGCACATGGGCCACACGGCCCGTAAGCGTTTCGGTCAGAACTTCTTGCACGACCGGTATGTGATCGATCAGATCGTCGCCGCCATCAACCCGCAGCCGGGTCAGAATCTGGTGGAGATCGGTCCGGGTCTGGCCGCGCTGACCGAGCCGGTTGCCGCCCAGATGGACAAAATGACCGTGGTCGAGCTTGACCGGGACCTGGCAGCTCGCCTGCGCGAGCACCCGACCCTGAAGGAGAAGCTCACCGTCATCGAAGCGGATGCCATGCGTTTCGACTTCGGCACCCTGATGGGTGAAGGCAAGGGGCCGCTGCGCATCTTCGGCAACCTGCCCTACAACATCTCCACCCCGCTCATCTTCCACCTGTGCGAATTTGCCGACCGGGTTGAAGACATGCACTTCATGCTGCAAAAGGAAGTGGTGTTGCGTCTGGCCGCTGGCCCGGGCAGCAAGGCTTATGGCCGTCTGAGCGTGATGACCCAGTACTACTGCCAGGTGGTGCCGGTGCTGGAAGTGGGCCCGGGTGCCTTCAAACCGGCGCCAAAGGTGGACTCTGCCGTAGTTCGCCTGATCCCGCACAAGAATCCGACCATAGTCGCAAAAGATATTCGTTGTCTGAATCGCGTCTGTACCGAAGGCTTTGGCCAGCGTCGCAAGACCATCCGCAACAGCTTCTCCAACTTCATCACCGACGCCCAGCTGACCGAGCTTGGTATCGATGGCAACCTGCGCCCGGAGAATCTCTCCCTCGAGCAGTTTGTCATGATCGCCAACTGGCTGGCGGATCAGCAACAGGCCTGATCCGGTGGCACTCCCGCACATCGAGATCCGCCCATACCCCGTGTATGTGGCGGGCTCCAAAGACCCTTACCAGTTTCACTATCTGATCGAGATTGAGAATCTGGGGCCCGGCCCGGTGCAACTGCTGCATCGGCGCTGGCTCATCACCGATGCCAATGGCAAGATGCAGGAAGTGGCAGGCCCGGGCGTGGTCGGGGAACAACCCGTCATTGCCGAAGGTGAGACCTACCGCTACCAGAGCGGCGTGCCGCTGGCGACCCCGCTTGGGGTGATGGAAGGGAGCTATACCCTGCAAGATGGCTCTGGTCAGCAGTTTGAGGCGCCCATCGCCCCCTTCACGCTGGCCATCCCCAATATTATCAACTGAGGTTTCATGGCGAACTGTTTTGTCGGTGACATCCAGGGCTGTTACGACGACTTGCGCCGTCTGCTGGATCTTGCCACGTTCGATCCCGAAAATGACGTGCTCTGGCTCTGCGGCGATCTGGTCGCCCGCGGCCCGGACTCCCTCAATACCCTGCGTTTTGTCAAAGGGCTGGGCAACCGCGCCGTTACCGTGCTCGGCAACCACGACCTGCACTTGCTGGCGGTCGCCGATGGCGTTGCACCGCTCAAGAAGAAAGACAAGCTGCAAAGCCTGATGGATGCCCCTGATCGGGATGAACTGCTGGAGTGGCTGCGCCACCGCCCGCTACTGGCCGAACATCCGGATCTGCCCATCATGATGGTGCATGCCGGGATCTCCCCCGCATGGGATGTCCGCACCGCGCGCAACTGCGCCCGCGAGGTAGAGAGCCTGCTGCGCGGTGACCAGTACAGCTGGCTGCTGCACAACATGTACGGCGACCAGCCCGATGGCTGGAAAGATGATCTGGTCGGGATCGACCGCTACCGCTACATCATCAACACCTTCACCCGGATGCGCTTCTGCTATTTCGACGGTCGTCTCGACTTCAAATGCAAGAAGGGGCCCAAGGAGTCGACCCCGGGGCTGCGTCCCTGGTTCGAACAGCGCGAACACCACGTGGATGACCCCATTCTGGTGTTCGGCCACTGGGCGGCCCTGATGGGCAACACCGGCAAGAGCGATATCAAGGCGCTCGATACCGGCTGCGTCTGGGGCAACAGCCTCACCCTGTGGCGCTACGAGGATGATGCCCTGATCGCCACCCCCTGCCCGGTTCACGCCAGCTAGGGAGTGCGCTGCAATCTGGCGGTCGCTGCCGCACGGATGGCAACAACCCGCTCCAATAACAAAGCCCGGCAGGTTGCCGGGCTTGCTGTTTTAGGTTCCCTGTTTTCCGGCGAATGAAGTTACAACTTGCGCCCCAGCCGCTTCTCGATCTGGCGCCGCTCCCACTCGGGGCCAAACAGCTTGAAGGGCTGAAACACCCGAACAGCATGGGAGGCAAGTCCCAGCCCCCAACCCAGGGTTGGCCACCATGCCCAGATGTACTCCGGATTGCTCAGGTAGTTGATGACAAACAGCCCGCAGATCACCACCACATAGCTGGCGACATGGTGATAGAAGCCCTTGAGCTCCTCCACATAGCGCATTGCCGACCGCTCCTCTGCCGATACCTGCACCGCATCCTGACCCATAGTGTCACTTCCTCTCATCTCGCGCTCCTGTTGCTCTGATCCATCCAGTTGAGCCACATCGAGTTCAAAGACGGCGGCCAGGGCCTTGAGAGATTCCAGTCCGGGTTGCTGCCCCTGCTCGATCCGCTGGATAGTGCGGACACTCAAACCAGTCAACGTTGCCAACTGATCCTGAGACCAACCCCGTTGCAATCTCAACTTCCTGACGATCATCTCGAACTCCTTGTGGTAATTGACAGGGCCAGCATAGGGCTTGCGCCGCGAAAGGTGACACGACAGATAGCCGACATACATCTGACAGTCCTTTAAAATCAGATGGTTAAGATTTTGATCTTGTCAGTCAGCCGCTCGTTCCCCCAGATATTGCACAAACCGTAACAGATAACCATCGGGATCCTGCAGCAAAAATTCGCGCTGCCCGGCCAGCATCTCGCCCACTGGATACCAGACCTCAGTGGGCTGCCGGAAAAGTGCAATCTCGGCGGCCTGCAAGCGGTCGAGTAGCGGCTGGATCTCGGTCAGCTCCATCTGCAGATTAATTCCCCGACCGAACGGTGGCTCCAGCGCCCCGACCTGCCAACCCGCCGGATGTACCTGCTCCAGCATCAGTTGTACCTGTTGCTGCTCAAGATAAGCAAAAGGAGGGTCATCGCGCCGATAGCGGACCGAGAAGCCCAACAAACCGTTATAGAAAACCAGAGATCGAGCCAGATCGGTAACCGACAGCTCCGGTACCATGGGATTCCAATACACCTCATCCACCGCGACAGTAGGGTTCGTCATGGCTTACAGGCTCTGCATCAGCTCGGCGGCAATTTCAAAGGAGCGCAGTCGGGCCTGATGATCGACGATGGGCCCATTGAACATCAGCTCATCGGCACGGGTTTCCGCCAGCAGCGCCTTGAGGCCATGACGAACCTGCTCCGGGTTGCCCACCAGAGAGCGGGCCAAGGTCTGCTCCATCGCCATCAGCTCACGGGGAGACCACTCATCGCCAAGCTGGACGATCGGCGCGGGCAGCTTGCCCGCATCACCGCGATGAAGGCGCAAGAACTGCTGCTGCACGGTAGTGAACTGGAAGCGGGCCTCCCGCTCGCTGTCGGCGGCAATCATGTTGATGCAGACCACCGCATGGGGCTTGGGCCAACGAGCGGAGGGGCGATACTGGCTACGGTAGATCTCCAGCGCTTGCAGCAACATGGCGGGTGCGAAATGGGAGGCAAAACCGAACGGCAAGCCCATCGCCGCTGCAAGTTGCGCGCTGTAGAGGCTGGAGCCCAGCAGCCAGATGGGCAGATGCAGCCCCTGACCGGGCACCGCCTGCACCGCGCCTATCTCGTCGCCAAAGTAGCTCATCAGCTCACGCACATCGGCTGGGAAATCATCCACCTCACCGCTGCGCATACGTCGCAGCGCCCGCATGGTGCGCTGATCGGTCCCGGGGGCGCGGCCAAGGCCGAGATCGATGCGATCCGGATAGAGCGAAGCCAAGGTGCCAAACTGTTCGGCAATCACCAGCGGCGAGTGGTTCGGCAGCATGATGCCACCCGCGCCGATCCGCAGGGTGGTGGTGGCCTCGGCCAGATGGCCGATCAGCACCGAGGTGGCGGCACTAGCAATGCCCGGCATGTTGTGATGTTCGGCCAGCCAGTAGCGCTGGTAACCCCAACCCTCGGCATGGCGGGCAAGATCCCGTGAACGGCGAAACGACTCGGCAGGCACGGAACCTTCGGCAACAGGCACCAGATCGAGCACGGAATAGGGGATGGCAGACATGGGTCACTCCATTGATTTACAGGCCAGTAACAAGTTGGGCAATGTAGCATGGGATACCTGAATGAATCACTATCTCCTGCCACACTCTGCCTGCCAAGCGGCAGCAATCGAACGGAACAAATCTCAGGCAAGTATTGTTCGAACGATCATCCTGCTGGCCGCGCATGCACGGGGGTGGATCATATTTTCTTACATTTGCGGGCTGGCCTGAGCGCCCTCGGCTGGTTATAACGGTGCCCCTATAGCGAAGGGGGAGCAATAGACTCCCCCTCACTTTTTGTCACACCACACTGTTCAGGTTATCTATGTCAAAACATCTCGTTCTGCTGGGCGCACTGACGCTGTCCGGTTGCGCCCTGTTGTCTCCCCCCGCCCCCACCGTCACCCCGGTGCACCTTGCCGATACCAGCCAGCGCGGTTTCTACATCGAATGCAGCAGCATGAAAGCCTGCTTCCAGCAGGCCAACCAGACCTGCCCGCAAGGTTACAAGGAGACCGACCGCCGCCAGCAGACGCTCTACAGCACCCAGTATCTGGGGGGAAGCTATGACGACGAGAAGAAGGTCTACAAGGCAGCCAAGCCCTATCGCATCGCCAACACGGTCCACTCGCTGACCATCCAGTGTCCGATCTGAGCATAACGTCACGCAAACGCATACTGCGGCCGGTACGGGATACCAAGGCCCAAGCCGGCACGCTACCACCCTTTTCTTGTCCCACAGAGCACGCGCCTTTTATGTCACAGAGAATTGTCCTGCTGGGCAGTATATTGCTGTCCGGTTGCGCCCCCGCCACTGTCACTGAGCTCACCTCCGCAGATTCCTCGCTGCAACGATTCCAGATCGAGTGCAGTGCGCCGGATGATTGCCAGCAACAGGCAAGCTTGAGCTGTCCGCAGGGCTATCAGGAAACCGATCGCAGCCAGCATACCTTCACCAACGTTCAGATGAGCATGGGGGGCACCGACCCGATGAGGGGATTTAGCCCGAGCGTCCCCCAGATCAGCACCTTCACCATCCATACCCTTCTGGTGCAGTGTCCCCGCAAGCCAGCACAACTCCATCCGCAGGGACACTGATGAGCAAGGGCCCGCGTCATCCATCAAGCCCGGAGAAAAGAGGAAAAGCCATAAAAAAACGGTCAACCGAGGTTGACCGTCTTTCACTGCGCTGCGCCCTTAGAACAGCAGGTGTGCCACCCCGGCGATAACCGGCAAGGTGACCAGAGTGCGCAGCAGGAAGATAACGAACAACTCCCACAGCTTGACCGGGATCTTGCTGCCCAACAGCAGGGCGCCCACTTCCGACATATAGATCAGCTGGGTTACCGACATGGCGGCAATCACGAAGCGGGTCATGTCGCTCTCGATGGTCGAGGCCAGCACCGCCGGAATAAACATGTCGGCAAAACCGACCATGATGGTCTTGGAAGCCGCTTCCGCCTCCGGCAGTTGCAGCAGCTCCAGCAAGGGGACAAACGGGGCGCCAAGCCAGTTGAAGATAGGGGTATGTTCGGCCAGCATCAGGGCGCAGGTACCGATCGCCATCACCACCGGCAGCACACCAAACACCATATCCAGTGCATTCTTCACCCCTTCCCGCGCGACGGCACCGAGATCAGTCATGCTGTCAGCCTTGGTCAGGGCACGCTCGAAACCATAGCTCATTACGCTGTGCTGGTGCGGCACGGCTTCCTGCTTGCGGCACAGGGGAGTGCCATCGGCATAGATGTCCTTCTTCCAGCAGAGCGGTGGCAGACGCGGCACCACGATGGCGGCGACCACCCCCGCCAGACAGACGGTCAGGTAGAAGGGGACGAACATGTGCTCCAGCTTCACCTGGGAGATCACCACCAGACAGAAGGTGATGGAGACGGCAGAGAAGGTGGTGCCAATCACCGCGGCTTCACGCTGGGTATAGAACTTCCCTTCGTACTGCTTGCTGGTCAGCAGGATGCCGACGCTGCCATCGCCAAGCCAGGAGGCAAAGCAGTCCACTGCGGAGCGACCCGGCAACCGAAACACCGGACGCATGATGCGGGTCATCATGGTGCCGACAAATTCCAGCAGCCCGAAATCGAGCAACAACGGCAGCAGCAGGCCGGCAAAAATGAAGACCGAGAACAGCACCGGCAGCAGATCGTTGAGCACCAGTCCACCGGTTGCGCCGGAGTAAAGCACCTCTGGCCCCACCTGGAAGAAGGTCAGCAGCACGAAGATACCGCCCAATACCCGCACGCAGGCCCAGAAAGGGGAGACATTGAACAAGCTGTTGAGGAAAGGACGACGCACCAGAATCGCCGGCTTGAACAACCAGGCAATCACCGTCATCAGCATGGTGGTGGTGATCACCGCACTGACCATGGCGACCAGATAATCGGCAAAAACGCGCTGTACCAGCTTGGCCAGCACGGCCACCGGGATGGTGACGTTACCGTCATAGACGACCGGCGTCATGAACAGCAGGATCCCGATAAGTGACGGAACCAGAAACATCAACAAGTTACGGCGAGTATTGACCGCAGGTGCTTCGAGACTCTTTTCCAACATGATATGACTGCCCTAATGTTACTTTTCCCTAGCCCGGCCAACCTGCGTATTCATGCATTAACCGGCAAAACGGGCGCAAGAATACTCTAAAAAAATGCACAAACAAGCCCTTAAGGCAGAAATCTGCGCATAAATATTTCCACAGGCAAACCTTCCATTAAAACAATAAGATACAGCGGCGCATATCGATTCAATCGACATCGCCAGATAATTGTTTCGTCATTGTTAATTTTGGTGGGCAGTATAATCGGTTATCAGTAGCAGGCAATAAGTGACATCACAAATATACCTAATGAGTTGCTGCTCGATAGACATAAAAAAACCGGAGCCTGTTCAGGCTCCGGTTTTCAATGAGAGTGACAGGGATCAGTCACGGACGTAGATGACTTCAACGCCATCATCTTCGTCGTCATCCCAATCGTCATCATCAAGCCCTTCATCGAAGGCAAGAGAAGCAGCCAGTGCTTCCGCTTCAGCCTTGGCCAGCTGGTTCTTGTGGTAGTCGTCCCACTTGAACTCCACCTTCTCGATGGCGTCTTTGGCATCTTCCGCCAGCTGACGGGGCATGGTATCCAGCAGATCCAGAATGTCGTAGCAGACCTTCTTGGTGCCTTCCTTGCTGATGGCAGTGATGGCATAGACCGGACCTTCGTGGTTCAGGGCCGCCTTGACGCGATCCATCACCTCCTGGGCTTCTTCTTCCAGGATCAGGTCCATCTTGTTAAACACCAACCAGCGCGGCTTGCCAGCCAGTTCCGGGCTGTACTTCTCCAGCTCCTTGACGATGGTCACGGCATTTTCAGCAGGATCGGAGCCATCAACCGGGCAGATATCCACCAAGTGGATCAGCACGCGGCAGCGCTCGAGGTGTTTCAGGAAGCGGATACCCAGACCTGCGCCTTCGGCTGCGCCTTCGATCAGACCCGGGATATCGGCGATCACGAAGGAGCGGGAGTTCTCGCCACGCACCACACCCAGGTTCGGTACCAGGGTAGTGAAGGGGTAATCAGCTACTTTCGGGCGAGCTGCAGACACGGCGCGAATAAAGGTAGACTTGCCTGCGTTGGGCAGACCCAGCATGCCGACATCAGCCAGCAGCAGCAGCTCCAGCTTCAGAGTACGCACTTCACCCGGAGTACCATTACTCTTCTGGCGGGGAGCACGGTTGACGGAGCTCTTGAAGCGGGTGTTGCCCAGACCATGGAAACCACCTTTGGCAACCAGCAGCTTCTGCTCATGGTGGGTCAAATCCCCCAGCAGTTCACCGGTATCTTCATCGGTCGCTCGGGTACCGACCGGCACACGCAGGATCTTGTCCTTGCCGCGGCGACCGGTACAGTTGGCGCTCTGGCCATTCTCACCGCGCTCGGCAGCATGGAAACGCTCGAAACGGTAGTCGATCAGGGTATTGAGGTTCTCGTCGGCGATCAGATATACGTCGCCACCGTCACCGCCGTCACCGCCGTCCGGACCACCGTTGGGAATATATTTTTCACGGCGAAAGCTTACACAACCGTTACCACCGTCACCGGCATCGACTCGAATCTGGACTTCATCAACAAACTTCATAGGTAACCGTCACCTTAATTCGAAAAACCGATACGCAATTATAGTGGTACAGACCCCTGCGGGCGATACGCATCTTGCCAATCATGCCCGTCAGAGCCAAAGTCAGCTGCGTTCCGTTTTTTCGTCAACGACATCAGAAAGACGTCAGAAAAACAAAAGCCCCGCCTGTTGGCGGGGCTTCGGATCCTTGCGGTCCGTAATTACTCAGCAACGATGCTAACGTACTTACGATTCAGCGGACCTTTAACTTCGAACAGGATTTTACCAGTCGCGGTTGCGAACAGGGTGTGATCCTTGCCCAGACCAACGTTGGTGCCAGCGTGGAACTTGGTACCACGTTGACGAACGATGATGCTGCCAGCCAGAACTGTTTCGCCGCCGAAACGCTTCACGCCCAGGCGTTTAGCTTCAGAATCGCGACCGTTGCGGGATGAACCGCCAGCTTTTTTGTGTGCCATTTATCGGACTCCTCTAATTAAGCGCTGATGCCAGTGATTTTGACTTCAGTGAACCACTGACGGTGGCCCGCTTGCTTACGATGGTGCTTACGACGACGGAACTTGACGATAGTCACTTTCTCGCCACGGCCGTGAGCCACAACTTCAGCTACAACCTTGCCACCTTCAACGAAAGGAGCACCTACTTTAAAAGTGTCGCCTGCAGCAACCATCAGAACTTCGTTGAAGTCGATGGTAGCGCCAGTCTCAACGTTCAGCTTTTCCAGACGAACGATTTGACCTTCGGCCACACGGTGTTGTTTTCCGCCGCTTTGGAATACCGCGTACATTTGATTAACTCCGTAAAGGCATGTCTTTTGCTCAAGGCTAGACATGCGCAAAAACCTATAACAATGGGCGGGCATTCTACGCAAATCGATCTGCTCAGGCAAGGCCAATTTAGCAAAAAGTTTATTTTGTGCGCATATCTGCCGCCGTGGATAAACGCCTAACTGTAACCCATTGTGAAATCGTGTAGAATCCCTGCCATTACTAAAATCGCAGTTATTGCTGCTGTCACGTTACGAGACTTATGGACCAACAGACTATCCGTGCGCTCTGTGCCGCCGACATGACGGCGGTCAATGAACTGATCCTGGCCCGACTCCAGTCCGACGTTAGTCTGATTAATCAGCTGGGTTTCTACATTGTCAGCGCCGGTGGGAAACGGATGCGCCCCATGCTGACCGTGATGGCTGCGCGTGCGCTGGGCTATGAGGGTGAGGATCACCTGAAACTGGCCGCCATCATCGAATTCATTCACACCTCGACCCTGCTGCATGACGACGTGGTCGACGAATCCGACCTGCGCCGTGGCAGGGAGACCGCCAACGCCATGTTTGGCAATGCCGCCAGCGTGCTGGTCGGTGACTACCTCTATAGCCGCTCCTTCCAGATGATGGCCGAACTCTCCAACCTGCGGGTGATGGAGATCCTCTCGGATGCCACCAACACCATCGCCGAAGGGGAAGTGTTGCAGCTGATGAACTGCAACGATCCGGATACCACCGAAGAGAGCTACATGACGGTCATCTACTGCAAGACCGCCAAGCTGTTCGAGGCCGCCACTCGCCTTGCCGCCGTGCTGACCCATCAGCCCGAGCCCGTCGAGCAGGCCATGACCGATTACGGCAAGTATCTGGGCACCGCGTTCCAAATCATCGATGACGTGATGGACTACTGCTCCCAGAGCGAAGAGATGGGCAAGAACGTCGGCGACGATCTGGCCGAAGGCAAACCAACCCTGCCGCTGCTGCGTGCCATGGAAGTGGGCACGCCGGAAGAGCGCCAGCTGGTGCGCGATGCCATCGAGCACCGCAACGGCATGGAGCATCTTGAGCAGATCCTCGGCATTCTCGATCGTACCGGCGCGCTGGAGTACTCCCGCATGCGGGCCCGGGAAGAGGCAGACAAGGCCATTGCCGCTCTCGCCATCCTGCCGGACTCCCCGCACAAGCACGCGCTGGAAACACTGGCCCACATGGCCGTGCAGCGCAGTGCCTGAGTAAACGACATGGATGAAAAAAGAGGCCGTTGGCCTCTTTTTTATTGTCTGCTATCTGCTGAACTGTACATTGCGCGAGACTCAGCGACTCAGCATCCAGAGGATCACGCTACCCGCCACCACTAGCGAACCGCCGATACGGCGCAACTGCTCCGGTGGCTGCTCGCTCAGCAGCCGCAACATCTGCTGCCATGCTCTGGGCATCAACAACGGGCCGAGCCCCTCGAACAACAGCAGCAATCCCAACCCTATCAGCATGGATGTCAGCATCCGACCTCCTTCAATGCAACCAGCCCCCTGGGTCGACGGCTGGCATTGGCACCAAAAACAAAAAGGGTCTGACAATGCAGACCCTTTGAATGTGACCTCGTGGCGATTACTGCTTGGTGCCGTGAGGAGACTTGAGGTAACGGAAGAACTCGCTGTCCGGCTTGAGCACCATCAGGTCGTTGCCACCGGCAAAGCTCTTGCGATAGGCCTCCATGCTACGCACGAAGCTGAAAAACTCGGGGTCTTTCTTGTAGCTGTCGGCATAGATCTTGGCGGCTTCCGCATCCCCTTCACCACGCAGCTGGCGAGCGTTACTCTCGGCGTCGGCGATCATGACGGTCACCTTGCGGTCGATATCAGCACGCAGGATTTCAGCCTTCTCGCGACCCTGAGAGCGGTGCTCACGGGCGACTGCGGTACGTTCGGCACGCATCCGCTGGTAGATGGAGTTGGAGACTTCCACCGGCAGGTTGATCTGCTTGATCCGCACATCAACCACCTTGATACCGAGCTCGGAGGAGCGCGCCATCTTCTTCAGGGCATCTTCCATCACGGTACTACGTTCACCGGAGACGATGTCCTTGATGGTGCGGTTACCGATCTCGGAACGCAGACCGTTGTTGATCTTGCGCTTGAGCAGATCTTCAGCCTGCAGCTTGTTGCCACCACCGGTTGCCAGGTAGTACTTGGAGAAGTCCTCGATCTTCCACTTCACGTAGGAGTCGATGATCAGGTCTTTCTTCTCGGAGGTGACAAAACGGTCGGCCTGGCTGTCAATGGTCTGGATGCGGGCATCCATCTTGCGAACCTGGTCGATGAGCGGCACCTTGAAGTGCAGGCCCGGCTCATAGAGGCGGGGTTCACCGGAGTCAACCCGCTTCACCTTGCCAAACTGCACCACAATCCCCTTCTGACCTTCATCAACGATAAAGACAGAGGAGAAGCAGACCATGGCCGCGACAGCGATTGCACCAATAGCTAGCTTTTTCATCTATCAGTTTCTCCCTGAGCTGAAGCGGTCACCGCTACGCAGCGGCATTGTCGGGGTAGAGTTGGCACCCTCGTTGGAAACGGGGACCTGCTCTGTGACCGGGGCGACAGTGGCACGATCAGACTGGGCAGCCTTCGGCTTGCCAGACAGCTTGTCGAGCGGCAGGTAGATCATGCTGTTGTTGCCAGCCGGCATGTCGACCACCACCTTGTTGGCCTGCTGATAGAGCTCTTCCATGGTTTCCAGATAGATACGCTCACGGGTCAGCTCGGGGGCAGCCAGATACTGGGGCAGCAGCTCGTTGAAGCGAGCAACTTCACCCTGGGCTTTCAACACGATCTGGGATTTGTAAGCTTCCGCTTCCTGCTCCAGACGCTTCACCTGACCACGAGCCTTCGGCTCCACTTCACGGGCATAGGCTTCTGCTTCACGAATGAAGCGCTGTTCATCTTCCTGAGCGGAGATGGCGTCATCAAAGGCGTCTTTCACCTCTTCCGGCGGACGCGCCGGCAGGAAGTTGACATCGACGATCTGCAGACCCATCTGGTAGGGCTCGATAATGCCATCGATCACCTGCCAGGTCTCCTGACGCACCTTCTCACGACCGGTAGTCAGGACGTCATCCATCCGGGTATGACCCACCACGTAGCGCAGGGCGCTATCGGTGGCCTGACCCAGACTCTCGTCGGCATTGGTCACGCTGAACAGATACTGCTCGGGATTGACGACACGGTACTGCACGTCCATCTCGACCCGTACCACGTTCTCATCCTGAGTCAGCATGAAACCGGAGGCAGGCAGGGAGCGCACGGACTCGACGTCCACCGGGATCACCTGATCGATAAAGGTCGGCTTCCAGCGCAGGCCCGGCTCGACAATATGGGAAAACTTGCCAAACCGCAGCACGGCACCACGCTCCGCTTCGCGAATGGTGTAGAAGCCGCTGACGACCCACACCACCACAGCCACAACCAGCGCGATGGAGATACCAAAGCGACCTACATCGCCGCCAGATTTGCCGCCACCAAACAAGCCACCGAAACGGCGACTCACTTTGCGCAGCATTTCATCCAGATCAGGGGGTCCCTGATTCTTGCCGTTATTCCCCCAAGGGTCACGGTCTTTGCCGTTGTTACCAGGCTCATTCCAAGCCATCAGCGTCTCCATTAATACATGCGGATGGATATCATCTCTATCGGGCCATCATACGTTGAGAAGCCCCTAAGGGGTCACCTTCATCGACGAATCAATGCCTGATAAAGCGTTGTAAACTCTCACCTTCCTGTTTCACGAGGCGGTTCCAGTCGGCCACTTGCAAGCGGACTTCCAGCACGAAATCACCCTCCTCGCTAAAACCTTCCTGCTCAATCCCTTTCAGCTGATAGAGCGCACTGCGCAATCTCGCGGCAGAAGGAGGCAACTGCAGGGTGTGATGCACCATGGAGCCAGCCAGCAATTCGGTCAGCGCCGTAAACAGATGCTCACAACCTTCACCAGTCTGGGCCGACAACCAGACGCGCAACGGGCGCCCCTCGTCATCTCGCTCCAGACCTGCCGGACGATCCGCCAGCTTGTCGATCTTGTTGCAGATCATCAGCTGGGGCCTGTCATCGGCTTCGATCTCGGCGAGCACCTGCTGCACGGAGTCGATATTCTCCTGCATCTGCTCATCGGCACAGTCCACCACATGCAGCAGCAGATCCGCTTCACGGGTCTCCTGCAGGGTCGCCTTGAAGGCCGCGACCAGATCATGGGGCAAGTGTCGAATAAATCCAACTGTATCCGCCAAAATCACATCACCCACATCCCGGATCACCAGTTTACGCAGGGTGGGATCCAGAGTTGCGAACAATTGGTCGGCAGCATACACGCTGGCAGCTGTAAGTTGGTTGAACAAAGTGGACTTTCCGGCGTTGGTATAACCAACCAGTGACACCGTCGGCACTTCGTTGCGGTTGCGGGCGCGGCGTCCCTGCTCCCTCTGCTTGGCCACCTTGTCGAGCCGACGCAAAATCGCCTTGATGCGTTCCCGCAGCAGACGTCGGTCAGTTTCAAGCTGGGTTTCACCCGGGCCACGCAGACCGATCCCGCCCTTTTGACGCTCAAGGTGGGTCCAGCCTCGCACCAGACGAGTGGAAAGATGGCGCAACTGGGCCAGTTCGACCTGCAGTTTACCTTCGTGGGTACGGGCGCGCTGGGCAAAGATATCGAGGATCAGGCCGGTTCGATCCACCACCCGGCACTGGAACAGACGCTCCAGATTGCGCTCCTGGGCAGGGGTCAGGGCATGGTTGAAGATGACGACGTCGGCATCCAGCATCTGGACTTGGGACGCGATCTCTTCAGCCTTGCCGCTACCGACAAAAAATTTGGCACTGGGCGCACTGCGACTGGTGGTAATTACCCCCAGCGCATTGACTCCGGCCGAGCTCACCAACATCTTGAGCTCTTCCAGATCCTCCCGCTCACCCTCATCACTGAAGTTGACATGCACCAGAACGGCCTGTTCGCCAGCTTCATAACGGTCAAACAAGCGCTTGCTCCTTAACAGGAATCATGATGAATCTGAGTTGGCGAGTCGACTCGCCCAGGGGTATCACGCCTCGGCATCACCCTGTTCATCAGCCGCGCCACCCGGAGTGGGCTGGTGATGATTGACGGCACGGGCCGGTACGACAGTCGAGATGGCGTGCTTGTAAACCATCTGGCTCACGGTGTTTTTCAGCAGGATAACAAACTGGTCAAAAGACTCGATCTGACCTTGCAGTTTGATGCCGTTCACCAAATAGATAGAAACAGGAATCCGCTCACGGCGCAGCGCATTCAAAAACGGGTCTTGGAGAGATTGCCCCTTAGCCATTTTTCTTTTCCTTATAGTTTGTTGTTTTTAAACACCGAATATCAATATAACAACCTGATTATACAGGGAGTGTCAAGCCGCACCAGCGCGAGCAAGCACGCGGTCGAGATTGCCAGACTCACCAGATTCCAACCAGGTCACATCGGGCCAGCCGCGCAACCAGGTCATCTGTCGTTTTGCCAATTGGCGTGTGGCAACAATGCCACGATAACGCATCTCATCATACCCCACTTCACCGCACAGGTAGTCCCACATTTGGCGATAACCCACACAGCGAATGGAGGGGAGATCCGGGTGCAGATCGCCGCGCGCCATCAGCGCACGAACCTCCTGTTCAAAGCCGCCTTGCAGCATCTTGTCAAAGCGTTGTTCGATCCGCTGATGCAGCA
Organism: Aeromonas sp. S11(2024); assembly: GCF_041402345.1. Classification (NCBI taxonomy): domain Bacteria; kingdom Pseudomonadati; phylum Pseudomonadota; class Gammaproteobacteria; order Aeromonadales; family Aeromonadaceae; genus Aeromonas; species Aeromonas sp. S11(2024). The sequence goes on along the minus strand of NZ_JBGLRC010000013.1, from coordinate 20,894 downwards.
CGGCGCGATCGCTCGGGGCGATGGCAAACTGCTGCACCCGATAGGGCAAGCCCTCCCCCTGCACCTGCGTCAGCTCGGTAAGGGTCTTGCCGCTGATGCGGTAGACCTCCAGCGCCCGGGAGAGTCGTTGCGGGTCATTGGGGTGGATCCGCGCACCGGCCACCGGGTCGATGCGCACCAGCTCATCGTGCAGCGCCTGCCAACCGAGGCGGGCAGCCTCTTCCTCAATCCCGGCACGAATGGCGGGATCGGCAGAGGGCAGCGGGGACAATCCCTCCAGCAGCGCCTTGAAATAGAGCATTGTGCCGCCCACCAGCAACGGAATGCGGCCACGGTCGGCGATCTCTTTCATCTCCCGCAGGGCATCCTTGCAAAAATCGGCAGCCGAATAGCTCACAGCGGGATCAAGAATATCGATCAGCCGGTGCGGGGCACGTGCCAGTTCATCGGCGGTCGGCTTGGCCGTACCTATATCCATGCCGCGATAGATCAGCGCAGAATCGACGCTGATGATGTCGCAAGGCAATGCCTGGCACAGTTCAATGGCGAGATCCGTCTTGCCGGAGGCCGTCGGCCCCATCAGAAAAATTGCGGTCGGCAAGTCACTCGCCATGTTCAAACTCCTCCAGCACGGTCACCAGCGAAAGGGGGCGCACCATGCGAATGTCTGCCAGTTGGTCACTGAAATCGGTCACAAGTTCCGTCAGCAGACGACTGGCAGTTGAAAAATCGTATATCTTCTCGCGGCTTATCCCCTGCTCCACCAGCCATTGGCATAATACTTCAGCCTGCTGACCAGCATCACTGTCAGATCCGCCCTCGATAATTTGCAGCAATTCGGGTAACAGACGAACCAGATCGGTCTGGCGCAGCAGAGCCGGCACCCGAGTCAGGATCATGGTGTCACGCCCCCCGCTTTTCAACTCTAGCCCCATCCGTTTCAGCAAACGCTCCTGCTCGGTCACCAGCGCGATCAAATTCTTCGGCAATTTGAAGGAGACCGGCAGCAACAGCGGCTGGGCCGCCAGTCCCTGGCCCCAGGTCTCCAGCAGCCAGTGGCGCAGCAGCACCCGCTCGGCGCGTACCAGCGAGAGCAGGGCCAGCTGATTATCCCGCTCGATCAACAGGTAGGCCTGCTCCACCAGTGTCAGGGCGCGACATCCCCCCTGTTTGGGTGACGGCACTGGATCAGTGGGCTGCGCAGGAGCAACCTCAGCTGCTATAGGCAGCGTAGTGAGCAGAGCGCCCATGCCGCGCATCGCCTCCCGACTGGGGGGCTCGGGCGGTTGATAATTACTGGCTCGGCCAGCCCCACTGCCCCCCTCCCGCACCTGTGCAGGTGCCCGGTAGCTGTGCTCGGCACCGTACCATTCGGGACGTGGCGCCTGACCGGGATATTCAATCTGCGGACTGACCGGCAACTCGACCAGGGTTTCGGCCAGCGGCGCGTCCTGATGAGCGGCGCTGACTCCTTCGCGGCGCAGCGCGGTAAACAGCGCCTGAAAGATAAAGTCGTGGATGAGCCGCGCCTGATGGAAGCGCACCTCATGCTTGGCCGGGTGGACGTTGACATCCACCTGACGGGGATCCAGCTCGATATAGAGCACATAGGCGGCGAAGCGGTCGGGAGGCAGCAACTCGTCATAGGCCTGACGAATGGCGTGGTTGATGAGCTTGTCGCGCATCATCCGGCCGTTGACATAGGTGTATTGCAGATCGTTTTGCGGTCTTGCCCCCTCCGGAGTCGCCAACCAGCCCCACAGCCGCACATCGCTGTGCTCGCTCTCCACCGCCAGCGCATGGTGCATGAAGGGAGTGCCGCAAACGGCGGCAAGACGTCGCTCCTGCTCCGGCACGGTATTGGCGAACTTGTACTGGCGCACCACCTTGCCATTGTGGCGCAGGATCAGGGTGGCATCGAAGCGGGAGAGCGCGATGCGGCGCACCAGCTCGTCGATGTGGGCAAACTCGGTCTTTTCGCTGCGCATGAACTTGCGCCGCGCCGGGGTATTGAAGAAGAGATCCACCACCTCCACCGTGGTGCCCACCGGATGGGCCGCCGGCTTGATGGTGACGCTCATTTCGCGCCCTTCCGCCTGGGCTTGCCAAGCTTCGGACTGATCTGCAGTACGGGAGGTGAAGGTGAGACGGGAGACCGAGCTGATGGAGGCGAGCGCCTCACCACGAAAGCCGAGGCTGTTGATCCCTTCCAGATCATCCAGCGTGGCCACCTTGGAGGTCGCATGACGCGACAGCGCCAGCACCAGCTCGTCTTTGGCGACGCCACAGCCGTTGTCACGGATGCGGATCAGCTTGGCGCCCCCCTTGTCGATGTCGATCTCGACCCGGTCGGCCCCCGCATCCAGGCTGTTTTCCACCAGCTCTTTCACCACAGATGAGGGCCGCTCCACCACCTCTCCGGCTGCAATCTGGTTAGCCAGAATGGGTGGCAAAATACGGATCGGCATCACTTACTCCTGAATTTCAATCTTGCGGATAGAGAGCCGCTCCACCACCTCTCCACCAACCGAAATCTGGTTAGCCAGAATCGAGGGCAATATACGGATCGGCATCACTTGCTCCTGAATTTCAATCTTGCTGATGGTATTCGCTAACAGCGGGAGCGGCATCGCTCGCTCCCGCGCGTCAGTTTTGCGGAATGTAGAGCACCTGCCCTACCTGGATATTCCGCGACTTGAGCTTGTTGATCTCTACCAGCCGAGCCTGACTCACCCCATGTTTCTCGGCAAGGCGGGAGAGACTCTCGCCCCGCTTGACCACATGGCGGATCATCTGCGACTTGTCGTCACTGCGAACGGGAGCAGCAGCGCGGCTCTGCCCTTGCTGGGGAATATAGATGGTCTGACCAATCTGAATATCCCGGCTGCGCAGCTGGTTGATCTCCACCAGAGTGGACTGACTCACTCCATGCTTCTCGGCAAGGCGGGAGAGGCTCTCACCCCGTTTGACCACATGGCGGAGCATCCGCGATTTGTCATAGTCGCCCACACTGCTGACCGGTGCACCGCTCTCCTGCGCTGCCGCCGAGTAAGGCTTGATCACCCCGGCGCCAGAGCCGCTCCCAGCACCGCCGTCGCGGGCGGTGGCGGGCATCTTGTTGGTCACTACCGGCTGCGACTGTGTCTGCCTGGGCTGGCTCACCGGCTGCCGGGCTACCGGTGCAGGGCGAGTAGCGGCAGGTTGGCTCACCTGCCCTTTGCCGGTCAGCATGGCCCCCTTGGTCGGGTGGGCGCGGTAGTAGTTGCGGATCCCCTCGAAGATGGCGCGGGCGAGCTGGTCCTGATAGCTGGCGGTGGCCAGTAGTTTCTCTTCCGCATGGTTGGAGATAAAACCGGTCTCCACCAGCACCGAGGGAATATCCGGCGCTTTCAGCACCGCCAGACTGGCATGCTCCGGTGCCTTCTTGTGCAGTCGGGCAACCTTGCCCATGGAGCGCAGGATCTGGCGGCTGACGTCGTACCCTTCGGCACGGGACTTGTCCATGGATAGGTCGAGGAAGGTCTGCGCCAGATAGGGATTGGGATCGGATTCCGCCAACACCTTGCCGACACCGCCCAGCAGCTCGCCCTGCTTCTCCTGCTTCTCCAGCCAGCTGCCCATCTCGCGGTTGGCACGGTTGGTCGAGAGGACCCAGACCGAGGCGCCGCGCGGAGTGGAGTTATGGAAGCTGTCCGCATGGACCGACACCAGCAGATCCGCCTTGGCCTTGCGGGCAATCTCGGAGCGCTTGTTGAGGTCGACGAAATAGTCGCCACGACGGGTCATCACGGCACGCATCCCCGGCTCGCGGTCGATCAGTGCCGCCAGCTTCTGGGAGACCGCCAGCGTCACCCGCTTCTCATAGGTACGGCGCGGGCCGATGGATCCCGGGTCTTCCCCGCCGTGGCCCGGGTCGATAGCAATCACCACCCCCTTGCCCTTGCCACCGACGGGCGTGGCTTGCACCGCAGCCGCCGAGCGCTTCTCTTCATAAGGGAGGTCGATGACCAGACGGTGGCCATAGGGCCCGGCTGGCGCCAACGGAAAGACCACCGGCTTGATGGCGGAGCTTAGATCCATCACTAGCCGCAGACCGCCCTTCTCCAGCGGAGTACTCTGGCGGATCTTGCGCACCAGTTCGCTGTTGTTCTCGATCCGCGCCAGATTGGCGGCGTTGCTCGCCCCTTTCAGATCGATCACCAGCCGATCCGGGCCGGTGAGGGTGAAATAGTTGAAGTTGGGGGCGCTGCTCATATCGAGCACCACCCGGGTGTTATCCGGTGATGGCCAGATTCGTACGCTCTTGAGCTGATTCGCCCAGGAGGGTAACGCCATCAAAGAGAGAGCAATAACAAGGATCAAGCGCACGTAGATGACAACCGTTCCAGAATGGCTTCGCCAATAGCAGTGCGGGCCTCTATCAGAACCTCGCGCTGCTCGCCTACATAAGTGAGGGTAATTTCCAGGTCGGGAGCCGGTAACCAGCCCTCGCCCTTCTCGGACCACTCCACCAGACAGAGAGTGTTGGCGGCAAAATAGTCCCGAATGCCCATGAATTCCAGCTCTTCCGGATCTGCAAGGCGATAGAGATCAAAATGGTAGACCTGCCAGCCATCGAGCTCATAGGGTTCGACCAAGGTGTAAGTCGGGCTTTTTACCTTGCCCTGATGGCCAAGGCCCTGCACCCAGCCGCGGGTCAGGGTGGTTTTACCGGCGCCAAGCGTGCCATGCAAAAACACTGTGGTCGCCTGCTGGCAAGCCTGTGCCAGACGGCCACCCAGTGCCACGGTTGCTGCCTCGTCCGGCAGTGTCATCATCAACTGTTTTGCCATGTTCTTCTTTTTAACTTGTAATGGTGTCGGGATTAACCAGTTTGCGGATCAGCGGCAGCAAGTCTGACGCCAGCATGCCCCGCTCGCCGTCAGCGGCGGCCTGATCTGCAGCCTCGCCGTGGATCACTGCGCCCAGCCAGCTTGCCATGGTGGCAGACCAGCCCTGGGCCAAAAGGGCGGCGATTATACCAGATAACAGATCGCCCATCCCGCCACTTGCCATGCCGGGATTGCCTTCACAACAGAGAGCGACCCGCTCGCCGTCATAAATAAGTGTTCCCGCCCCTTTTAACAACACCACACCGCCATAACGCCGCTGCAGCGCCTGCACGGCGGCAAACCGGTCTGTTTCAATCTCGGCAATGGTGCATCCCAGCAGGCGCGCCGCTTCGCCGGGATGGGGCGTGAGCACCCAATTATCCTGATGGCGGGGAGATTGCGCCAGCCAATTCAATCCATCGGCGTCCAAAACCAGTGGCAGCCGATCGGTGAGATAACGAGCGATTTGCGCTCTTCCCCACTCATCCTGACCGAGCCCGGGGCCAATGACCCGCACCGACGCCCACCCCTCGTCATCTGCGGTAGTGAGACTCATCAGTTCGGGTTGATAGAGGCTGACCGGCGGATGTTCCGGATGCTGACATACCCGCACCAGCCCGGCCCCCGCCCGCAGGCAGGCGCGGGCCGCCAGCACGATGGCCCCCTGCATGCCGCGATTGCCCCCCACCAGCAGTACCTTGCCATAAGAGCCCTTGTGGGAAGCGCGCGGGCGCGGGGTCAGCTGCGTGCAGAGCAGCGGATAATCGATACGCCAGGCGGCGGGCGAAATAGCATCATCTGGCGTCACGCCAAGGGGATCACAGTCGAGCTGGCCGACACAATCCACCCCGTCGCCGGTGAGCATCCCCTGCTTGATACCGATAAAGGTGAGGGTGCGAGTGGCCTGCACCACGGCCCCCATGGCACGGCCGGTATCGCCGTTGAGGCCGGAGGGGAGATCCACCGCCAGCACGGGCACAGCCAAGCCATTGATTGTTGCGACGATCTTTGTCAGTAGTGGCGAGAGGGACGTGTTGACGCCGGTGCCAAGCAGGGCATCGACCACCAGCTCCGGGGTGGAGTGCTGGTCCCCATAAAACTGTTCGGCCAGCCAGACCCGGCCACCGGTCGCCAGCCACTCATCGGCGGCCCGTCTGGCATCCCCCTTCAACTGGTCAGGTGCTCTGGCGGCAATCACCACCACCTCGATGCCAATCTGGCGGGCAAGGCGGGCCAGCACATAGCCATCACCGCCGTTATTACCGGGGCCGACGAAAATCCACCAGCAGCGACTGTCGGGCCAATGCAGAGTGGCATAGGTGCGGAGCGCGGCACCGGCTCGCTCCATCAGGGCATAGAGAGGTTGCCCCTCACGCGCGGCCCAGTTGAGCTCCAGTGCGCGGATCTGTTCAGTCTGCCACAACCCCTGTGGTAAACTGCTCCCCTCTTTTGTGCCCAACGCGCCCCTGATGACCTCTACCATGACGGCTCCCGCCTCTTATCAATCGACCCACGCCAGCAAACTCCGGCCAGGCCAAGCCGCATGAGTGCACCTGACTTCCACCAGCTGGCCCACGATATCAAGCTCTGGGCACGGGAGCTAGGATTTGACCAGGCGGGCATCACCGACACCGACCTGCGTATCGAAGAGCCGAGATTGCAGGCCTGGCTGGATGCGGGCTATCACGGCAGCATGGATTACATGGCACGTCACGGCATGATGCGGGCGCGCCCCCACGAACTGCTGCCGGGCACGGTGCGGGTGTTGTCGGTGCGGATGAACTACTTGCCGTTCGAGGCGGGCTTTGCCGCTACCCTGCGCGATCCGACTCTCGGCTATATCAGCCGCTATGCCCTCGGCCGTGACTACCACAAGGTGCTGCGCAACCGGCTCAAACAGCTGGGTGATCGCATTGAAGCGCGCTGCGCCGAGCTGTTTCAAGGCTCTGAAGAGACCTTGGGTGAGTGGCGCCCCTTCGTCGACTCCGCCCCCATCCTCGAGCGGCCGCTGGCAGCCAAGGCCGGCCTCGGCTGGGTTGGCAAACACTCACTGCTGCTCAACGAATCGGCCGGCTCCTTCTTCTTTCTCGGTGAGCTGTTGCTCAACCTGCCGCTGCCGCTCGACCAGCCAGTGGAGAAGGAGCAGTGCGGCAAGTGTGTCGCCTGCATCAACATCTGCCCGACCGGCGCCATTGTCGCCCCCTATGTGGTAGATGGCCGCCGCTGCATCTCCTATCTCACCATCGAGAATGACGGCCCTATTCCGGAAGAGTTCAGGCCCCTGATGGGCAACCGCATCTACGGCTGCGACGACTGCCAGCTCATCTGCCCCTGGAACCGCTACGCCGATGCCAGCCCGGAACCCGACTTCAGCCCGCGCCCCAGTCTGCACCGCCCGCCCCTGCTGGCGCTGTGGTGCTGGAGCGAGAGCGACTTTCTCAAGCAGACCGAAGGGAGCCCGATCCGCCGCATCGGTTACCAGCGCTGGCGCCGCAATCTGGCGGTCGCCCTGGGCAATGGCCCGGCGACTCCCGAGGTGATCGCCGCCCTGCAACTGGCGCTGACCACCGCCGAACCCATGGTGGCCGAACATATCGAATGGGCGCTGGCCACCCTTGCCCGACGTCAGGATGAAGAGAACAAGAAGACCCGTTTGCTGATCCGCTGCATCGAAAAAGGTCTGTCGGATCACGCATAAGTGATCTGCCCCTTGCCGGATTGCAGCACTTTTTTCATGCTCTGCCGACCTGCAGTGCCCATAACAGCGTGGTCACTGCAAACTGCTCGGCACACAACAAGGACAACACAGATGCATATGTTGGGAGTGGATATTGGAGGCTCAGGGATCAAGGGCTGTCTGGTGGATACCAAAACCGGCGAATTGATTGGCGAGCGCCATCGCATTGCCACACCGCAACCGGCCACCCCGGCCGCCATCGCCCATACCCTCAAGGCGCTGGTCGAACATTTCGACTGGAAAGGACCGGTGGGTTGCGGCTTTCCCGCCACCATCCACAACGGGGTTGCCAAGAGTGCCGCCAACATCGACAAGAGCTGGATCGAAACCGATGCCGAGCATCTGTTTGCCGATGTCACCGGCAAGCCCTGCTATGTGCTGAATGATGCCGATGCCGCCGGTCTGGCCGAGATGCGCTTTGGCGCCGGCAAGGATCGCAAGGGGGTCATCATCCTCATCACGGTCGGCACCGGCATCGGCACCGCCATCTTCGTCAACGGCCATCTGCTGCCCAACACCGAGCTGGGCCATCTGATGCTGGAAGGGATGGTCGCCGAGCACTACTGCTCCGATGCGGCGCGCAAACGGGAAGATCTCTCCTGGAACCGCTGGGGCAAGCGTTTCAACAAGTATCTGGCGCGCCTTGAGTTTCTCTTCTCCCCCGACCTCTTCATTCTGGGGGGCGGCAGCGCAGCCAAGCTGGATAAGTTTGTCGATCGCATCGAGACCCGGGCGCCGCTTATTCCGGCGGCCAGCCTCAATCAGGCGGGCATTATCGGGGCCGCCCTCTACGCGGCCGAGCAGCAGGGCTGACCGACGTTCACTGCAAGTCAGCAGATACCAATGGAAAGGGCCCGGCACTGCTGCCGGGCCCTTTTGTTTGGCGGTCATCTTGCGTGTTTGGCGCTTATCACCCGTTACATGTCGTCGAGTCGATGAACGCCGTGCACCAGTCGGGTCAGACGAGTCTGCTCCAGCCCGGCCAGATTCTCGAGCAGGGCGGTGGTGGCCGGTGTCGGGCACTCCCGGGCCAGATGACTCAGCTCGCCCACCAGCTGCTCTTCCCAACGGCATACCTGAGTGACGATATCCTGGGTCTGGACTGATACCGGCAGCTCGAAGCGGGTAATGGCAGGCAGCATATCCTCGCTGAAACTCTGGTTCAGCCAGGTCTCCCTGACCGCATCTCCCAGCTGAGCGGCATATTCGTGCAGATGGGCACTGGCCGCATCCTCACGCCCTTGCAGATAGACCAGCAACATCCGGCTGCGCTCGCTGTCCACCTGACTGGTCAAACGCCCGTAACAGAGCCCGAGCTGGTGATGAACCTGTTCAAGATAGTGCAGCAACTCTTTGATCTGTTGGAATCTCATCGCACTGCCCTCCATGCTTGTAGGCATCATCAGTATAAAAAACAAGCGCAACCGACCCAATCCCTATCCGAGCCCCCCTTGCGCTGCATCAAGGTTGACGCCGACAAAGTGACTGTCAGGTGCTACGGTCACGAATAGGGAACGATTTGTGCAGCAATTTGTGCAACGATGGAGGAGCATCAGGCTCGACAGCAGATGTGAACAGAAACGGGCTGGCACACTAATAAAACCAGCATATACCCGATATAAACCATCTTTAATTCGGCCATATACCGCAGGTACGAAACAGGATCTGGAAGAGCAACAATACCATCCTGATCGTTATCCGCCTGACAGAAATCCTTATCACTTTTTTAGACGTCTAGACGTAAAAACATGCGTTGACATGGCCATCCAGACATCTTAGCATCATCCTCCATGATGACAGAGTAACCCAGTGGAACCTCTGCCCAATTTCCCCGCCTGTAGCGCCCTGTGCTTTAAGGCTGTTAGCACGGAAGAATCCATGATTAAGTTGATCGGTCTCAACAAAGTCTACGGTACAGGCAGTGACGCCGTGCACGCCCTGCGTGATGTTAGTCTGCATGTACCCCAAGGCAAAATTTTCGGGGTGATCGGTGCCTCCGGTGCCGGCAAGAGTACCCTCATTCGTTGTGTCAACCTGCTGGAGCGCCCGACAGAGGGTCAAGTCATCGTTGATGGCCAGGATCTGGTCGCCCTGAGCGAACGGGATCTGACCCAGGCTCGCCGCCAGATCGGGATGATTTTCCAGCACTTCAACCTGCTTGCCTCCCGTACCGTGTTTGCCAACATCGCCTTTCCGCTGGAGCTGGCAGGCTGGAGCAAAGAGAAGATCCAGCAACGGGTTGCCGAGCTGCTGGCGCTAGTCGGGCTGGAAGCCCGTGCCCATGCCTACCCGTCCGAGCTTTCCGGCGGTCAGAAACAGCGCGTCGCCATTGCCCGCGCACTGGCACCGGCCCCCAAGGTACTGCTCTGCGACGAGGCCACCTCGGCCCTCGACCCGCAGACCACCCGCTCGATCCTGACCCTGCTCAAGGAGATCAACGTCAAGCTGGGGCTCACCATCCTGCTCATCACCCACGAGATGGATGTGGTGAAGGGGATCTGTGACGAAGTGGCCATCATCAGCGACGGCCGCCTGATCGAACAGGGCGAAGTGGCCTGGTTCTTCAGCAATGCCAAGACCCAGCTGGCCCGTGACTTCATCCACTCCACCATCCATCTGGAGGTACCGCAGGAGTATCAGGATCGGATGAGTGCGGAGCGGGTGCCGGGCAGCTACCCGCTGGTGAAGCTCGGCTTTACCGGCAGCACGGTCGATACGCCGCTCATCTCCGAGGCGAGCCGCCGTTTCAATATCGACATCAGCATTCTGAGCGCAGACATCGAATACGCCGGTGGCGTCAAATTCGGTTTCCTGCTGGCCGAGCTGTTCGGGGATGAAGCCCAATGCGAGGCCACCCAGCAGTTCCTTATCGACAACCACATTCAGCTGGAGGTAATGGGTTATGTCCGAAGCCATGATTAATCTGCTCATCACGGCCCTGGGCGACACCCTGATCATGGTGTTTGCCTCCGCCCTGTTCGGCTGCCTGCTGGGTCTGCCGCTCGGCGTGGCACTGCACGTGACCAAGGCGGGCCAGATCCTGGCCAACCCCTTGCTCAACCGTACTCTGGGTATGGTGGTCAACGTGGGTCGCTCGGTGCCCTTTATCATCCTGCTGGTCGCCATCATTCCGCTAACCCGGCTGATTGTCGGCACCAGTATCGGCACCATCGCCGCCATAGTGCCGCTGACTGTCGGCTGCATCCCTTTCATCGCCCGTCTGGTGGAAGGGGCCCTGATGGAAGTGCCGGACGGCCTGCTGGAAGCGGCCAAGGCGATGGGCGCCAAGCCGCTGCAAATCATCACCAAGGTGCTGCTGCCCGAGGCCCTGCCCGGCATCCTCAACAGCGTCACCATTACCCTCGTCACGCTGGTGAACTACTCGGCCATGGCCGGGGCCATCGGTGGCGGTGGTCTGGGGGATGTGGGTATTCGTTATGGTTATCAGCGCTTTGACCCGACCGTCATGCTGGTGACCGTGGTTATCCTGGTAGTACTGGTTCAACTTATCCAGAGCGCGGGTGAGCGCCTGGTCAACAAATGTGATCATCGTTAATCGTCGATTTCTGACAGGAGGTTTTATGAAATTTGGCATCAAATCCGTTGCGGCTGCCCTGCTGGCTGGTCTGGTTCTGGCCGGTTGCGGTCAAAAAGAAGAGAGCAAGGTTCTGAAAGTGGGCGCTATTGCCGGCCCGGAGACCGAACTGGTTGAAGTGGCTGCCAAGGTAGCCAAAGAGAAATACGGTCTGACAGTCGAGGTGGTCAACTTCTCCGACTACGTCACCCCGAACGTAGCGCTTAACGATGGGAGCATCGACGTCAACGCTTTCCAGCACAAACCCTATCTGGATGCACAAGTGCGTGATCGCGGCTTCAAGCTGGTGCCGGTTGGCAACACCTTCGTCTACCCGATTGCCGGTTACTCCAAGAAGATCAAGGCGCTGAGCGAACTGCAAGATGGCGCCCAGATCGCGGTACCGAACGATCCGACCAACCTGGGTCGCTCGCTGATCCTGCTGGCCAAACAGGGTCTGATCACCCTGAAGGATGGCGCCGGTCTGGAAGCCACCGTGCTGGATATCGCCAGCAACCCGCGCAACTTCAAGATTGTCGAGCTGGAAGCAGCCCAGCTGCCGCGCTCGCTGGAAGATGTGGATCTGGCTATCATCAACAACACCTTCGCCGGTCAGATTGGTCTGACCCCGACCGAAAACGGCCTGTTTGTTGAAGACAAAGAGTCCCCGTACGTCAACCTGATCGTCGCCCGCGACAACAACAAGGATGACGAGAAGGTCAAACAGTTCGTACAAGCTTTCCAGACTGATGATGTCTACAAGAAAGGGTTGGAGCTGTTCAAAGGCGGCCTGGTAAAAGGTTGGTAATTGCTCACTCGGCAAAAAAGGCCACGCAATGCGTGGCCTTTTTTATTGGCGCCGCTATCATATCCGCGAGCACGGCAACACGAACATACTCATAACATGAAAAAATGGTATCTGGCCTACTGCAAGCCAAAAGAAGAGGCCCGCGCCCGCGCCCACCTCGATGCCCAGGGTATCGAATCCTATTACCCCATGGTGGAGATCGAGAAGCTGCGCCGGGGCAAGCGAGTTCCGGTACGGGAACCCATGTTCCCCAACTACCTGTTTATCTTTGTCGATCTGGAAGAGGTGACACCGGTCACCCTGAAATCGACCCGCGGCATCAGCCGGATCATCCACTTTGGCAGTGAATGGACCCCCATCAGCAGCAAGCTGGTCTATCAGCTGATGAGCCGCGATGACAGCGACGAGGCGAGAGCCAGCTACGCCTGCCTGCCCTGCTCGGGCGACAAGGTGCTGATTGAAGAGGGGCCGTTGGCTGGATTCGAAGCCATCTATATGGAGCCGGATGGAGAGAAACGGGCAATTTTGCTGGTCAGCCTGCTCAACCGGGAGACCACCAGCAGCTTCGACAACCACACCTTCAGACGTCTGGACTAAACCCACGGGCCAGACGGATCGGTGAATGGCAATAGCAATGGCGGGATGATCCCGCCATCTCATGCATCAAGATCAAAGCGGGCGATGACCGCCTTCAGCTTGCCGGTATCACCAGCCAGTCTGGCTACGATCTCCTCCCCCTGCTGACTGCGCTGACAGGATTGCCGACTGAGCGCGGCAATGTCGTCGACCGTCCCGGATACCTCGGCGGCCACCCGCGACTGCTGCTCGGTTGCCACCGAAATGGCCTCCAGCTGGCCCGACAGCGACTGTACCAGCTGGTTCATGGCACTCAGGGTATCGGTCACCAATCCAACAGCATCCCGGCCTTGCTCTACCAACCGGGTACCGCTGCTGACGGTACTCACCGTCTGGCGAGTCTGCTGGGAGATGGCCGCAATAGTCTGGCTGATCTCGGCGGTGGATTGATGGGTGCGGGTTGCCAGCTGGCGAACCTCATCGGCCACCACCGCAAAACCACGCCCCTGCTCGCCTGCCCGCGCAGCTTCTATCGCCGCATTGAGTGCCAGCAGATTGGTCTGCTCGGCTATAGTGGCGATCACCTCGGTGATCTGCCCCACCTGTTCACTCTGATGCTCCAACAGCCCCATGGCTTCGTTGGCCTGTCCAATCATGGCGGCAATCTGCTGCATGGTATCGCTCATTCGCGTCAGCGCGGCCTCTCCCTGACGGGTCTGCTGCCGCACCTGATGGGCACCATCCGCCACACCGGCAATGTTGCCAGCCACATCACGAGCGCTCACCGACATCTGATCGATAGCCGCCGCCACCGCATCAACCCGCTGATCCTGCTCCGTCAGATCCGCCACTATGGCTCTGGTGGTGCTGCCCACATCGAGACAGGCCACCTCGACCTGCCCCACTGCACCCTGCAACTCCCCGACCAGATGATGTAACTGGGCAGACATCCGGTTGATGGAACCGGTCAACTCTCCCAACTCATCCTGCCCTGTGATTGGCAAGGACTCGGCCGCCAGCCGGCCATCCGCAACCTGCCCCGCCCGGGTCACCAAACAGGCAATGTCACGGGTCAGACGGCGACTAAAGAGCCAAGCGACCACCATGCCAAGCACGATGGCGCTGCCGGTAGCCAACAGCAGTGTCTGGTTGATGGCCCTCCCAGCTCCGGTCATCTGCGCCGAAATCTGATCCACCTCGGCACGGGTTTTCCCCACCTGCTGGACCAGCTGCTCGCTGAGGCTGGACTGCATCGGCTCGATGTCGGTGGCCATCAGGTAGTTTGCCTGATCCCAATCCGGCGCCTGGCGTTTCTCGATCACCTGCCCCACCAGCTCGGAGAAAGGGGTCACCATCTCTTCAAACAGCTGCCAGAGGCTCTGCTGGGTGTCGGTAAAGAGCGCGGCTTGCTGTTTAACCTCAGCCACACGCTGCTGATGAAACTGGTAGTAATCCTGATACTTGCTGCGGTATTCGGGGTCGCCTGAGATGAGAAAATCCCGCAGGGCTGAGAGGGCGTTGGCGAGGCTGTTGTAGGCATCCCCCACCTGTTTGAGCAGCATGCGGCGATCGCCGGAGAGTTGATCCTGCGGAGTGCCAACTTCTTCATTGGCAAAGGATTGCAGCTGATCGAGCGCAGCCTCCGCCAGCGGCCCCGCCTCCTGCAGCATCAGGGTGTGAGCGGGCAGATTCTCTTCACTCTGGGCGATGGTCCACACCTTCTCCTGATGGCTTTTGAAGGTCTCGAGAGACTTGGCGAGCGCCGGACTGAAGGCCTGATGGGCAATGGCCTGCCAGGCCGACTCCCACTCCTGCTTGAGGCGGGAAGCCTGAGCCGGATCCTTGCCGAGGATCAGATAGCCACGCAGGGCAGAAACGGTGGCAACCAGTGCCTTCTGGCTCGCCTCATCCCGCTGCAAGGCGGGCAGCGCCTGCTCCAGCAGGGTGTGCTGGGCCTGATTGATCTGGGTCAGCCGGTAATAGACCAGCGTGGAGGAGAGCAGGATCAGCAGGTTGATAAAACCGAAGCTGAGCAGCAACTTGCTTGAGATTTTCATGAACATCCTTGTTCAAACGGAGGGATCCAGCCAACAGAATCAGATAGATATCAGTGTAGGTAATCTATCTTGCCAAGTCCGGTGCCAATTAGCCAATTCACTGCGCGGCATCGGGCGGGCAGAGAAAAATCCCTGACAGAGGTCGCAACCGAGTTGGGCCAGCACTCGCCAGGTTGCCTCATCCTCTACCCCTTCCGCCACCGACTTCAGCCCCAGCTTGCGGGCCAACTCGATACTGGACTCGATGATAGCCAAACGTGACGGATCGGCATGGCAGCGATCGACAAAGGAGCGATCCAGCTTGAGTTCGGTGAACGGCAACAGTGCCAGCTGCTGCATCGAGGAGTAGCCGGTACCAAAATCATCTATGGAGAGGCCAAAACCATGCATCCTCAGCCGGGTCAGCACCTCCAGAGACTTGCCCAGATCCTGCACGAATGCGCTCTCGGTCACCTCGAGGGTGATGAGCTCAGGATTGATACTCCAGCGCTTGCACTGATCAATCAATAAGTTGCAGAGGTCCCCTTCAATGAGTGAGGTGGTGGAGAGGTTCATCGACAGATTGAGTGACAACCCGGTTTCCTCCCATAAATGGCCATCACTCAGAGATTTGCTGATGATCACCTCGGTCAACGGATCGATAAACCCGTTGTGCTCCGCCAGTGAAATAAAACGCCCGGGCGGGATCAGGCCAAACTCGGGGTGTTGCCAGCGGGCCAACGCCTCCATCCCGACCCACTCGCCGGATGCAAAACTCACCTTGGGCTGATACCAGGGCAGCAGTTGATCTTGTTCGATCGCCCGACGCAACTCATCGAGTCCTATTCTGTGCCCCTCTTCCTCCCTGAGGGGTTCCTGCCGGGGTGACCAAGCCTGGATAAGCCGCTGGAGCTGCTGCGGCGTTGAGGGTTTCTCTATGCGACCGAGCACCTGCAGGCCATAAGCGGTACTCATACGCAATACGGCTTCGACCACATCCCCCTCAAGCGCGCTGGAGAGGATAATGCCGCCCTGAAAACCACCCAGCGACAGGCGGCGCAACAGCGCCATGCCATCCATTCCGGGCATTCGCAGATCGCAAAACAGGATATCGACGTTGTGTTGCTGGCTAAGCGCCAACGCCTCGATACCATCAACCGCTTCCAGCAGATTCTGGTAACCCAGGCTGCGGATCTGGTGCAGCAGCGCCTTGCGCTGAAATCCATGGTCTTCCACGACCATGATGACCAACTCATGTTGTGCTTTTTTCATCGAGCCATAATCCAATGTCGTGGGCAATCGCCGTCATCAACCTCTGCACTGTGCTGACCAGATCGTCGAGCTCGTCGAGCCGCTTCAATCGCGCTGCCGATTCCAGCATGGCGGCCTGGCTGGCAAGCTCCTCCAACCCGACCATTCGGGCAGCCCCCTTGATCCGGTGGGCGCTCTCTACCAAAGCGCTGGCATCATGACAAATAAGCGCTGCCATCATGGCCTCGCCATCCTGCCGGTTGGAATCGAGATACTCCACCGCCATGGCTCGCGCGGTCAGCTCGTCACCAAACAACGCCAACCAGCGTTCAGCCTGCATGCCTGTAGCCCCATCAACGGGCGCAACCGCGCTTCTGGTTGGCGTCTTCTCTGCCAGCCAATGGGCCAGCATCTGGCGCAAGATATCCAGCGGGTAGGGCTTCAGTAACATGTCACTCATGCCTGCCTCTACCATACGAGCACTCGCCTCTTCCGACGTATCTGCCGTTACCCCTATGATGGGGGCCGTCACTCCCGCAGCCCGCAGCGCCTTGGTCAGGGCATAACCATCCATCACCGGCATATGGCAATCAGTCAGCAGCAGAGAGAATTGCTGTCCCTGCCAGGCCCGCAGAGCCTTCTCGCCATCTTCCACAACCTGAGCCTCGATACCAAGAATGGCCAACTGCCGTGCCAGCAAGGCACGATTGACCGGATGATCATCGGCCACCAATACTTTGCCACCCAGCTTCTCTGCAAGCGCAGGGAGGATTGGTGTGACCCGCTCCTGTAGCAATTCGTGGCAGCTCTCCAGCAGAAGATCCGGATAGAGAGGAGATAGACCCAGGCGCCACCATTTCTGTTCACCAATCCGACCCCGTAACGCCTCATCGGGTGACGCTATGATCCCCTTCAGCGCAGAGTGTTGCAGCCAGCTTTGCCATTCCCCCCCAAGCGCTTGCTCAAGCCACCGTTGATCGGCCAACAGCAACCCTTCCAGTGAACGACTGAGCTCATTGGCCCCCAAGTACCTGAGCTTGGCCCCCTGCCGCACCATGGCCGCTTCGAGGTTGGTGTCATCGCTGAAAAACCACCATTCTGTGTCAGCCAGAGCTGGGGGATCCCACTGCGGATTGGTAAGCGGTACGGTAAAGCGGAAGCTGGAGCCCTCTCCTGCCTTGCTGGTCAGTGTCAGTGCTCCCCCCATTTTGCACACCAGCTGCTCACAGATTGCCAACCCCAGGCCGGTGCCACCGAAACGACGGTTGATATCTGACTCCACCTGCTCAAAAGGCGTGAACAGCAGCGCCTGCTTCTCTTCGGCGATCCCGATACCGGTGTCACTGACACTGATGGTCAGTTGCTCACTCAGATAGCTGACCCGGATAGTAATACCCCCTTGTTCGGTAAACTTCACCGCATTGTTGAGCAGGTTGGAGATGACCTGACCAATACGCACCCCATCGATGTCGGCCCAATCCGGCACATGATGCTCCCACTCCAGCACCACGTGGAGCCCCTTGTTATGAGCCAGTGCCGCGTGGCCACGAATGGCATCGCAGATCACCGTTTGCAAGCGGCTGCTCTGGTAATTCAACTGCAACTGACCCGCTTCTATCTTGGAAAAATCGAGGATGTCATTGACCAGATAGAGCAGGTTATTGGTCGAGGTGACCACATTGCGCACCATAAAACGCTGGTCGTCGTTGAGCTCGCTCATTTGCAGCAATTCGAGCATGCCATGCATGCCTGAAATAGGTGTTCGTAGTTCATGGCTCATGGTTGCCAAAAAGCGGCTGCGAGCCTGCATCGCCTGCTCGGCATAGGCGCGAGCTTCGCGCAGCTCGTATTCCTGTTGCTTGAGGGCAGTGATGTCCTGAATCACCCCGTTAAGGATCAGTGCCTGCTGCTCCTGTCTGACAAAGTTGCCACGCACTTGCAGATAGCGATCTCCATCAGGCCGCTCCACCTTGACCTCCAGATCGAGGGGCGCCAGGGTCTCGGCATGATTGGCCACCTTGCTGACAAAATCCTGAAGCGCCTCTTCGGTAAAGCCGAACACCTCACCACCCGATTCGGCATTGAACAGATCCTGCCGGGAAGCCCCGAGGATCTCGCTGGCACCCTGAGAGGCATACAAAAACCGCCCCTTGCCGGGTCCTTGCCACAAATACTGATAGACCACCCCAGGCATGCTGTCGGTAATCTGGGTAAGGCGATTTTCAGCCTGACGGGCGCGCTCCTCCGCCTCTTTGATCCGGCTGACATCGGTCAGTACTGTCAACACCCCCAGCATATTGCCATCGGGATCGCGATAAGGACGTTTGGCATAGATAACATGGCAGGGCGTGCCATCTGCTCGCAGGTTGCTCCCTGCCCCCTCCAGATCCTGTCCGGTCTGCCACACCCGGCGCTCTTCTGCCAACACACTGTTTCTGAGTGTCTCTGGCATGTTTTGCAGCTCCTCACTGCTACTGCCAGCACCAAGGAAAGCATCGCGATAGGCCTGATTGCACAAGGTGATCCGCTGCTCGCTATCACGTAGCGCCACCATGGTTGGCAGTGAGTTGAGCAAGGTCTGCACAAACAGCAACTGTTCGTTCAGCTTGTCCTCTGCGATTTTCCGCTGCGCAATCTGGCGACGCAAACTGCGAGCCCAGAGCATCACCAGCAAACCGCTGACGAGCAAGGCGCCCCCCCCTATAGCCAACCACTTGTAAATCAGGGTGTAATCAGACTCGATATTGACCGACACATTGAGCCAGCGTCGCTCCAGCAGTTGCCACTCCTCATCCGTGATGGTCAGCAGCAACTTGTCCATGATGCGGAGCAACTCGGGCTGAGCATTATCGACGGCCATACTGATAGGTACGGAAAATTCGGGGGAGCTCAGCACCACCTGATACTTATCATTGAAACCCTTCATCGCCTGCTGTCCCAGATTGGTCATGGTCAACAGCACATATTCGGCTCGCCCAGTATCAAGCAAGGTCAGTAAATCGGCATCTTTGCCCACTTCGATAATATTGGCGCCCAGCGCGTGAATGAGAGAGGCTTCGTAAGAGCCCGTCACACCACCAATCAGACGCCCTTTCAGCTCGACCAACGACTTCAGCGGGCGAGCACCGTGTCTGGCTACGACATAGCTGTCGAACTTCAGATAGGAGGAGGTAAAAGAGGCAAAGGACTGACGATCCTTGAGCGGTGTCATCAAGGGAATAAGGTCCACTTTGTGCTCTTTCAGCAGTTTAAGTGACTCCTGCCAGGTATTTGTCGACACCAGCTCAAAGCGGATTCCGGAGCGCAGACTCAGTAACTTCATCAGGTCTGCCGTATAGCCATGCAATTCACCTTCGTCATCGATTTCACTGATGCCGGCAAATCCGGGGGCAACGGCGAACTTGATCACCTTGTTTCTCTGCTTCAGCCAACTAGCTTCATCTGGTTCCAGCAAAAGGCCAGCGTTGGCGCGTTCATCTTTCTGATGCAACCGTAATCGTGAGTCTGCAACGGGTATCCGTTGATATGCCTGCCAAAGCTTCTCGCTCAGCTCTGGCTGGCGGGAGCTGGTCGCCATCGTCAGCGTGCTGCCAGAAAGCCACCCAGGAGCGACAACCCCCATTGATGCAGGCATTCTCTCCATCTTAAGGGAAACAATTGGTTCCAAATCAAGATATGCATCGACAGCGCCCAGCTTGACCATATAGGTCGCCTCGTCACGGCTCTCAAGCTCAGTTACATCAGAGATCCCCAAACGAGCCAATTCATTACAACTGCCAAAACCACGAATACAGACCCAGAGTAACTTGCGCGCCTGCTCCAGGGTCAATCGCTGATCCGGGGTATGCATTAAAATGGAGCGAGCATAAGAACCGATACTGCCAATAGGGTTTATCCCCTTCAATTCAAGAGCATTACGTTCGACCCCGATTAATGCATCGATCTGGCCGCCTTGGAGAGCAATCTGGGCATCCACGTAGGAGTTGTAGGGGATATAACGCAATGACACGCCCATTTCGGCTGCAATGCGCGAGGCCAGCTCCTTGAGCGGACCGGCATAACGCTGGTTGGGGAGTTGATAGATGAAAGGGAGATAGCCGCCACGGGGAACCCCGACCAGCAGCTCCTTTTGTGCGGAGATTTCGTTACTTGTGCTCTCATCTTGCGGCTGGGGAGCCGCAACAGCCAACATGCCTGAAAACAACAGCAACATGGGAAGAAAAAGCTGACGAAGGAGTGGCATAAGGTCTTGTCCTGATGAGTAAAACAGATAGGGCTGCCACCTCTAATCTTGCAGATCCTGACGACGCAAGGCGAGAAAACAATCGCAACTGTAACAAAGAGGGCGGAGAGGATAATACTGAGTCACCAACATGTGAACCTGGAATCAACCATAAGATGGAAAAATGGCAGGCATGCAGCCTGCCATTTCACTAGCGAGGGGGATCTTATTCTCCCCTTCGCGATCAGGTTATTCGATTCCCGAGGCGGAAGCCGGTTTGATACTCCCGCTCGCGAACGAGGGCGATTTGACCCTGATATCCTTCCAGCCCGATATCCCTGAGCAGGGCGGGTGACAAATTGACCTGCACGAGACGACGCTCGACCCAGGCAATCCTTCTCTGGACCAGGGATTCAACACTGCGCAGTAAAACCAGTTCGATAGACATGACATTCTCCAGTTGAACATGCGGTTCTCCCGGAGAAAGTGGATATCACCCTGCGGGACGAACCGCGGGTGATAAAAAGACAGGGGTTACCTGTTTACGCCACGCGGTAAAAGAGCACGAGATTTCACGCCGCACGCAGTGCCGCGAGAGAATGCAATATTGAGCATCAGATGTTGCATATTCATCTCCTTACCGGGTAAAAGTTGAACAGGTTGCAGAAGTCTAAAAAATATCCGAATTTAAAACAAGCCTCTTGCGACTAATGCCGATCAGTTAAGGATCCATTGACCGATCCTTCTGTTGTGTGAAAATCCGAAACCTGTTGATTGGTTTCGGATTTTTTATGCGTATCGCCCATGCTCTCGACTTCC